>DOCI01000252.1:19241-31212 GCA_003503535.1 Planctomycetaceae bacterium
CAAAACCCGCACCAATCACGGCAACATCTACCGAGATATTTTCCGTCATAATCGAACCTTTTGACAAGAACACGCAATCGGAGGTAAGTTCTTCTGCACGAGATTCATACGATGCAAGCGTTCGCGGCGTTGCTCAAAACAGCGATCGCAGTTCGCAAAACGCTCAAGATCCCACAAATCGACAATGACTCGTCCGCGCGCACTTGCTACTGCCAACCCCTCTTCCATAACCCGCTCCAGCGAGCTTAAACATGGGGGAACAAAATGCATTTGCGCCTCCAATTGTTCCATCATACCATTACCAGATCGCGTCGGAATGACAGCGCAGCAACCGACACCATTTGCAAAAGCGTATTCAATTGATTTTAACGCCCATTCGACACCTTCCTCTTCCAGTAGAAAAGGTGGCTTGAGTAGAATAAAGCTGCGGACGGCAATTCCGTGATTGAGCAAATATTCGACCGCCCGTGTGTAATCATTCAAATTCATTTGCTTGTTGAGCGCGGGCAATACACGCGGATGTATGGTCTCCAGCCCCATCGCTATCTCCAGCGAGGTCTCTTCAAGCATACTTTGAAAATGTAAACATTTATCCGTACATAGTCGTGGATGGTTCTCGACGATTACGTTTTCAAACCTCCTCACGCGCTGAGTAATATCGGAATAATCCGCAGGAGGAATGGCTTTGGAATCAAAGAAATTCCCGCTGTTATAGAGTTTGATATGCCGAGCAGGAGGCAGTCGATCGAGTGCATAATCGATTTGTTGAGGGATAGCGCCTGAAGGAACTGATTGGTCGGTCGTGTTCATCCAGAGATCACACATCAAACAACGAAATGGACATTCGCTATTGGTTAGAAATACGGTCGACACATCGACCACCTGGCCATTCGCTGCTGCCTCTGATTCGTGTGTGAAGGCATAAGGACGCTTTGGATCGACAGCATGCTTAGGAGGCCGCAACCTGAGAATTTCTTCATCATTCAGGTGCGCATACTGATTATTCATACTGCCCTGCGAACGCTTGCCGATAGGTTGTTTCTTCAGCGGGGAACAATTCCTTGAAGAGTTGATCTTCCATCGCACCTTGCTGAAACCGCCGTTTTTCGAAGATGGGCATCGTCAGGCCCGTAATCGCCTTCACACCCCGTCTCATAATCTCGCCCTTAAGTTCGTAAAGTCGATCTTGCTGCCAATCCGTCAATTCGACAAAAGGAATGCCTTCTGCAACTTCAATCACATTGGGCAATGCATATGGACTAAAGCCGTGAAATCCGAAATGTCTAGCTGGAGCATGCGTACGAACATGCCCACGGCTTTGTCCTCCAGAGTAAACCAACGAGTGCTTGACCGCCTGCACACCCCAGCCTTCTTGATACAAAAGGGGATTGTTCAGAACACTTCGAATCGTGAGTTCCGAGTTTTCTGCAATGGGATAGTCCTTAAGATTCTCATCTCCTCCATCCCCATCAATCAGATATTTCCAATCAGGATAGCGATCTCGAATACCACGACACAGAGCCAGAGTCATTGTCGCAGCCTGAACGTCGAGTGGCTTGTAATCCTCAATAATCTTAACCGCTTCACGATAATCCAAATCATCTCGATGGACAGGAATCTGTTCCCAAAACAGTGTTAAATCCAGTTCACCAAGAAACTGTTCGGCTTGTGCCGTATCAGATCCCCCCTCATCAACAGTCAATGTAAAAGCCTTGAGCCGTGCAGGAGACTCGCCACGTTTGAGCAAAACATGATAGAGCACCAGAAATACCGCTCCACTGTCAATCCCACCTGAGAAGAGGACACCCAGCGGTTCTTCTTTGGAAATCGTATTGAGCCAATGGTCGATTTCACCCGCCAGTTTACTCATATAATTTCGACTAATTTCGTCGAGATCGGTACTCCATCGATTCCGCTGCGGAGTGAAATAGCGGATCGCCTCGGGGTTGGGATCAGGACACCCCACTAGCGCGAGTTCAACAATATGGTGAGCCGGGACCATGCGGGTGTAAGAGGGATGAAACTGCCCTGCCAAACCTTCGTTGCATAGAAAGTTGTAAATCTCGTCAATCCGTTCGGCCACAATCAGGCAAGGCCCCTCTGTTCTCTTGGCAAGAAAATATCGCATAGGCCGCCCAAGAGAACGTGCCATGCGGATCTGCTGCCCCTGTTTGTGAATTAGAGCAAAATGACCATCAATTGCCCGAACCTGTTGGGGATCTCCTGAACCAACCCGCTCTGCAGCTTGGTCAACAGACATGTTGAAAATGAGATTTCCCGCAGGATTGAGCAAGTTGACCAATCGTTCAACTGGCAATGCTGAATGCATGAGCGCCTCGGTAGAAATGAGAGATGATTATAATTTTAGATTATGGCAGATTCCTGAATGCGATACAATGTGCCAGTCAGGCGAGGTCTTGAACCAATTTCTCTGACTGATATTTCTTGACAGGTTAATCAGTAACAGTCCAGGATTGCTTTGGGACAGGCGCTGCTCTACTCAACGATTCTGAGATGACCAAATCCCTGATCATTCATCGTCAAGTCTAAATTATCCGCTGAGACAGATGAGACGTCTCCACCAGGCCACTTAATTTCAATTTCCTCGATGACTTCTTCCTCAGGAATTACAAACAGTAATTCATTCGGGCTCGACGACAGGTAACCCATTCCGGCTGTCGTCCACTCCACAAGCTCTGAAGACTTCATTTTTATACAGACTCGAGCACCAATCGCATCACGATTCACCTTACGTCCTACAAGCGATACTAATAATCTATTTTTTGGCTGCCGAACTTCTCCGAAAAGGAGCACAGCTGGCTCAAGAATATTTGCGAAAACTAAATCGAGTTGGCCATCTCGGTTAATATCTCCAGTAGCCAATCCCCGCCCGCGATGAGTCTGGCCGAAATATGAAGACGGTACCGCTTTCATCCTGTTCAGTCTTCCGTCATCATTAATAAGAAGAAGAGGTTCCTGTTTTAATTCGCCGTTCGTCGGATATCGAACCGCATGTCCGTTAGAAATAACGACATCGTGGTCTCCGTCCAAATCGAAATCGCCTGCGACGCAACCAAAGCCAACAAAAAGCTTACCAAGTCGATTGAGTCCTGCTTGTCGACTCTCGTAGCTGAAGTTTGATCCCCCTAAATTCATATACAAAGCGGAGAGTTCTTCCTCGTAATTGGTGACGAATATATCTGCTCGGTGATCGCGATCTAAATCAATGACCGCCAATCCCATACTGCCATTTGAATTGGCCATATCGTCAATCGCCAAACCCGAAATTAAAGCTTTTTCCGTGAATGTCGCATTGCCATTATTGGAATAAAAGAAATTGGGAACCGTATCATTAGCTACGTAAATGTCGAGATCTCCATCTTCATCCCAATCAGCAAGCAAAACACCCAAGCCCTTTCCTTCTGGTGAAAGGCCCAGAGCTTCACGATTCGCTGTGAATGTTCCATCTCCCGAATTGAGATAAATGACGTCGTCTAATCCGGAGAAATCTGGGGGTGCACAGACATCACGATGGCCATCTTGATTGAAACAAATCGGATTATTTTCAATACTCCAGTTCACATAATGTGTGATATAGATATCGAGAAACCCATCGTTGTTGAAGTCTCCCCATGCAGCCGAAGCGGACCAGGAGGAATCGTGCAGTCCGACTTGATCAGTCACGTCGGAAAAACTGCCGTCACCATTATTGGATAAGAGCTGCAACCCTCCATATCCAGTGATTAATACATCGGTAAAGCCATCGTTGTTGTAGTCTCCGTTAGCGATTCCATGCGTGTAATGTCGGACAACTTCTGTTCCTGCCGCATGAGAGACATCCGTAAATTGCTCAGGAGCCGACTGACGCAAAATTCGAGTTGGCAAGCCCTCCAAAGTGCTCTCTGAAAATGTCCCCCCTCCAGGGAAGATCAAGTCTAACCAGCCATCCCGATCATAGTCAAAAACCCCGACACCACCACCTAGCGATTCAACAATTGAAAACTGCCCTGCATCTTCGCCGTTGTTGTAAATGATTTTCAGTTGTTCTAACGCTTCCGAGCCTCGGAAGGTAACGGTTTCCTCAGCTAAAGTATCCGACTCGAATTGCGGATCAGTCGATGATGACGGCTGATCATCCGAGTCCGATCCACCACAACCCTGGACGAGAACGATTGAACATAGAATCAGGGAGAGCATCAAATAGTGAATGAGTTTGAGATATGGCATCGGTTCCCGTATTCTCGTTCTTTAGGCAAATTATTTGCTATGTTTATTATCATAGTGATCCAGCATTTGTCGGGCTTCGACATGATCTGGATCATACAGTAAAACACTTTTTAGCCAGATAATTCCCTGAGATTCGGAAATGTGTTCCATCATTACACGCGCAACCGCCATCCTCGCCTCGACATCATTAGGATTTATTGAAAGGCGGCGGATCGATTCATCACACTCTTTAAGAGCGCTTTGTGTGGCACGATATTTTTCGACCTCGGCTTTAGCCTGCTCGGAAAGACCTAATTTTCTAAGAATTTGCGAATACTGATAACGCGAACGCCAATCC
Source organism: Planctomycetaceae bacterium (assembly GCA_003503535.1). GTDB lineage: Bacteria > Planctomycetota > Planctomycetia > Planctomycetales > Planctomycetaceae > Rubinisphaera. Next base: position 23,806 of record DOCI01000252.1, read on the forward strand.
TGAGGATTGGCTGTCAGGGCTTCTTCGTAGGCTTGCCTGGCTCTATTGTTGTCGTTATTGAGTTGGGCGAGACGACCTTTCACCGCGTAATAGCGAGATAACGCAACAGAAGATGGGTCGCCTAAGTATCGATACATTTCCAAGTCGTCAGCAGGATCGGTCGTCGTCACTTCGCCAAGATAGCGTGCTGCTCTTTCAGGTTGTTCCAGTTCAATTGCACATTGTGCCATTGAAACCAGTGCGGGATTGGGATTCCAGCTAGAGTCACGAGCTTGCTCATACATCATGAGTGCTTTTTCGTATTTCTGGTTTCTAAAATAGATTCTACCAAGATTGTAAGCAGCAGGGGCGTGTTTTTGAGAGCGTTGCAACGTTGCCTCGAAAGAGGCGATTGCTCCGTCGAGTTCGACTTGATGTTCCAGGAGTCGTCCGGCCAGAAAATGTGGCTGCGGATCATCTGGAAGATCCGCTTTCCACAATCCCAGGACTTTCTCGGCTTCATCAATTCGATAAACCATGAGGCAACCACGGACGTACGCATCGCAAATGTCGGAAAGGTCTTCGCCTTTCATTAACAGATCGGCCAACTGGTTTTTTAAGGGACCAATTGTTCCGGTCTGAGCTGAAGCCAGTACCTGTTCATGAACGATTCGTTCTTTATCAGCTCCAGCTTCAGCCGCTTTGCTCAGACACGAATTCATTTCGTCAAAACGACTCAGACGACGATTCCAGCGTGCATCTAACAAGTGCAAGGAGATGGAATCTGCTGACCAATGAAGACCAGATTGTATCCAATCCTGTGCGGCTTCCAAGTCTTGAGAGTAAAGTGCACTTTCTGCCCTGTTGACACAGTAAACAGGATAAAAATTCCAGAATGTCCCGAATAGAACCACAATGCCCGCCAGCAGGATGATCCATCGTACGTAGCGGTTGCGAATTTCATCGATGATTTTCACTGGTCACAGATCTCCATGACACCGATATCACGAGTTGTGTGTTTCGTTTGATTAAAGCTTGGCCGCCATCGATGAGGCGAGCGATTTGATCTTACTCTTATCTTTAGCGGACTCGAGTTGATTGTAGAGCGACAACAATTCGTCGGCTAGCGCTCCGTCTGTCGATTTCAAAGATTCAATACTTTCCTTCAGGCCTACCAGTGCACTACCAGCTGTTCCAGTATCAGCAATCTCCTGTAATCTTGCCTTGAGCTCGGCTTTGGTGTCGGCAACATTCAAATCCCCAACCGATTTTCCAGCCAGATCCGGGGCAGGTCCACTTTCGCCACACCCAATTGAAAATGAAGAACAAACAATTAACGCGAAAAGGAAGGTTGAATACTTTTTCATCTAAGCAAAGATCCTCAAATTAACTTTTCCAGAATTGCAAAAGACGTCCTGTGACAGTACACAGAACGTCTTATAAGAATTATTCAGACGAAAATATGACTAGAACTCGCCAATTACATTTCCATCAGAGATATGCCCCAATCGCTGCCAGGTATTAAAATCGATATTTTCCCCTACAAAACGGACTGCTCCGTCACCCAGTAGGACCTGGACACCACCCTTATGACGACTTCGAGCCGTCCAGACTCCCTTACTATCATACCAGCCACAACCAGTACAAGGATGACAATCCGGATTCTGTGAGTTTGGTGTATTCAAAGTGTTGAATACCGTTTGGCCACCAATACCATTCATCCATTCTCTGCGTGTATGACTATGCAAGCTTCCAGTATTCGCGCTACACGTTGTCCCATAACTGTCCAGTTGGGCGCGTGTTGCAAAAACATCGGGAAAACCACCAGGGAATGCCTGTCCCCGAACCAGATCCTGTTGAGGACTGTAGACGCTTGCATTGTCTCCGTGCAACGCTTCAGACATGGCAATGACATTTGAAGTCCCATCATTCAGATCTCGGAATCGAATTGTTCGATTCCGATTGAACATTCCAACCTGGTCGCCGATTGCAATTCCCCAAAAAGTCGTCGGTCCGGCACTGACAACATAATTCACACCCGCTTCTCCCCCAGGGTATGCATTGTCGGAAGGGCACTGATAACCAGCAATTTTAGTATTTTTGAGCGTATTGTTTGGTGCCTGATCGTACCTGAGATTAAAATCCATTCCATCGTAGATAGCTGACTGTTCCATGAACGGCAGCAGCATCGCATGAGTACTGAAACCTCTCCATGCGCAAGTACCAGTACAGGAGTCCTGCACTGATCCGAAGTTACCCTCAGGAAAACAGTTATGGACATCATGATAATTGTGAAGAGCCAGTCCAAGCTGTTTAAGGTTGTTCTTACAGGAGGAACGACGAGCCGCTTCACGGGCCTGTTGTACAGCAGGAAGCAATAATGCCACAAGTATGGCAATGATTGCGATAACTACCAAAAGTTCGATCAATGTAAATGCATGACGCAGTTTCAGCATGAGTTCACTCCTCAAAAAGAATTAACGAATGTCAAAAGGAATTAAAAGAATTAGGTAAGAGCTTACCCAAGTTTAACAGGTATCGTGAAAATTAGCATACACAAATCATTATATGAAGTAAATTTAAAGTGTTTACCAACAAAAATTTAGAAATTTTTGATATTCATCTTAAAAAATGGTAGACAAATGATTCAATTCAAACCAATTGAAACAACAGCAACTTCTGCTGCTTATAAACCAATTGTCGTCTATCGAATCTGGCTATCTTCAGGAATTCGATTTTCCTGCTTCATTCGATACAGCCGATTGACTTCAACATATTCAACACATTTGTTTTCTAAATTTCCAAATTTTAGTCAGTCGACCATGGCTCACGTTAAACTGCCCAAACTAAGCAAGCATTTCAGCTGAAGTAGAAATCCACTAAATGGCGACACCTGAATGATTATTGCCCCGAAAATGCAGAAAGATCAGCCAGAACAGAACTGACTAAATCTGTTATCAAGAATGGGAGTAGCTTCTGACTGAAAGCCAGCTGGCTATTGGCTCATTGCGGTATGATGATTAACGGTTTCTACTTCAGGGTGTTTTGAAAAAAATTGTCTGCTGTATCAACCATTTCATCAAACCAGACTTGTTTACCAAGAAACGGATGCGGTGCATTTTTGATGACCGAGAGCCCGGAAGGAATGCTGAACTCCTCCGTTCGACCTCGGAAATTCTCCGCGTGCGTACTGGGATCGTCTGTTTCACCTGTAATAAACCAGCAGGGTGGGTCATTCTTGTCGAGATGATTTAGCGGAGAAGCGAGGCGGTAAGTCTCTGGCTTCTCGTCCAGAGAGCCTCCGAGAAACTGCCTCCAGATTTGGCCGCGATCTTCTATTGCAGAGATTTCACGCGTGCGTTGCGACTGCAGTTCAGTTTGTGCCCCCATTGGTACGGCTGCCTGAATTGCACTGCTGAATTCTGGATTGCCACCTTGACCTTCAAGTTCTGCAACACCGCCTGAAGTCGCCAGCAAAGCGGTCAGGTGACCTCCAGCGGAAAGTCCGAGGGCACCAATGTTCTCGGGATCGATCCCATATTCCCTGGCGTGGGCTCTTAAATATCTTACTGCGGCTTTACAATCGTGGATTGCTGCCGGAAAGGGAGCTTCACCACTCAACCGGTAAGAAATCGTCACGGCGACATACCCTCGGGCAGCCAGCGCTTGGGCAACATTTCCATGATTGGCTCGATTGCCATTCGCCCAGCCCCCGCCATGTATGCATACGATTGCAGGCAATTGGCCCCAAATTGATTTCGGCCGGTAGATATCCATTTCCAGAGTGCGATTTCCATAGCGCGCGTAAGTCACATCTAACTTTTGATCCAAACTGTCCAGTAACGTATGAGACAACTCGGTTCGCCCATCGACTCGGGGTTGGGGAGCAGCTTCGCCGGCTGGACGGGCATCGAGTCGCATCTCCTCCTGGAACAGAATTGCCATGCCACGCAACTTGCGAATGATCTCTCTATTGCGAACCAACTCGGATTCTCCTGGATCATTTGCCAGATCATACAACTCGAGACTTGGATTCAAATAAAGTTTCCAGTTGCGCCAACGTACTGCGGCTAGCGCACCCTGGCTACCATGATAAAAAAATGCGTTGTGATATTCGTTCCGTTGGAACAAGGATTTCCATTCACCTGATGGATTCCAACGCCGTCGAAGTGGGACCAATGCGTTGAGTGATGCCTTCTGGCCTGGAGGTAGCACGACGCGGCTTTCCCCCTTCAAAAGCGGGCTGATGTCGCGCCCATCAATGACTCGATTTTCTGGAACTTTGATTCCCGCGAATGTGGCGAGAGTCGGGTACCAGTCCATTGCATTCACGACTTCCGAAGAGTTTTGACCAGCGATCAATCCAAGCCCCGGCCCCCAGGCAATTGCAGGGACACGAATTCCACCTTCGTAAGTCGAGAGCTTGTGCCCACGAATCTTCTGCTCCGGGGTACGTCCCGGTCCACGTCCGTTATCGGATGCATAGACCACAATGGTATTGTCGTCAATATTCAGACGTTTCAAAGAATCGAAAATGCGTCCGACATTGTGATCCATTTCCTGAATTGCATCCCCGTATTCCCCCCACTTGGAACTTCCCTGAAATTCTTCACTTACGCCAAGTGGATTATGGAGCATGGTATGTGGCAGATAAAGAAAAAATGGGCCGTCTTTATTTTCTTCAATGAATTGAATCGCCTCGTCAGTATAGAGTTTTGTCAGTTCTGCTGGATCAGCAGGTCTTTTGACGATCTCCCCATTTCGTATCAGGGGGACACCTCCCTGGTCTTCAAAATAGACAACTTCAACAGGATCAAGATTGTGCAGTAATCCAAAATAGTGATCGAATCCCTGATTTAGTGGCAGGAACTGCTCGTGAAATCCAAGGTGCCATTTGCCGATACAGGCCGTAGCGTAACCGTTGTCTTTAAATAACTCGGCCAGTGTCAGCTCATCGGGATGGATTCCTGATGTCGAATCAGCACGATGCACCCAGATCTCGTTTCCGATACGCCGGGGATAACATCCAGTCAACAGCCCCGCTCTTGAAGGGCTGCAAATTGGAGCAGCCGCATAATAGTCTGTAAATCGTATCCCCTCCTGTGCCATCGCATCGATCCGTGGCGTCGCAACCTCAGTGGCTCCGTAGCAGCCCAAGTCATAATACCCCTGATCATCAACCAAGATGAATACGATGTTGGGTTTCCCAGCCTGTAGCGAGGCAGGGATTAGCAGCAATATCAGGGTTGTCAGATAGGACATAACGAAGTTATTCACGATATTCTGTTCTCTCATTTGATCACACTTCGCTTCGTTAAGCATTTCTACATTCATTTGGACATCCCAAAGAATAGTGGATAAGTCGATTTTTCACCATCGCTGGCCTACTTCATGGAAATATTCGGGTTCAGCGAAGTGGATCTGAGGGGCGGTAGACGCGAGGGGATTGCCGGTGCTGTCAGCAATCGCGATCAACTTGCTGATCATTGGCCTTACATTCAGAATATCTTTGATCGGCATGAAAGAGGGTGAGGTTTGAACTGATCGTCGGAAGTGGTACGATAGGCAACATCAGTCAACTTCAAGTGATCAGCGAGATTGGTCTCGTTTTGAAATTCGCTCCGTTATATTTGAGTGGCTCAGAAATGTTAGACCATTTTCAAATGGTTTCTGCAGTCGCCTGGACACGAATTGCCATAAAAACGCTATGCCTGCTCCTGCCGAACGCTGCAGTTAATTTTTGAATATGCACAAGAAAACGATTTCCCATGAAGTGATTCCCGTTGACTGATAAAATATGAATCGATGCGTTTTACAGAAAGGCGTTTTGATGACTCGCTCGTTACTTTATCTGATTGTAATCCTTTGGGGGATCGCGATTCCGTTGGAGAAAACCGAGGCAGAGGCTGTAAAGTTTCGGGCAGGAGCATCTGCAGTGGATGTTTCTCCTCAGCAGTTTCCCGTCAGTTTGCGAAGTGGAAAAGCGATGGATGCTAGCGCAATTCATGATCCACTTCATGCCCGCGCAATCGTACTGGATGATGGCGAGACGACTCTCGCGATTGCCGTTCTCGATGCCCTGGGGGCTCCTCCAGAAATGCTTAACGAAGCGAAGCAGATTGCTGCAGAGAAAACGGGAATTCCGATCGAGCGGATGCTGATCTCGTCGACTCATTCTCATTCGACGCCGCCTTCTAATAGAACGGAAGGTTCGCCGGGCGATGTGGCGTATCGTGTATTGCTGGTTAATGGTCTCGCTCAGGCGATCATTGAAGCATATGAAAAACTGGAGCCTGCATCTGTGGGCGTGGCATCACATGACCTTCCTGATGAGGTCTTCAATCGACGCTGGTTTTTGAAGCCAGGCAAGATGCCCGTGAATCCCTTTGGGAAGATGGACATCGTCAAGATGAACCCCGGTACAAGCCCAGACGTTCTCGATCGACCGGCTGGCCCGACCGATCCGGAGTTGATGATCCTGTCACTCCAAGACGAAAAGCGAAAACCAATTGGACTGCTGGCGAACTACGCATTGCATTATGTGGGTGGCATCAAGGAGAAGCATGCTTCGTCTGATTACTTTGGTGAGTTTTCACGCTTGATGCCGAGTCGCTTGCGAGCTGATCCCGAGTTTGTGGCGATGATGTCCAATGGAGCTTCAGGAGACATCAACAATATTCCTTTTCTCGTGAATCGCCCTCCTCGTGAGCCGTTCGAACAGATCCGAATTGTTGCTGCAAAAGCAGCCGATGCGGCCTATTTTGCGTACAGGAAAATCGATACATACGACCGCAACGTGACACTGGACATGTTAGAGAGGGAAATCGACCTTAAGTATCGGCGACCGAGCCAAGAGGATGTGGCTGCCGCACAAAAAGTGCTCGCATTGACGGATCCAGTTGAGATTTCCAAATTGCCCAATAAAGCACAAGGCTATGCCCGTCAGACAATTCGCGCAAATGAGCGTGAAGAAGAATTTTTAACGGTCACCATACAGGCAATTCGAGTTGGCGAGTTTGCGATTGTTGGCATTCCTTTTGAAACACTCGTTGAGATCGGCCTTGAAATCAAAGACCGCAGTCCGTTTACGAAAACAATGGTGATTGGTCTGGCCAATGGTCGGCATGGTTACCTGCCTCCCCCAGAACAACATCGACTCGGTGGGTATGAAACTTGGCTCGGTACAAACATTGTCCAGGAAGACGCCTCAGTGATACTGACTGAGAATCTCCTGGAGATGCTGAAAGAATTGAAGAGTTCAATAAAACATGGCAATTGATCGGAAATCGACGCTATCCAACAAACGTATCCAATCGTAGCGTGTCATACGGATTCTAATAAGAAAGAGCGCGTTTACACCCCAGTTTGAAAGCCACTGAAAGCCCCCGGGTTACCAAGGTAATCAAAGGGTTATATTCTATGAAACAA
>DOCI01000008.1:0-2819 GCA_003503535.1 Planctomycetaceae bacterium
AAAATCGCGCACGGTCATGTAGGGAATCACTCTCACTCTTTCTCACAGGGGGATCACCATGCTCTTTTTCGGTATCGATCAACATGCACGACAATTGACCATTTCGAGCAACGTCTGAAACATATCCAGTTCTGTGTTGCCAGAGGTACAAGGATTTGGTCGCGATCGAGAGTTGATCACGATTGTCACGCCGACCACGTTCTTTCGGTTGCTGAGGGAGGAGAAGGGGAGTCAGTCCAAGACCAAGAATCCCAAAGGCGGCCAGCGGAAGCCTCGTGTACTCCGCGGGAGCTCGTGATTGAGATCGCGAAAACAACCGGCTTCGACTACACCAGAATCATCGGGGAATTGCGGAAACTCGGGATTAAGAATATCAGCCGTCAGACCGTTCGCAATATCCGCAAGGAGGAAGAGATCCAGCCTGGGCCAGACCGGACATCTGACTCATGGGCAGATGTCCGGTGCCGGATGACCGAGATCAGCTCCAAACAGAATGTTGTTGCTTAATAGTTATTTTCTTGTAGCCCCAATTTTTAGACTCGAATAGATCGTTTCCTCAATATTTCCTGAGATTTGCAGTAACCTTATTATTTAAAAAGGTAAATGCTTATATCAGGAATTGACATGGACCATACAGAGAACTCAGAACAGTTTGTTCAGCAATTGACCGAGAATCAGAATCGGCTGTATGGGTACGTCTATTCGCTACTTGGAGATCACAGTCGAACTGCGGATGTAGTGCAGGAAACGAATCTGGTACTGTGGCGGAAGATCGATGAATTTGATCCTCTCCGACCATTTTTGCCCTGGGCGTTTGCCATTGCTCGGTTTCAGGTGATGGCTCATGTGCGTGATCACAAGCGGGATCGAATGCTGCTGGATGCGGAGTTAGTGGAGACGCTCAGCGGGGAAGTCGAGAAGCAGGCAGAGAATATCGATCAGTTAAGAAGAGCACTCCGAAAATGTATGCAATCGGTAACTCCCGTAAATCGCGAATTGATTGAACAGAAATATCTCCGGGCGATGTCACTGGCAGATGTGGCAGCGGCCACCGACCGGACCGTCGGGGCGATTAAAGTGGCCCTGCTCAGGGTTCGTCGACAACTCTCTGAGTGTGTCAAAAAACGAATTGCGGCGGAGGAATAAATCATGAACTCAAAATTCGAGGAAATGGAATCGCTGCTGTTTGACTGGGCATCAGGCACGTTGGACGACAATGGAGTCCGGCGACTACGTGCGATGCTGCGTGAAGATGAAGAAGCCAGAATGTTTTTTGTGCAACAGCAAATGCTCAGCACTGCTCTTAAGCTGGAAGCAGACGCTGGACTGGAGCTTTCTGATAGGCAGCCATTGCATCATTCCACGATGAGCTCAACAAAGCGGGAGCAAAATAACCCTGCAAAACGCCTGTCACGGTTGAGCGTTTGGGCAATGACCTCATCTCTGTTATTAATTTTCCTGCTGACCGGACGTGTTTTCTATCTCGAATTCTCTAACAAATCATCGACTGCTGTTATTACAGATACAGTCGAGAGTGAACCCACCTCGCAAGGAGTTGCTTTGGTCACTCGGCTCGTTGATGTTTCCTGGGAAGCGGATCAGAAGCAAGTTTCAGTCGGCGACGCTCTTCTGCCGGGTCGTTTTGCGTTTGCCAGTGGATTTGCGCAGATTGAGTTTTTCTGTGGAGCCACTGTAATTGTCGAAGGTCCAGCCGATCTTGAACTGGATTCACCGATGCTGGCTCGTGTCAGAAATGGACGACTACGAGCCCAGGTCCCTCCTGCTGCCCGCGGATTTTCTTTGGAAGTGAATGACCTGAAGGTGGTTGATCTGGGAACGGAATTTGGGCTGTCTGTCACTCCCTCAGGAACTGATGTGCAAGTCTTTGACGGTGAGATCGAACTACATACACCCACAAGCACGATGAAAACATTAACGACTGGCCAGGGGGTTGCTCGTGCAACTGGAGGCCAGTTTGAGGAAATCAATGTTGAGCCGGAGAAGTTTTTGAACATCTCGAATTTGGGAGATCGCGAACAACAAAAGCAGAAAGCTCAGTACAGACAGTGGCAAACGTGGTCGCAGAATTTGCGGCAGGATCCTCGGCTAATCGCATATTACTCTTTTGCAGAAGAAGGAGACTGGGAGCGACGACTGGCCTGTAGCAAGGTACCTCACACCAGTGAATTCGACGGAGCGATCGTGGGAGCTCGCGAAGTTCCTGGCAGATGGCCTGCTAAACGCGCTTTGGAATTCAAACAACCAGCCGACCGTGTTCGTGTTCAGATTCCGGGAGAATTCGATTCCCTTACGTTTGCAGCCTGGGTCAAAATCGACAGTCTTGATCGCTGGTATAACTCGCTGTTTCTGACAGATGGTTACGATCAAAACGAGCCGCATTGGCAGATTCTTGAGAATGGTCAACTCTACTTTTCAATTCGCCCGGAAAATACCGGGACAGCTGGCTCAAAAGACTTCAAGGCTCTGTCTCCTTCATTCTGGTCTCCTACTATGGCAGGCAAATGGATTCACTTGGCCGTCACATGCGATCTTCAGACGAACACGATTATTCATTATCTCAATGGTGAAGTTCTCAGTCGTCATCTGGTTCCGGCAGAACAGATGCCACAAATGAGCCAGATCGGCACCGCTTCGATTGGAAACTGGTCCTCACCAACTTTGCCTGGTCAACGGTTTGCGATTCGCAATCTCAATGGGGCCATTGATGAACTGGCGATCTTTAAAGTTGCACTCTCGGCTAAAGAAATCAAGGAAATATTCAATCATGGAAATCTTTAGGGTAATGCTGAAGAGAACGA
>DOCI01000008.1:2915-12852 GCA_003503535.1 Planctomycetaceae bacterium
ATGCTGAAGAGAACGAGAAATCCCATGCCGTTGCTTTTGACTTTGAGTCTGTGCTTTCTATTTCACTCCTCACATCTTAAGGCGGAAGACACCAGCGATGCCGAGCGTCTCTTCACACTCAAAGTGTTGCCTGTGCTGCAGACGAAATGTTTCGGATGTCATGGAAATGATGCCGCAGATATTCGTGGCGACTATGATCTGTTGACTCGCGAAGGGATGCTCAAGGGAGGGGAGTCCGGTGAGACATCGCTCATTCCTGGCGAGCCAGAAGAGAGCGTGCTCTATCAGGCCATTCTGTGGCAAGGCTACGAAATGCCTCCGAAAGAGAATGATCGTCTGAACGAAAAAGAGATTGAATATTTCCGAAACTGGATTGCAGCCGGGGCTCCCTGGCCGAGCGAGGCAACTCAAAAACAGATCCGCGAAGCCGAATGGGCAGTAGAATCGAATGAGGATGGTTTGATTGTTCGCACCAGTGGTGGGACATCGGACGAGTGGACCAACCGACGATATCAACCTGATGAACTCTGGGCTTTTATACTCGTTCCTCCAAAGACACAATTGGTCTCTGCGGATATTCAATCTGATGAGGTTATTGATCATTTTGTCAATCAAAAACTTTCTGAAGTCAATCTCAAGCCAGCCTCACAAGCCTCTCCACAAACTCTGATTCAAAGAGCCACGTTCGATTTGACCGGTTTACCACCATCGCCAGAAGAGATTGATAGATTTGTAGACGAATGGTCGAATGATGCGGATCTGGCCTGGTCGAACCTGATTGATCGATTGCTGGCAAGTCCACGATATGGCGAGCATTGGGGGCGTCATTGGCTTGATGTGACCCGCTATGCTGATACCGGTGGCATGTCGAATGATTACGAGCGTTCCAACATGTGGCGCTATCGCGATTATGTCATTCGGGCATTCAATGAAGACAAGCCTTATGATGAGTTTGTAGTCGAGCAACTGGCCGGGGACGAACTGGCTGACCAGTCTGTAGCAAAACGGACAGGTGGCGATCTTAAGAAAATACACCAGATACAGTTATCCGGAGAATACACTCCGGAAGAAGCAGAGTGGATTATCGCGACAGGGTTTCTGCGGCTTGGTCCCTGGGACAATGCGATGGTCGAACCAGACGAAGCTCGGCAAATGTATCTCGACGACCTGGTTAACATTACCGGTCAGACATTTCTGTCCCAAACCTTACGCTGTTGCAAGTGTCACGACCACAAGTTTGATCCGTTGCCAACGCGTGACTATTACCGAATGTACTCAGCTTTTGCCACCACACACATGGCTGAGCGTAATGTTCCGCTGCTTCCTGAAGAGAGCAAAGACGGCTTCGACACTGGAAAAGTTCATGTAAAACGCATGCTTGATTTTGCGGTCAGCGAAAAGAATAAGTTGATCGAGAAGCAGGAAACGGCTGCGAAAAAATGGTTTGAGGAAAATGGCTTACTCTACAAAAACGAGCAGCAACGCAAAGATCTGCCCGATGAAGAAAAACCTCCCCGGCACGTAGGGCTGGATCATGTGGAGCAGGGACAGCTCAAGGTTCGCGAACAGGATGTGTGGATCTGGGAGCGTCGTCTGGAGCGTTATCAGCCGATGGCTCAGTCTGTTTTCAATGCTAGCTATGGTGATATGCCCTGGAATGGGGCGCGCAAACTACGAATTAAACGCAATTATAAAGAAGAGAGTCTCGTCAACCACATTTTGACCGGTGGAGCATTAAGTGCACTGGGAGACATTGTTCAGCCGGGTGTCCTGAGTGCGATTTCACTCAAAGTGGATTCTTCGACAGCCAATCCTTATCTGATAACGAACGAAATTGATGGTCGACGATCAGAACTTGCTCGTTGGATTGCTCATCCCGAGAACGGATTGGCTACCCGCAGCATCGTTAATCGCATCTGGCAATATCACTTCGGAACGGGACTGGCCGCCAACAGTAATAACTTTGGAGCGAAAGGAGCCCCGCCAACACATCCCGCGTTATTGGATTGGCTGGCAGCTGACTTTGTAGAAAACGGATGGCACATCAAACGACTTCATCGACAGATCATGATGTCTGACGTGTATCGTCGAGATTCAACACCCGTGGACTACCAGCAGATCAGTCTGGATGACCCCAACAATAAACTGTTGTCCTATTTCCCACTACGAAGAATGAGTGCGGAAGAGATTCGGGACAGTATCCTGAAAATTACTGGCGAACTGGTACACAGTGAAGGTGGTGTTCCTGTGAAGCCCGAGATCAATATGGAGATTGCTCTGCAGCCACGGATGATACAGTTTTCGCTGGCTCCGGCATATCAGCCTTCAGCCACACAGGAAGAACGGAATCGGCGGACGATTTATGCCTACCATGTTCGCGGTCAGTCCGACCCGTTTACGGAACTGTTCAATCAACCGAATCCCAATGAGTCGTGTGAGCTCAGAGAATCAGCTGCTGTCACGCCGCAGGTATTTTCTTTGCTTAATAGCGACCTGATCATCGACCGCTCAATAGCACTGGCATTACGACTCCAGCAAGAACGAAAAACCATCGGTGAGCAAATCGAGCGGGCTTATCGTCTCGTCCTTGGACGCACTCCTTCCACTCAGGAACTGGATCGCCTGAAAAACTATGTTCGAGATATGGAAGCCTATCACAAACAGACTGATCCTGAAGACGTCACATATCCGACACGAATTACTCGTTCCCTGGTCGAAGAATTCACCGGGCAGCCCTTCGAATACGAAGAGATTCTACCAGTCTTTGAACACTATCAACCCGATATGAAACCGGCAGACGTAACCGCCGAAACCAGAGCTTTGGCTGATTTCTGCCTGCTGCTGTTTAATACAAACGAATTCATGTACATCAAATAGAGACGAGGAAAAACTGATGAATACTCAACTTTCCCGACGTCATGCACTGTATAGCCTCGGAGCTTCACTGGGCAGTGTCGCTTTTTCGTCTCTCCTGCAGGCGGAAACAAACGCGACTTCAAAGTCGGATAACGGTCCGCTTTCGTCCAAACCGGCGATGAGTAAGCCGCGTGCCAAGAATGTGATCATGCTGTTCATGGAAGGTGGCCCCGGCCACATGGATACTTTCGATCCCAAGCCTGAACTGACACGGATGCATAAAAAGGAGTCTAAACTGAAGGGCGGCTTGGAGAAAGGCTTCAAGTTCTTTGTGGGCAGTCCGTTTAAATTCAATAAGATTGGTGAAACCGGAATCGAAATGTGCGACCAGTGGAAGCACCTTACAGATCCCTTTGTAGCCAATGAATTGTGTAACTATCGTGGATGTCAGGCGGAATCGCTTAACCATCCCGAAGCCCTGTTCCACATGAATACCGGAAGTCGCCTCGGCGGAGATCCGTCTGTCGGAGCCTGGGCGACTTATGGACTGGGCACAGAGAACCAGAACCTGCCGGGTTATGTGGTCATGACCGAACTGGCGTTGCCACAGGGCGGCCCCACGAATTGGAGTAACGGTTTCCTGCCTCCCCACTTTCAGGGGACAAGGTTACGTCCGCAAGGCTCGCCGATTCTCGACCTCGAATCGCCGTCGTACAAATCCAGAGAACATCAACGCCGTGCTCTCGATGAGTTGTCTTTACTTAACTCAAGTCATCTCGAATCGCTCGGCATGCCCGAACAAAAACTTCAGTCACGCATGGAAAGTTACGAACTGGCTTTCCGCATGCAGACAGAAGTTCCCGGCGTCTTGAATCTTTCCAAAGAGTCGGCTCAAACGACGGAAATGTATGGGTTGGACGATCCAGAAACCGAAACGTTTGGATGGCAATGTCTGATGGCTCGTCGTCTCGTCGAAAACGGAGTTCGCTTCGTGCAGATATTCAGTGGGGGCTGGGACAGTCACGATTATCTGGAGAGGGGGCATACTTCCAGGATCAAGAGTGTGGACAAACCGATGGCTGCCCTCATTCGCGATTTGAAACAACGCGGAATGCTCGAAGATACACTCGTCATCTGGACCGGCGAATTCGGTCGGACTCCCGATAACAACAAGCGTGGCGGCGTCTATTCACTCGGTCGTGGCCACAACAATCACGCCATGACCATGCTCATGGCCGGAGGGGGCGTTAAGCCCGGAATCGTTGGAGCAACCGATGATCTCGGAGCCTCCGCAGTCGAATGCGTGCACCCGATTCGCGACCTGCATGTCACTCTCCTGCATCTCCTCGGACTCGACGATAACAAACTGACCTACTTCCATGCCGGCCGCTACAAACAACTCAGCCAATTCGGCGGCGAGTTGATTCCAGAGATCATTGCATAGTCGATTTATGAATCGATCCGAACAACTCGCAAGAAGTGATTGTTATCACGCTGAACACATGAGTCATCCCACAATGTCCGCTCGATTGTTAAAGGTTTGCTTCGCATGACAGACACCACGCCCGATCTTCAACTCAATAAAAAGAATGCACAGGCGTTCTACGCTCTAATGTTCAACGATTCCCAACCTCGTAACGCCATGGAGAAATACGTCGGCGACCAATACATTCAACACAACCCACACGTTGGAGATGGTAAGAATGCTTTTATCGAATACTTCGAAAGAATGAGTCGCGAATTCCCCGGTAAGCGTGTCCATTTTAAACGCATAGTCGCCGAAGGAAATTATGTTGTACTACATTGCCACCAAGAATGGCCCGGCGATAATGACTACGCTGGGATCGACATTTTCAGGTTCGATGACAAAGGAAAGATCGTAGAGCATTGGGACGTTCTGCAGGTTATTCCACAGACTTCCGCCAACAGCAATACGATGTTTTGATTGGCGCTCAACCCTGTAGTCTGCCACACCGTCTTTGATATCGATGAAAGAGTTGCTTTGAGTGGCAATTGTGATTTTCCTATCACTGGGGAATCACACTTTCTCTTTCTAAAAGGAGGACCACCATGCTCTTTCTTGGTATCGATCAACATACACGACAACTGATCGTCTCGTTAAGAGACCAGCAGGGCGATGTCCTGCTCGCTCGTCAGGTCTCCACGCGGCCAGCCAAGATTCTACAATTCTTCGACCAACTCAACCTGCGATCTGCTGAGCTCAATGAAGCGTTCATTGCAGTGGTGGTAGTCTGCGGGTTCAACGACTGGCTGATTCGCATGCTGCGAGATTATCGCTGCCACAAAGTGATTCTCATTCAGCCCGAAGAACGTAAACGCTGCTAAACGGATCGTCGTGATTCGGCCGCTCTGAGCGAATTGCTCTGGGTCAACCGGGATCGCTTCCTCTCCGGCAAACCGGTCCGGGGACTCCGGCAGGTCGAGATCGCCAACAGTACCGATCAGCAGAATCGCAGACTGACCACACTTCGCAATGAAGCCGGTCATGACAAAACTCAACTGATCAACAGGATCAGGCATATTCTCAGACGACACAATCTGCAGTGGGAGTTGCCCACCAAGACCTTCCCCACCACTGCTCGCATTCATCGCTTCTGCAACCGATCGTGAGTTCGCCAATTATGTGGAATCTCTGAAAGCTGAGAATCAGATTCTGCGGGCTCGGATCCCCGGACAGATTCACACGACTGCAGGCGAACGCCAGAATCTCATCAAACTGGGGAAGGGGATCGGGAGGGCGATCGAGGAGTTGATCACGATTGTCACACCCACCGCGTTCTTTCGGTGGCTGCGGGACGATAAGGGGACTAAGTCCAAGGTTAAGAATCCCAAAGGCGGTCAGCGTAAGCCACGGGAGCTCCGGGAACTTGTGATCGAGAACGCGAAAACAACCGGTTTCGGGTACACCCGCATTATCGGGGAATTGCGGAAACTCGGGATCAAGAATATCAGCCGTCAGACCGTGCGGAACATCCTCAAGGAAGAAGAGATCCAGCCGGGACCATACCGAACCTCCGACTCGTGGACGGAGTTCCTGAACCGAAACGTAGAAACGCTGTGGGCCAGCGAACGAAGAAGTTTGCTGAGGAGAACAGTGATCGCGAAAAAAATCCTGCGATCCATTTTCACGATCGAGATACGAAATACACAAAGAAGTTCGTGAAACCGTGGAATCAGCAGGTATGAAAACGAATCCGTTGCCGAAAGCCTCGCCGAATCTGAATGGCAGGGGAGTGCGGTTTATTGTGTTTCGGAAGAAACATCTTGATTATCTGACGGACGAGTTTACGAGTTACTACAACACAATAAGAAGTCATATGGAACGAGAGCATCTGCCGCCGATCCGGGAGGAGCCTGATGACGTGGCGACCATTTCCATCGATCAGATTGAGGTCAAAAAATACGTTGGCGGATTGAACAAGTCGTTTGAGCGGAAGGTGGCTTGAGCATTTAGGACATAGCGTTCGATATTTTCTGAGGTGCCAATTCTCTCACACTTCGATGCTTTCGCACCGGTACATATAAGCGAAATCTTCGGCATCTGAGACTCCAACATTGGACTGGTATATCTCACTGACTTTGGTATTGTTTAGTTATCGTATTTTGGATCACATATCACATTCGTTGAACCGGAGACGGGCGTGCATAAGGCGTTGCACGCGGAACCGCCGGTCGCATCGTTCCTGAAGTTAATGTTGATTTGCGGCGGCCCAGTCAACGCCAACGTTCTCTTAAAAGATTTTAGCCAACCCAACAGTTCATTATGCCTGTCACGTCAGAGGAAGCGAAAAGTCGGTATCCCGAGGCCAAGACCTTCAAATTTGGCGACAATCGTGCACTCTGTGGTCGGCTCCTATCACTTGTTCGCTTAGGTAAGAAGAAAGCAACGTGTGGAGCACTCAGAGATTTTAAAAACGGCACGGAGTCCATGCCTGTAATTGGAAGAAGGGACATAGCACTCGATTGGGATGGCACACCAGCACTTGTGATTGAGACAACCGAATTAACCATCCGCCGATTTTGTGATGTAGATACAGAGTTTGCATTAGCTGAAGGGGAAGACGAAACGCTCGAAGGTTGGCAGGCGGGTCATCGGGCATTTTTTGGTCGCAACGGTGGCTGGCAATCAGATATGGAATTGGTTTGTGAACGCTTCTGTTTGATCGAAGATTTCGCCCAATCGTCACACTGACATATCGAGACAATCTGTGCGCCGAACGAAGAGGAGAACGATGCGGTCCTGGACAACCGGCTACCTGAATCAAAGGGATTCGTTGTAGACGGTCGGAAATCTGGTTGAGTTTTACGTTTCCCAACACAACTCGCATCTACCACACTCGGCGTTCCAAGGACAACCCCCTGATGAGATGTACTTCGGAACCGACATTGGTGTACTAAAGGAACTGGAAGCGACACGACAAACGACACAGCAGCAACGTCTGATAGCAAATCGAGTTCTGAGTTGTCAGAGATGCGAGGATCTGGTCGTGATCGACTGTTAGTACTTGCAGTTGAATGAATACGGATTCCGAAAGAGCAGGGGACTGAAACTTGGGAATGATTTCCTGAAGACTACAGACGATAGAAATACCAGTCACGATGAAAATATTAAACTCTCGGCGTGTCGGGAATGTTGACAGAAAATATTAGAATGTTGTGTTGAGTGCAGGGCGATCATTCTTAATTAGACGATCCAAGACTCATGACGCAGATCATAAACCTGTTAAAACTGGCACCGGAGATTCAGGAAGCGTTTCTGTTTGTACAGAGGGGAAAACTCAAATATCCCCTGTCGCCGTTTGTTCACATTGAGCAGCCACTTCGTGCACAAGCAGTCCACTCACCAGACTACCTTATCGTGCGCACTGACACCACAGATTTGCACAAGCTTCCGGCATAATACGTGCAGGAAATACTGGGATGCAATGTCTTAAGGGCCTAAACACTCGGCTTTTTAGCGATTAAACTCACTTCGAGTAAATTCCTTGCTCAAGGTATGATATTTGCACTATCTCGGCCACGGTGGAGCATACAGTCTCTCTTGAAAAACATAAGGTTATTTGCACCATCGAAAAATAAACTCATACTTTCATGTTCACTTTTCAGAGGTCTCATTAGATGCAGAGTACACCCAGCATAGTATGCAATACTATAAATTCTTACTTCAAAAGAGGTTTCACACTCATTGAGCTATTGGTCGTCATCGCGATCATTGCGATACTGGTTGCCTTGCTTCTTCCTGCGGTTCAGCAGGCAAGGGAAGCAGCCCGACGAAGTTCATGTAAAAATAATTTGAAACAACTTGGATTGGCGCTACACAACTATCATGATGTCCACTCCACATTTCCTGTTGGGGCAATTCAGGGGAAAGGAAACTGGCGGATTGGTTTGTTGCCATTCTTGGAACAGGGCAACGCGTTTGACCAAATCACATTCAATGGGGGTGGCTCATTATTTCGTGGGAACAGTTACACCGCCGATGGACTTGCAGTCTTGATTGACCTCATCGTTCCAAGCTACAAATGTCCCTCGGGAACTCATCCGGAAATCAGTACGACGCATGGAAGTTCAGAGGGTGGTATGAAATGCGATTATGTCGGCATCGCGGGAGCGACACCTGCGCCTGGAGGATTAGGCCCCTGTGGCTCTTCGACTCGATACGGCACAAATACCTACTGCGACAACGGTTTGCTGGCTTACAACTCAAATTTCAAAATGAGAGATGTCACAGATGGGACATCCAATACGATTATCGTTGCCGAGCAGTCGGGCTTAGTCAATAACGGTGATATTCGTGCCAACTACTATGGGGGCTGGCACGGAACTCCTTTCTCAGCGAAACCCTCCTCTGTCAGCGGAAGTGATGATTACTGGGGTTCCGGAACCACAACAGTCAAACATGCAATCAACAGCAGTTGGCTAAGCGGAGCTCCATCGGATGCGAACAGTACCTACGATGGAAACACGATCCTCAATTCATTCCATAAGGGCGGAATTCAGGTCGTGCTTGTCGATGGCTCGGTGAAGTTTATCTCAGAAAACCTCGACTTCACCACCTTGACCAAATTATGTGCTCGAGGCGATGGTGCTGTGATTGGCGAATTATAAAACCATATCCCATAGCGACATCATTCATTCGACGACTCGTATTCTGCGAGTCGTCTTTGTTTTGAAAACAATAAAACACGTAAAACTAATTAAGAAACTGCAGTATGAAACGCCCTCATCAATTCGTTTTGCCCGTACTTTGCCTGATGTTGCTCACGATGATCAGCGGCTGCGCGCCGACTCCGGGTTCAAGTCGACCAACCGGAGCTGTAAAAGTCCGTGTCACAATTGAAGGTGCCGAAATCACCACAGGCTTGGTCCAATTCACGAATTCCGCAAATGGGATATCCAGTGCAGCCGAGCTGGATGTTGAAGGAA
This sequence comes from Planctomycetaceae bacterium, assembly GCA_003503535.1. Classification (GTDB taxonomy): domain Bacteria; phylum Planctomycetota; class Planctomycetia; order Planctomycetales; family Planctomycetaceae; genus Rubinisphaera. The sequence continues at coordinate 12,219 of DOCI01000008.1, forward strand.
CCGCCTCGCTTTCGGATGTGGTTGTCGGTAGTTATCAGGTGGTGATCATTCCCCCTAGTCCCGAGCCGGGGGATCCAGAATTGATGGATTACAACAATATTCCGGAAAGGTATCGCTCATTCAACACGACACCACTAACTGCAGAGGTAACTTCCGGGGATAACAAATTTGAATTTGCCTTGGATTCTAATTCGGAGAAATGATCCGTTTCACTCCGCTCACCTGAGTATCAAGAAATAGCGTCCCTTCTTTGATTTCGATGAAAGAGTTGCTTTGAGTGGAAATTATGATTTCCCTATGGCTTAGGAATTACACTCACTCTTTCTCTTTCTTTAAGGAGGACCACCATGCTCTAACTCGGTATCGATCAATATGCACGACAACTGACCGTATCCTTAAGAGACCAGCAGGGCGATGTCCTGCTCGCTCGTCAGGTCTCCCACGCGCCCTCTGTCATAAATTTATAAAGTACTTTTAGGTGAATTCACAAATCGCCTGGTGCCTCAAAAGTCTCAAATAAGAAATGTCTTTTCGGGCAATCTTTCACATTATAAAGCCCTGAATCTGGCTCTGGATAGCCTCTGATTCGACTCGCTTGACCATTTGGAATTCTGTCCCAATCTGCGTAAAATCT
>DOCI01000008.1:13125-14360 GCA_003503535.1 Planctomycetaceae bacterium
TGCGGGCTCGGATCCCTGGTCAGATTCATAAGATCGCAGGAGAAGGATCAATGCTACGATATGTTGTTACTGATTACGTTGAACTTCCCATTTCTGCATGGCCGGCTGACAATCGGAAATGACTCAAATTTACACCGTGGGGATGCTGGCGAGCATTACTAGTAAATCATCAAGTTTTAACTTGCAATTTTGAACTCTCTCTGTCAGAATCTTTGCTGCCTTGGTCGGGTGCAGATAATAACTAACGAAGATAATATGCACCGTGCTATTCGACCATTTCTGATTTCTCTACTCCTGGTGGGATTATCATCCCTGTGGGTGGGTGGAAGTGCCTGGCATAGTCTGACGTGCAGTCACACCGAATGTTGTCATGATCATAGACATAGTCACGACAAGCCTCTGCATATAGGGGATGATGTTCCAGAGAAGGCGATCTCCAAGCGGGACGTCGCAGAAGATGAATCCCATCCTCCTCTGGATTCCCCTCTTGCGCCCGAACATGATGAAGAGAACTGCCCGATCTGTCAGTGGCATTCACTTTGTTTGTCAGTTGTCTCGCTACCGGTGGCACTTGTCTCCAATGAGTGTCTGACGTTTGCACTGGATTTCTATTCTTCGGTCTTGCTGATTAACCGTCTGAGCAATGCTTTACAGCCTCGTGCGCCGCCAATGATTTCTTCTCTCATTGCGTGATGTTCAATATCGCACGGATGTTTGGAAATCGTCCAAGCTAACTGCGGCGGTTGCCTGTTGTCGTATATGCCTGAATTTAGGGTAACTGACAGCAGTCGCGATTGGCGTTCGCCGTACCGCATGGTGTTCGCACATGTCGTCAAACGCATCATGTCGATAGTCGCAATGGTATTGGCAAAACTGACTAACCAAATCTCTGGGAAATTGCCTCATCAGATTTGGATAGCCATGTCAGGTCGAAAATCCCTTCGTCCGTGGCGCATGATCCATAACCGCACCCGACCAGTCCGAGGAGGATGGTGTGTTGCGGCGAAGGCTTTTCTAAGAGAAATATTTTCACTTCGATTTTCAGAGTTATATTAAGAGAGAATTCTCATGTCTAAGTACCGTAAGGCGTTTACTTTAATCGAGTTACTCGTAGTTATCGCGATCATCGCGATACTGGTGGCATTGCTTTTACCAGCCGTTCAACAGGCCCGGGAGGCGGCCAGGCGTTCCAGTTGCAAAAACAATCTCAAGCAGTTGGGACTGGCGCTCCACAA
>DOCI01000008.1:14479-15801 GCA_003503535.1 Planctomycetaceae bacterium
CACGATACGCACTCTGTGTTTCCGAATCAGGCTTTCGAATCACTCTACTCCTATTCGGCGATCGCTCAACTGCTTCCCTTTATTGAGCAGGGGAATCTTCAGGATCTGATTAACTTCAATCAGCCTGTCAACACGGGAATGCCCTGGGCTCCTGTTCAGAACCCGGCTATTGCTCAAGTGGCACGTCAGCCGATCGGGGTGCTGATGTGCCCGAGCGATGCAGGTGAGGTGATGTGGACTGATGACAGCGGACACACCTGGGCGGGAAGTAATTATCTGCTCAGTGCAGGTTCCGGACGTAGTTTGAACTATTGCAGTAGTGACAATGATGGCCTGTTCTGGAAAGGTTCTCGCATGAAATTTCGCGACATCACTGACGGAACAAGCAATACTGCTTTCATGGCTGAAACACTTTTCGGATCTCGTCAGGCCGATACGACAACCTTGGTTGACTCTCAACGTCAAATGGCCCGCATTAGTGGAGGCAGTCCTTGTACTGTCGATGCGGCGAGTATGGTGTCAAGTTCGGCGGCATCGACTGTTTTTGAAGGCAGACGAGCCGGAGCCTGGATCAATAGCACCGGCTATCACACATTGATTCACGGTTATTTGAATCCCAATTCGAACACTCCCGATGTCACTCATCATGGCGAAGTGCTTTCGGGCCCGAGAAGTTTGCATCAGGGAGGAGCCCAGCTTTCACTATGTGATGGCAGCGTGCGTTTTATCAGCGAAAACATCGACAATACGACGCAACATAATTTGTTTACTAGAAATGATGGGGAAGTGCTTGGGGAGTTTTAAAAAGCTCGACAACTGTTTTACCAATTTTCGTTATCACTTAATTATTGTCAGGTCAAATTCGTGTTTCAACAATTACATCGTATGCAATTTGCGTTTCTGTTGGGTGTTATTATTCCTGTAACCCAGACAACTGCACAATGGGATTCTTTCCGTAACGGGGGAGCGTCCCGGGCAGAGAAGCCTTTACCAACATCGTGGTCACTAGAATCTGGTATACCTTGGCAGCGTGAATTGACTGGCTATGGACAATCGGCTCCGGTGGTCTGGAAAAATAATTTGTATGTAACCTCAGTGCTCGGGCCGAACAAAGAAGAGTGTGTGCTGACGTCTTTGGATGCCAAAAGTGGTGCAGAAGCTTGGAGCTTTCGAATTCCGTCTGAGACCACCGCAGCATCCAATTATATGCACTCCCGGGCTGCTCCTACCCCACTTGTTGATGAGCATGGAGTGTATACATTTTATGAAGGAGGGAATCTGCTGGCCTGGGACCATGCGGGAAAAGTATTGTGGCAAAGGAG
>DOCI01000008.1:15867-30096 GCA_003503535.1 Planctomycetaceae bacterium
AAGGAATCTTTCGCAGGATTATGGTCCCTTCGAAAACAATCATGGATTGGGATCTTCTCCTGCTCAAACGGAGTCACTCATCCTGTTGAATCTCGAACATCAAGGCCCATCTTGTTTACTGGCGTTCGATAAGCAGAGCGGAGATACGATTTGGAAAGCGGACCGACCTTCCGGAAGTTCCTGGACTTCTCCAATTGTTCGAAAAACAAGTGAGGGTGACGAAGTTATTATCAGTTCCGCTGGAGCGATCACGAGTTATGCGATCGATAGTGGAACGGAACGATGGTCCATTTCAGGATTGGAAGGGAATTCAATTCCTTCTCCTTCTCTGGTATCACATCTGTTGATTACAGGGGCTCGGCTTCCTGAGTTTGGTTCCAGCAGAACTGCAGCAGAGTCGAATATGTGTCTGCTGCTCAGTCCCTCTTCTACTGAAATGCCGACCGTGAAGTGGAGAGCGGAGAAAGCAGTATGCGATTATGCCAGCCCGGTTGTCTGTGAAAATTCGGTCTACTTTCTTTCAAAAGTTGGAGTTTTGCATTGCCTGGATCTACAGACCGGAGAAATGCAGTATGCAACACGATTAGGTTGTGAATGCTGGGCGACACCGATTGTTTCAGAAAAACAGATTTACTTTTTCGGTAAAAATGGTGAAACGAAAATTGTCGCCGCTGGACCAGAATTTGAACTGATCGCAACAAATGCTCTCTGGAATTCTGAAGATCCTCCCGCTCCGGAAACCTATCGAGAGTTCACTGGGGAATCTCATCGCCATGGAGAAGATTCTTCATCTGCAACAGCGAATGATGCCAGCGAGGGCGAAGAGAAAACTGGAGGGAGTCGGTTTTCAAGGATGATCTTGCGAAGTGACACAAATGGCAATGGTGTTCTCGAAGCAGACGAGTTTCCTGAGGCGATGCGCGAGATGCTCAAGCGGGGCGATCAGAATCAGGATGGAAAAATTGACAAGTCAGAAATGACCGAAATGGAGAAGAGCTTTCGCGAACGACGCGCAGGATCACAGGATTCGGCGCGAGACCCAATTGTTTATGGAGCGGCTGCTTCTGATGGCTCTCTCTTCATTCGCACTGGAACAAGAGTGTACTGCATCAGGGAGGTTCAATGAGCTACTTACAATACCGCCCTGAACTAAATACTCGATCATTCCTACTGGGAATCACTCTCGGAATTATTCTGAGCGTCATTGGAGGATGTGAAACGAATACTTCCAGCAATGGTAATGAAAGCCAGGTTGTTTCGTTGCCAGCATTGATGGTCATTGAAAGCGTGGAGTGGACCAGAGAACCGGAATTCTCAGAGAAGCATCAGGCGAAGTTGGAGCAGTATTTTCACGAGCATCCCTCGTTGGCGGAAAATCCAGTCATCTCTGGCGATCCTCAGGTCTATCGAAATCCCAAGAATGCGACCCGCTTTTATTGGATCGAAAAAACAGAGAATACGGAACCGAACTGGTGCTGCCTGGAGTTGAAAGGTGGGGAGTGGACGCTCACCGATGGAAGCGGTAGCCCTTTTTAACGACGACAAATAATCGAATTATCAAAATCAAATTCAATAGGAAAACTTCTCATGAATAATTTTCTAAAAAGTAAACTCTCTCGAATATATTCGCTGCAGATATTGTGCTGTGCCATGGCAATGAATGGCCCATTTTCTGATGCTGCTCCTCCAGTCCCGTTGAGTCAGTTTGATTTGGAAGAACGACCTGAGAAAATCGTTCGGCTGTTCTGGCAGGATCGAGAAACTGGTGAGCTGAACTGGGCGGATGTTGTTCGGGGTAATGAATGGGAATTGGCACCTGCAGAAATCTACGAATTCCCGGAATTGGATTCGAATCGACAAAATCTTGTGCAGATGGAAATTCTGGATCATAAACTCCTGGTCGGGGTTCGGGATGGTGAGAATGGCAATCATCAAAGCGGCTGGGTGGCAATCGACACCGGAGTTGTTGGACATTCTCACGGCGATCATTACGACTGGCACTTCGAGCATCCCCCTGAAGTAATTCACAGTCAACTGGATGCGGATCAGGGGAATCCCGCTCATCTTTATACTTACGATGGGACTTTCTATCTGGCCAATGATTCCAGGAACGGTTTTACTCAAATCTCTCCGATGCAACTGAGCAAGAATCCTCGAAAAGCAGGGCAGTTTTTCTCCGGGGGAGGTAATCATATTACGATGGCGGCTGTGAAGAATCGCGTTTGCTATTCCACCTGGATTGATGGTGGCGGCCCGAACGCGGGACGCGTCGATGTCGTCAATTTGAAACGAGGAGCGAAAAAAGAGATTGCTTATAGTTTTTCTCTGCCAACTGGCGTGATTCATGGTGCGACCGCGAATTCAGGGCGAGTTTTCTTTGCCCCCGCTGATGGTATTTGCTGGGTCGATGCCGATTTGTCGCTCAGAAAAAATGCGGAGACCATTAAGATCAATCATCTCGAATTGGGGACAGATCCTGAAACGGAAAAGCCATTACGCACAGGTGCGTTTACGAATTACCGGAACACAGTCTTGTTCAACACCGGTTCAGGAGAATCTGCTGCTCTCTGCCTGCTGGATGCTCAGGCGAAATCTCCAGAAGTGCAGAAGGTCTCCATCGATACTGCTGATGGACTGACTTTGACCACACCAGAAGTTGTCTTTACGGCTGCCGGAAAGCGATATGCCTTTCTGTTTCAGGATCGCAAAGCCGGAGAAGGTGAAGAGTATCTGACGGTCATCGATCTGGATCCCAATGGAGACCGAGAGTTGGACGATGCAGAAATCTGCAAAACGATTCCAGTCGGTTCCAGTGCCCTGCATGGGCATTATGGACATCATGCGATTGCTTTCGACAGTGACCGGAAATATGCGTTTCTAACAAATTCTGGTGACGGATCGATCTGGGTTCTTTCATTAATCGAACTCGAAGTGCTGGCAAAATTGGAAGTTGGTGGAAAGCCGGATCATCTATTAGCGATCGGAGCTAGGAACAGACATTGAGAAATACTCGTGAATTCTCAAAACTTCCAACAGATCTGAATTGACATCGTACGACATGTTAGAGACATTCTCTTCGTGAGTGTCCCACAACTCAGGAATTATCATTTCCAATGCAAAAATGTTTCACAATCCTCCTGCTGTGCAGTTATGCACTTCCAGCTCTGTTAGGGCATGGGGGCTTACATGCATTGTACGGAGTGAAACACGATTCGTGTTGTGAACAGACCAGCCTGAGTGCGGAAGAACTGGTTTGCTTGCGGGGTCAGGTCAAAAATGGACATAGTCACTCCTGCTCTGCCTGCAAGCGTGCTCATGCAGAAGAAAAGTCACAGCAATCAACAGCTGAGGACTCAACATCGTCTCCTGCAGTTCCAGAAATTCCCTTCAAGCACTCTGAGGACAATTGCTCTTTGTGCCAACATCTGGCACACGGTCAGATAGAGACGCAAATCGTTGGCCTGGTCACTTCGAGTGATTGCATTGCCTCGAATCTGGTGTTCGAAAAGAGTTCTGTTGATTCTCGCTTCTACACCCCGCATGCTCCCCGTGGTCCACCTGCCTGCTGAATTGAATTCGTATTCCACGATTATTCTGTTCGCAGTGCGCAGTCGCTTCTGTTAGAAGCTGCTCATGACGATCTCCATTTGATGATTGTTCGTCGCTACTGCTGCAGGCTATTGCTTGCTTGACCTGAGTTGATTCATCGAGTGATGTTTCAATTCTGGAGAAGCCTGCATGATCAATTCAATTCGTGGAAATTCTCTTCCAGCTTATGAAGCGACATTCACAAATGAATGATTTGGTAATACTGCGCTCTTTTCCTGCTTAGGGGAAGGTGCTGAGGCCGGATCAGCTTTGCTGATGTCACTTCCATTCAATCCTTCCGGGTATGCCTTCAGGTATGTCCGTAACGGATGGGAAAGCAGTTGCGATGGCTTCGACTCAAGAGTTGGAAACCACTCGATTGGATTCCATTGACCAGATGCTGAACTACGATTTTTGCCCTTGGGCGAATCGCTGGGTTTATTGGATGAAACATCCGCTGGTCGGGATGACCGTTGTGGCGTTGGCAGCCGGGTTGTGTGGAATGTTTGTGGTCCCTCAAGCCTGGCTGTTATGTGCAGGGCTGATTCTGGTAGGGGGACTGGGACTGGTCTGGCCTGCGATCACAATGCGGGCTGTGCGGGCAGAAGTTCACTTTGAAAAGGCTTGGTGTGAAGAGCAATCTACAATTAACGTCAAGGTGGTGATCAGGAATCGAATGCCATTTCCGGTCTGGGGCGTCTCTCTTAATGAAGGGGGCAAGAGTCCTGTCACACTGGCTTCATTTACGCGAGTCCCGGGTTGGCAGGAAGTTGAGTTTCACTGGCAGTTCACGCCTCAGCAACGCGGTGTATATCCACGGACTCAAATGATGTTTGAGACCGGATTTCCTTTTGGTGTCTGGGTTTCGCGAAAGCCGGTGGTGGTTCATGGGGAATTGATTGTGCTGCCTCGTCCCGTTGATTTGGATTGTCTGCCGGATTTGCGATCAAATTTTGCTTTCGATGAAATCCTTTCCGACTATCGCACAGGCGATTCCGGAGATGTCACCGGCACGCGTCCGTATCGGCTGGGAGATTCTCTTCGTCGAGTGCACTGGGCGATGACGGCTCGGCTTGGGCAGATGATTTGCACAGAACGTCAAGCGACAATTCAGTCAACTCGCAACTGCTATCTGGATGTCTCATCCCACAATCATGCGGGGCGTGGAGACGGCTCGACTCTGGAGTGCAGTCTGCGTATTTTTGCCGGAATCTGTCAGGAAATGTTACGGAACGGCATGGGAGTCCGAGCAGTCATCGGTTCCGAATGTCTGGTTCTGACTCCCGGTTCGACCAGTATGAGAAATCTGTTGATGAAACTGGCTCGCCTGCCTGAGAGGGGATTGGACAATCAAAACTGTCCAGCCTTCAACGGCCAATGTGATATCGCTGTCATCACAGATCGAAGCCCCCATGTCACATCGACGGTTCAGATCCTGCTGGTTGGAGATGGATTCAGTACGACCACGACCGGAAGTGTCGAAGATCACTCAGAGACTCGTTCAGAAACATCATCGACCACTCTGGTTTTGACGGGACCATCAAGCATACAGGACAATTTGAACCAGCGGTGGCGGAGGGTTTGCCATGCAGCCTCCTAATGTTTCCCGACAATACGGTTTGTGCTGTGCATTAGTGGTGTGTGCGCATCTGGCAACAGAAATTGTGCTAGGCGATCAGCACGGACAACTCTGGTTGATCCTGTCGAAATTCACAGCGATCGGGTTGGGAGTCGGAATTTTATGCTGGTATGCGGTTCGCAGAAACTGGCAACCGACTGGGATGATGACATTGTTGGCAATCGGAGTGATGGTCGGTCCGCTGATCATCGAACCGTTATGGCGAATTCTGTTCGGTGTGGGCCATCCTTTTGAAATTCAGTTGCTGATTGGTTTCCGAAATCTGGCATTACTGAATCTAATCTGGGCACAAACAATCAAATACGAACGACTGGCAATTGTGACCAGTCTGTTTGCGATGCTGTTTTGCATTTCCACGTCGAACGATCCCAGCCTGATCTGGATCTGTGGCCTGTTCATGGTACTCGGCATTTGCTGGCTATGTGTGAAATACTGGTCCGAATTGAGAACCGATTGTGTGCGAGGTGAAAAACGGGCCACTCCCTGGCCGCTATTCGGAATTGTGGCGGTACTGCTATTGGGAGCACTGCTGACGATAAGCATGCCCGCGACAGTACGCACGCGCATGGTCGAAGGATATATGCCCAGTTCAGGTGGAACGGGTCGCGCCGATGCTTATGCCCGTTCGGGAGTGGGTGATGGCGATGGACTGGTCGCAGCGACTAAGGAAGCACTCAGTTTTGCTCCTCTGGAGGAAGCTCCTTTTATCGAAGGGGAAGAGCCGAGCTTATATGACGTGTTTCAGGACACTTACGGCAAACCAAAAATTCCCAAGAAGTATGATCGAGCTCTGTCACTTCCTCCAGAACTGTTCAATAAAAATCATCATCGGATGGCTAAGGCCAAAAAGTCGTCGAGAACTTTTTCTATTGATCGGCAAGCTCCTCAGCCCAAAAAACATCGTCATCTCCAAGATACCGCCTCCAATGCAATGCTGCATCTGGTCGGGCCTGTTCCCTGCCATTTACGTGAGAAAACCTACGATCTGTTCGATGGGACGGAATGGATTCCCGAAGAAGATCGTCCCAATCATGAGCGAAAACTTTCAGTCACTCCAGTGAATCATAAACCATGGATCACATGGTCGACCCGGCCGAGTCAGTTTGCAGCGACTTCCGATGAACATCATGCCTTGCGTGTGCTCAATGTGAAGACAAATCGAGTTCTGTCTCCCGTCAACCTGAAAGGGGTGCATATCGATTTGTGCGATCGAGCCGATCTGTTCGGATGGGCACAGGAAGATATCCTCACAATGAGACGGTCAACGTTACCTGGCATGACGGTCATTCATGTCGTTTCCAGCCTGATCGATCCTCGGGATTTGAAAGGCTCCGACTTTAATCTGGGATATGGGCAGGAAAGCTATCAAGTATTACCAGTAGGTCTCGGCATGTCCAAAATCCAGAAACTGGCAGAAGAGTGGACCAGAGAGGCGGAAACGGACTGGGAGAAAGTGCTCGCAATCCGCGATCACCTGCGAAACGAGTACCGATTAGATCCCTCTTCGGTTCCACCTGAGAACTGCTCGAATTCCTTACTGTGGTTTCTGACAGAATCTCACAGCGGCCCTGATTATCAATTTGCAACAGCTGCGACTGTACTCTGTCGATCGGTCGGAATTTCCTGTCGGGCTGTCAGTGGGCTGTATGCCTCTCCCGACAAGTTTGAATTCGCCACTCAGCAAACCCCCGTGCATCCGAGCGATGCCCATTGGTGGGCCGAGGTATATGTGGGAAATCAAAACTGGGTCACTTTGGAAGCGACTCCAGGATATGAGCAAAGTCAACGTTCGTTGGGAATACTCGCCAAAACTGGAGTATTGATCGTTTTTGGAGGAGAGTTGGCGATCCAATACTGGCCGATCACGCTCGTCATCTTTCTGCTCACAGGCTGGGGGATTCGCGAGCGGGGGCGGATTGAGTCGCAGCTGTTGAGCTGTTTGTGGGATCTGCAATTCCGAGGTTCGGTAACTTCACCCGGGCGACTCCGGACAATGATACTGACCACGATCCGCTTGCTGGATCGAAAACTGACGCTCTCGAAAATACCACGATCGGTCAGCCGCACATTCGGTTCCCAACTGGCAGCCGATCCGACATTTCCAGTTGCATCATCGTTGAGTGAGGTCGATCGAAAATATCTTTCGCGAGCCTTCGACTGGGCCTGCTATGCACCGCGTAATGGTGACTCCAATGCACTCGAAACCGCACGTGTTCATCGATTATGTCGTTCACTCATTCATCAAACCTATTTCCGCCAACAACATTCGTAATGAAGTACGAACTCTATCATGAATCATGCAATACTGGATTATCCCGCCGACCGGCAGGAGTTGCTCAGAAACAAACTCGATCAACTCAGGCAGCTGCTCAATGAACGTCTCAAGGGAAAATCCGAAATCATCGAACAGGTTCTCTTTTGTCTGCTCGCCCAGGGACATTTACTGCTGGAAGATCAGCCGGGCTTGGGAAAAACCACACTAGCTAAAGCCCTCGCAGGCGGATTAGGTGAGCAGTTTGCCCGCGTGCAGTGTACTCCCGATTTGCTTCCCAGTGATGTGACTGGCTTCAACCTCTTCAATCAGAAATCACAGGAATTTGAATTCCGCAAAGGGCCCGTGTTTGCTGAAGTCTTGCTGGCTGATGAAATCAATCGGGCGACGCCGCGAACACAGTCGGCATTACTCGAGGCTATGGCAGAACGGCAGGTGACGATCGACGCCCAGCGCTATCCGTTGCCGGAAACATTTTTTGTTATCGCGACCCAGAACCCGATCGAGCAACATGGAACTTACTCACTACCCGAAGCTCAACTGGATCGTTTTGCAATGAAACTGAGTATCGGATACCCCGAGCAGGCTGATGAAATCGCAATGCTCGACCAGGCTATTTTACGCGATCAGTCAGCCTCTCGGGATTCCATACCAGCCGTCTTTGAATCTGGAGAGTTGCTGAGTCTTCAGCAGCTGGTTTCCTCGATTTCCGTCGAGAGCCATGTTCAGGAATATCTGGTGAAAGTCGGGCACCGCACACGCAAGCATTCGCGGATTCATCTCGGCTTGAGTCCCCGTGGACTGTTGATCTGGCAGCGGTGTGCTCAATCGCGGGCCTTTCTGGCCGAACGTGATTATGTCACTCCCGATGACCTGCAGGCAACCGCAGTCCCGGTTCTGTCTGTCCGCCTGGGAATCGATGATACGCAACCTCAAGAAATTATCAAAGAATTGATCGAAGAAATTCCCGTTCCAATTTCACCGAAAGAAAGTCACCGATGAAAATGAATCAAACAGGCTTTCTGACAAGAGTGGCCATTATTGTGATGCTCAGCACTGCTGTGGGATGCCTGGCAGATAATCCGGAGGAATCCGGTCATGCCGAGCATGTGATCCCGGAACATAAACCGGCAGATTTCGTCAGCGCTGTTGAGCAATTGGGAATCCGCACAGTCGACTCATCGACAGAAGACACGGAGCAACGACAGCAACTCACCGACATTGTCGGCTGGTTGCCGGAACTGGCGGCTCAAACCGATTTGCCGAAAGCAGACTGGGATCGGATTCAGGACCTGAGCGAAAAGTATCAGACTCTGGCAATACAACAGGATACGGAATTGCTGATTCAAGAGATCCAAACAGACCTCGATCAACTCAAGCAGCTGGCAGAAAAAGCAATCGAATTAGACACCTTCAACACATACGACCAGAAAGAACTGACTGATGACTGAATCGATTTTCTGGGGAGCGGTACTGCGGGTCGCTCAATCGGTCAGTCAGGCCGCCCCATTTATCCTGATAGGTTTTATCATCGCAGCTGTGTTTCGACGCTGGCTCGGTCCGCAAAGCGTTCGCAAGCTGTTCGGCGAGGGAACCTGGCGATCATTACCACAAGCCTGGGCATTGGGGATGCTACTTCCTGTTTGTTCGCTGGGTGTTATTCCTGTGATGCGGGAAATGAAGCGAGCCGGTTTGAGAGGGGGGACGATTCTCGCCTTCGGCTTGACGGCTCCGCTGTTCAATCCGTTATCCGTGCTTTACGGGCTGACACTTTCCGAGCCGTTCACGATTTTTGCATTTTCAATCTGTTCTCTTGTCGTGGTGACCTGCATCGGCCTGCTGTTCGACTGGGCGTTTCCTGCAGCCGTATTTCAGGAAGATGCTGAGGAAAGCGTGCCTTACGGCATCAAACGGATTCTCTCTGTATTTGTTTCGATGGGAAAAGAATTCTGGAGTTACTCAACGGTTTATATTCTGATTGGTTTGAGTGGCATCGTATTTTTGAATGTCATCCTGCCGAAAGCTTCGTTTCAAACCTCCGTCAATGGAGGTGATCTGTGGGCTCCGATATTAATGACCGGCGTGGCGGTTCCCGCTTATGCAACTCCGATGCTCGCGATGTCTCAATTGGGGACAATGTTTCAACACGGCAATTCAGTGGGAGCTGCGTTTGCATTGCTGATTCTCGGGGCGGGGCTGAACTTCGGCATCATCGTCTGGATGGTCGTCGCTTACGGCTGGAAGAAGTCGATCTGCTGGATGGTCGTACTGCTGCTAGTTGTGCTGGGGTTGGGGTACGGTTTGGAAAAGCCACTCTATCCCACCGATATCGATCCCGCCGATCACTCCCATGCGTTTGACGTGTACTGCTGCCCGTTCTCGGTCGATCAAAGTCATTTGCCGGCAGCCGTCTGGCAAAAACTTGAGGATGATGTTCGCACGGAAGAAACCTTTGGCATGATCAGTCTGTTCGTCATTGCGGCGTCAGGCCTGATTTTTCTTGCTGTGGATCGACGATTCAATCTCGAAAAGTGGCTGACGAATTCTCCAGAAATTACCGATGAAAAATCCCGCAACATGGATGTCGTGCTGCCAAACTGGGTACTGGCATCTGCAGCAATCATTGGCCTGGTGGTTGTCAGCGTGGCGATGTGCTTTGCTTATTATCCCTCTCCGGAAGAATGCCTTGAAGAGATTTTCATCGTCAAGGGAGAGGTTCTTTCCGCAGCTCGCAGTAGTCACAACCCCCATGCCATGCACTGGATTCCTGTCTGGGAGGATTGGAACCGAAGATTGCAGGTAGGCGTTTATTTGCGTGAGTTCCAATTGAGTGACTATCACCGTATGAAAGCCCGCGTTGTCGCCGACTATATCGAACTTCTGGAACATGCGATTGAAGATAACGACCGCGAAGAAGTCAAACAATTTGCAACGTTACTGGCCAGAGCTCACTCACGGATGGTGAAAGCCTATCAAACTGTTTCTAAAGAATCAGCAGAATAAATTTTGTTCGGATGAGTTGTCTCGTCTTTTTTCGACTGAAGAGTGTATGAGTTTCCGTCAATCCAATCTTGCTCAACTTCTTGGCGGGCTGATCGTCTGCAATGCCTTCTCCGGTGGAGTTTGCTGGATATTGACTGGCCCTGGCATGAATTGGATGACCGGTGCGATGTTCTGCGTGGCCGTCTGGCTGATTCTGGAGGGAATTCTCCATTTCAATGTTGTTCCTTGGGGATTTGGGATCAGCTTAGCGATGGTCATTATCTTGCTTGTCGTGATTCAACAGCAGGATACTTCACTCCCGGTCTGGTTGCGGTACGGCCCTTTCTCGGCATTCGGCTTCCTGATTTGCCTGAATGTGCTGATTACGATCCGATTCATTGATCGTGCCCTGAAACTCAGGGAGACGGTCGAGTGAAACAGCTCATTAAAAACCAACCTGTTGTTGCACTGCTGCTTCTGATTGCTTTCGCAGTGATCCTGTTCTGTTTTGTCATGCCCGCTTTGAATTACTGGCATAAACTGAACACCATGCAAACTTCAATTCAGGTCCTGGAAGATCTCTCCCTCTCCGAGACGATTCTCCTGCGGCTCATGGAATTCTGCACGGGACTGGGAGTGTTCGCGATTGGAGCCTCGATTGGCAGCTATCTCAATGTACTTGTTTATCGAATGCCACTCGGGTTATCAGTTTTCTGGAAACCTTCGCACTGTCCCCAATGCGGCCAGGGGATTGCAGGTCGTGATAACATTCCAATTCTAGGCTGGTTGAAACTCCATGGTCGCTGCCGTTCCTGCCAGCTGCCAATCTCTGCTCAATACCCCATCGTCGAAGCAATAGCCGGGGTGATCATTCTTGTTCTCTTTTTCTGGCAGACCCTTTCTGGAGGCTGGAATATTCCTGTTCGTATCCCAAATTCCTATCATGGATTTGTGTGGATTATTTTTTACACTAAGTGGGATTTAGTCGGACTGCTGCTCCTGCATGGATTTTTATTTTACACCTTGTTGACCTGGTGGCTGATTGAATTTCATCAGGAACGAATTCCTCGATATTCATTTCTGTCAGCGAGCATCTTTGTTCTATTGACGCTTTCAATCTGGCCGAAACTTTCTCCGGTGCCCTCAGGTGTCAGTCAGATCATTGATCTCAACCGAACGAATCCGATGATAGGTTTCGTCTCCGGTTTACTCGGGCTTTGTTGTGGAGGAATTCTGGGCTGGATCGTCCAGTGGATCAACAGACTGCAGGATAAGACTTCCAACCAAAGTTTATCCACGCACTATTTCACGGCTCTGACAGGAGCTGTACTGGGGTGGCAGGCAATATTGGTTATTGTTCTGTGCTGGATTCCTCTCGGACTGACCAGCAACCTCTTCCAAAGTGAAGATCGCAGAAGAATTCCGCCCCATACAATATTTTTGATCCTTGTTAGTCTCCATCATTTGTTCTGGAGACTGATCTATGAACAAATTTATTTCAAGTTTACCGTCTGAAGTCTCCGTTTAAACTTCAGGCACCAATTCTGATTCCCGAAAGGAATAATTATGAAGACACTCAAATGCACTCAATTCTGTCTGGCGATGCTTTTCGTTCTCGGTAACGCGGCTTTGAATCCGACTTCGGCTTTCTCAGCCGATTTATCAGCCCGTCAAGTCCTCGAAAACGCCAGTGAAGAGGGGAAATATACATATATTCTCTTCTACAGAAATAATGATCAACGAACACGAATGATGGAATCGGAAACCAGTCAGCACGTCAAAAACCATGCTGATCGCACGCAGTTCAAAAAAGTGCACGTCTATGATCGCGGCGAAAGCGATGTGGTTAATCAGTTTGATGCCAAACGAATTCCCGTCCCGGCTGTCATTGCGGTCGCGCCCAATGGAGCGATTACCTGTATTCATAATCGTTCGATCTCTCAGCAGCAACTTGAACGATCTCTGCTCACTGCCAAGTATGCCGAAGTCGTGCTGGCTTTGCAGAATGACAAAATCGCAGTGGTCAGCCTGTTGCCGACAGACGATTCCAAGCCAACAAAAGCGGCTCGACAGTTCCTAAAAAGCGATGATTTTTCTGATCGTTCAGTTCACATTCAGGTCTCTGCGGAAGATGAATCTGAACGCGATTTCTATGCCCGCGTTAAGGTCGATCCAGAAATGGAACAATCTCAGGTGATTTTATTTGCCCCTCCCGGACGACATCTCGGCACCTTCGATAACAAAGTCACTCTGGAGACTCTTACCGAGAAAGTGCACGCCTCGGGAAGTTGCAACTGCGAAAAATGCAAGCACAAGCATAACTGAGATTCGCTCTCGATATTTTATCGATACTTTTTCTCGTCACAGGAAGATCCTCATGAAAATTCGAACTCTCGTCTGGAAGGAAATCCGCCAGCGACCGGCTCCGTCACTGGCGGCTTTGCTGGCGGTTGCTCTGGGGGTTTCTGCTTTGGTCTGTGTGCAAAGCATAGCCGATTCTTCTGCTCAGCAGGTCGCACGGCAAATGTCGGAACTGGGAGCTAATATTCTCGTACTGCCTAAGTCTGCCAATCTTCAGGATTATTATGCCGCCGATCTTCACGGAGAAACTCTCCCTGAAGAATACGTGACCAGCATCATACTGGCACAAGCGGTCGGCGTGGAAGAGATGGCTCCCAAGCTCTGTCTGCAAACCACGATTCAGGAAAAACCAGTCACGCTGACTGGGATTCTTCCCCGATCCGAGTTTTTCAAAAAATCCTCCTGGCAAAGTGTCGACCTCATGTTTCAGGAAATGGAGGCAGGTGAGTTGGGCAGTCAGCATAAAAACTGTACGGGACGGACCTGCCAGCTGACGGATGAATCGATGAAAGATCTCAAATCGTATTCGAAAACCAGAGTAGTGCATGACCTGGCTCCTTATGATGCACTGATCGGAGCCGATATCGCCCAGAAACTCCAATTGGCTGAGGAATCGGAATTCCAACTCCTCGGTGATACCTTCCGCGTTGCCGCAGTGCTCCCTGCTTCTGGAACGATCGATGATCAACGCGTATTCGCTCATTTGCATACCGTGCAGGATCTTTCGGAGCAGGGGCCGGTTGTCAATGTGATTGAAGTGATGGGTTGCTGTGAAGATGTGACTGCAGGACTGGTCAGCGAACTTGAGGATCTGTTGCCCGAAGCGCGGGTCATCACGATTTCTCAACTGGTCGAGGCTCAAGTCGGCATGAACCGTTTGATGAGTCGGCTATCGTACTTGTTGTTCGCAATCCTGATGCTGGTCGGTGGAGCCAGTATCGCCAGTGTGATGTTCGCGAATGTCTCGGAGCGACGTCGGGAATTGGGAACATTAATGGCATTGGGAGCGACGCCGCGATATCTGCAGCGACTCGTCCTGATGAAAGCCGCGATGATCGGAATCGGCGGAGGGCTTACAGGCATGATCGCAGGAGGAGTACTGGCAATTGTGGTTGGACCTTCCATTGTCGATGTCCCACTTTCAATTTCAATCCCGGCAATTGGCTGGGGGCTGATCATTTCTTTCCTCATTGCAATGATCTTCAGCTACCTCCCCGCCCGCAAAGCGGCTCATCTCGATCCTTCCGTCTGCTTTCAGGACGTTTGATCCGACTCCTTTATTATTGAACACTGTTGCAAATAGAAACCGGATAATTGCTAAATCAGGAAAGTAACACTTGATAAACCTGACCTTGAAAACACAGTGGGGTGGCGGGGGCGCTCCGCT
>DOCI01000008.1:30271-31133 GCA_003503535.1 Planctomycetaceae bacterium
CGAGAGCGCCCCCGCCACCCTTCATTTAATCTGTTTCCTTTGTTACTGACACGAAATATAAATTATGCTCGAACTGATCGAAGTTTCTAAACAATACTCCCGTCGCAATCAGCCCGTCGATGCTTTACGCTCGACCAGTCTGAAAGTCGATACCGGGGAATTCATTGCCATCGTCGGACCGAGCGGGAGTGGAAAAACAACGCTCCTCTCAATCCTGGGAGGCATGCTCGCTCCCAGTTCCGGGGAAGTGAAACTCCTCGGAGAAAGCTTGTATCAACTCGATTCAAGTGCCCGTGCAAAATTCCGCAACGAGAAAATCGGCTTCGTCTTCCAGAACTTCAACTTAGTCCCCTGGCTGACGGCTCTGGAGAATGTTCAACTCCCCTTATCTATCTTTGGAAGTGAGGCCGATGTTCAGCAATCCCGAGCGATGGAACTACTGGAACGATTCCAACTGACCGACCGAGCCGACCACAAACCTTCCGAACTGAGTGCCGGTCAACAACAGCGAGTGGCACTGGCAAGAACACTCATCACCACTCCCAAACTGATCCTGGCGGATGAACCTACAGGAAATCTCGATCCTGAGGCAAAACAACTCGTTTTGGAAACATTATTTAGTTGTCGGGAAAAATCTGGACAAACAGTGATCCTGGTCACACACGATCACTCAATAGCAAAATCGGCCGATCGTGTGATGATAATGAAAGAAGGCGTGTTGAGCGAAAATTCGTCGAGCAAACTTTCGGTCGTGGCAGCCGGTTGATGGTATTACTGCAATTTGCAGATTTATGTAGCGGCGTTTTGATGATTTGAACCTTACTGTTCCTGAGCCCAAAGGGATCGGGAGAGCGATCGAAGA
>DOCI01000008.1:31299-37273 GCA_003503535.1 Planctomycetaceae bacterium
GGGATCGGGAGAGCGATCGAAGAGTAAATCACGAATGTGCCGCCAACCATGCTCTTTCGGTACGCGATGAATCCGAAGACAATACCAAGACCAGGAATCCCAAGGGAGGACAGAGAAAGCCACGAAAGATTCGTGAGCTGGTGAACGAGATCGCCAAGACGACGGGGTTTGGCTACACCCGGATCATTGGTGAGCTTCGCGAACTGGGCATTAATAAGATCAACAGGCAGACGGTGCGGAAGATCCTGAAAGAGGAGGGGATTAAACCGGGACCTGATCGCACCTCTGATTCCTGGGATAACTTTGTCAAACGGCATGCGGAAACACTGTGAGCTGTCGACTTCTTTTCGACCAAGTCGATGACGGTTGCAGGATTGCGTGACATGTTCATGCCGGCCTGGAACTGTGCTCGACCCGTGAAGTGATTGTGACAGAATCGACGCTGCATCCGAAGTTTAGGAAAGAGTTCACTCCCTGAAGTCAAAAAATTGGCATGGCTCAAAGTCTCTCGACCCATGATTTCACATCAAGAACCTCACTGAGCATCATTTGCTGAGCGCAGAGGATTGAGCGGTGTAGTTCCTCAGCAGTCACTTCGCCAGCTTCGTTCGACAGGTCGAGCGTTCCCGTGGCATCGCTCAGAAACTCCACGGTCAATCCTCGGTGAACGGCTTGCCGGGCTGTCGTATCGCAGCACATGTGCGTCATGTAGCCAGCGATCGTGACAGTGTCGATGTCATTTTCCCGCAGCCAATCTTCGAGAGATGTGCCTGTAAAACTCCCGGGCAAAGTCTTCTCAATCAAAAGTTCGTGAGGACGAGCTTTAATCTCAGGATGAAGTTCCCATCCCGGCGTACCCTTTTGAAAGAACGGCTTGTTCGGGTCGGAAAAGCTGTGCTGAATGACAATAATAGGAACCTTGCCGACTGCTGCATCCATGGCGGCAAGAATCTGCTCCAAGTGGCCGACTGGATGCGTGATGGGAAATGCTCCCGTGAAGTATTCATTCTGGACGTCGATGACTAAAAGTGCGCGATTCATCAGCAGTTCCTTGATGCAGCTTTGAGTGCGGTTATAAGTTGTCGCGTGACAAGCAGTGATATTATTCCGAAATAAGTAGTGCCTGGAAGAGTTTGACCGGATTGAATCCATCGTTCTCAAAGTGGTTTTGTATTTCAAGCCTCAATACTGAAATCTGCCAGAATGCTTTATTGAGATTTGTGTTAGGTGAGTTGCTCAGTAAGTTGATGGACAACTGATTGCTGATCAATATCAAATACAAGTTTCTTTTTTTATCGAAAACAGCCGAGTGGTCAGAGTTCTCTTCGGATACGCCACTCTACTCCGTGTAACGCTAGCGGTGAGTGCGGATACTGTCTCCACTTTTTTTTTGGACCAAGCAAACCATAGCAGTCGTCGAAATCGCTTGAAGCTCTAAAATCTTCTGGTTTAAATACAGGAGAACTTAAATGACGATTGAACGTATCAAGCCTGACCCAGGTCAGGAATCAGTCTGGGACTATCCTCGACCGCCAAAGTGTGAAGTCTGCTCTGAGCTCATCAAGATTATTCTTGATGGCAAGGTCATCGTTGAGAGCAATCAAACAAAGCGCGTCCTTGAAACGAGCCACCCTCCGGTTTATTACATTCCGACCGAAGATATCTGTATGGAATTGCTGGAACCGACGCAGGAACAATCCTGGTGCGAATGGAAGGGGAAAGCTCGCTATTTTGATGTCGTATTGGGAGAGAGGAGGATAGAGAATGCGGCCTGGTCTTATCCAAAACCGACACCAGCCCTGGAGGCGATTCGTGACCACCTCGCTTTTTATCCTCATCTGATGGATGCCTGCTTCGTTAATGATGAACGGGTGCAACCACAGGCTGGCGGGTTTTATGGCGGTTGGATCACCAGCAAGATTGTCGGTCCGTTCAAGGGTGAACCTGGAACTCAGGGATGGTAGAAATCTTGTTTCTCAAACATTCAATCGCCAGATCGTAAAGTTCAACACGCTCGCAAAACTGCCCCACGCCAGATGTGGCACCATCAACCCACCGGCAATCTTCGACTTTTTCAGGAAGAGAATCGTCGTTGCCAAAATCGTCAGCCACAACACGATAATCTCCGCGAACGCCCAATCTGGTAGGTGCATTCCAAAGAAGATCCAAGACCAGGCAACATTCAGAAGCAGTTGAACGGCGAACATAACATGTGACAACTTGGCAGCCTGAAACCCTGCCTGTTACCATACAAGCCAGGCCGCAATCGCCATCATAATGTAGAGCGTCGTCCACACAGGACCAAAGATCCAGCCAGGTGGATTTCAGGAGGGCCTGGCGATCAACTTGTACCAGCCTTCGATCTCGGGAGTGGTCGCAATCGCTCCGAGGCCGCCTGTGTTGAGGCAGACAATGATAAAAACTACGAGTCCGATCCAGCGAATACGTTCCGTCATGTTGAGTTCTCCTTGAGATCGGATTGAGTCAAAGCGAGTTGAAGCGGGCAGCTTGCTGCATCCGATGGCTGTCCTTTGCGGTATGCCTCCAGTAATCGTCGCGATTCTTCAGCCAGTATACGGCGAACTTCGCGCCGCTTGCCTTTGACGCGAGGGATCTGCATATTTTCGTAGGCTGTCGTTTGATGCCGTAGCCAGGCGATGACAGCCGACTCGGCCCGTTGCTCAATCGGTATCCGCTGCGTTCTGGCCACTGTGCCGCTCCCTACGGGTGTGGCATGTTTCGTCACTGCATCAGCAAGCTGATCGGCCATGCCAGTGTAGCGACTGTCGAAGTCCAGGAACTTTACAACAGCTGCTCGGAAGTCTTCAACGTACACTGCATGTTTCCGATCTCGTCGAGCCGAGTCGGCCGCTCTCCGTTTTGCGTAGGCGTGGGTTGAGCGTTCTGCTTCCAGCTTAAACCGTATGGCAGCGATACGATCTGCCGGGGCCCAAACGCCCCGTGAGAACATCTTACGCCCCTTCTTTTCCTGAACAGTCCAGGTCGGTCCGGCTGCCTTCACACGCCTCGTCAGGGCGGCGTCACCGGGCGGCAGTAGCTCCCAGTCAGTGGGAACTTGAAGTACTAAGTCGTCTGCTGTACGGACGGAGCGATCGCTGGGTCCTGGCGCGACGATCCTTGTCTCTTGTGGCATCTTGCATACCTACCTTCCGTAACCGTAACCTGCGCCGAGGAAAACATTAGTGAAGACAAAGAGACCAATCCAGCGAGTACAACCTGTCACACAGAGTTCCTTGATCTGTATTGAATCAATAGAGAAGCAGTCGATTTGATTCTATCGATTTCTGTCAGAGTTTGCTCACGTACTTCTTCATAGGAAAGCAATCATTGATTCACTGTGAATCGCAGAGGAGAACTCGCTCGGAAAAATCCAGAATGTTGTGAGAAGCAGCAGGGCTTGATCGAGAGATAGGCAGTTCGTTCAAATTTGGATTTGAAATATGCTGCGATTGTTTCAAATCTATAAATTCCTCAGAGTTATGCCTCCAACAGTAAGCTGGAATTTCTTGTCAACTTTGCTATTTTCTTTATAACTTATTCTGGATCAGAGATCACCTTCATTGCACCAGAGGGTACGTTTATTTTGGGTACTTGATATACATCTGGGTGAAATAATATTTTCCATCGGCTTGTGACCACATTGCACCAATCCCGATAAACTCCTGTTCTGGATTCATCAGATTTTTACGGTGTCCTTCACTTTCCATCCAACCATTAATCGCTCTTTGAGCAATTTGTTGCGACGGAGCATCTTTCTCGATGGTTTTCCTGCTGACGTTCTCAGACCCACCCCAATAATACAGATCCATGTCTTTGGCTGCAGCTGTTCTTCGTGCTGAAGCATACGACTCAGTACCTTTCACACCATGATTGGTATCAAGCTGTTTGACCATCTGTGCGGTCCAGTCTCGAGCGTATGACGAGAGTATTCTTGAGATCTTCACGGGAGCGATGCCTTCCAGTGCCCGTTGCTCGTTTGTCATGCGGAAGACTTCTCGCTCGATTTCGGAGAGAAAAGTCAAGGGATCGAACCCCACATATTCTTTCATACTCAGGCTTTGGCTTTCATCAACATCAATTTCCTGAAAGTGAACCCTTGCAAATTCAAGATCTAGATCTCGCCGATTGAGCAGATACTCAGTGGAAGAAAGTTGTCCGTCCACATTCGCATCCCTGCGGATAAAGGCTTCCCGAGTAAAATTCTGGGCCTGCAATGTTACGGGCATTACCAGAAACACGGAAAAGAGTGAACAGAAACAGATAGCGGATAAGGGTCTCGACATCGCATTCTCCTACTTTATGTTGTGATCTAAATGCATCCTGCCAAAATGTTTCGACAGGATACATTTGGTCATTTTATACTGATGTTATTATTCAATAATCCATTGGGTATTATTATTCGATTCCAATTCTGTATTCAGCTTCCAATCATCTTTGTTAGGCGCATACAAATACTGATTGTTGAAAACATTCTTCAAACGAATTGTCTGTCCTTTTAGCACAGGTCGCCCCGTTTGCTGTGACTGTGTAGTGGGGGTCTCACCGGAGGTAATAACCCAGTGAGAGTGTTTGTCTTTTTCCGTCCAGTAGTAAATACCGTCGCCAAAGACGCCCAGAAAATTGTATTGTTTCCAGTAGTCTGGCCAGGCTCTCATCTCGGTTGCTTTGAGGAAGATGGTGTCTCCGTACTTCAGTGGCACTGCATTATGATCCTGAGGCTTCTTGAGAGACAATAACTCTGCCGAATCCTGACTTCGCGTCAGAGGGTAGTAAGACGACTCGCTTCTGTGACTGATCCCTAAGTACCTTGAGGCTCCTTCGTTCTTCAGTTTCACAGTACTGCTATTGATGACCTGTTGCTGAGCGAAACAGGGTTCCGCATAAAGAGTGAACCATGCAAAGCTGGCAATTATGGAAAAAATGAGCCGTTGATAGGTTTTAGAAAAAACAAACGGTTTCATATTAGTCCTTGCAGTTGTAATCAGGCACATCAGGGTGCGTGTGAACTGTATAAACCATGAGTTGCTACAAT
Source organism: Planctomycetaceae bacterium (assembly GCA_003503535.1). Lineage (GTDB taxonomy): Bacteria > Planctomycetota > Planctomycetia > Planctomycetales > Planctomycetaceae > Rubinisphaera. The sequence goes on from DOCI01000008.1 coordinate 36,353, forward strand.
TTGAGATACTGCGTTTACTAACGCACAGGTATGACACATATTGTGACATACAGTTTATCAGACGATTCAGAAGCCCCAATAACGTAGATGGTATTTTCTGGTGTCATTAAATTGTTCCAGTGTTGAGCAGAGGAACGCATGAGCGTGATCATGTTTTCCAATGCAACGGGATCATTCTTTTGAATGACGAAACAGGACTCACTGTGTCGGTAATGGTCATCCAACTGATATCCCATGCCTGTTAATTTGCTTTCAATTTCGTTGAATCTTATGCTTCCCAGCCAGTGGGCATCGAGCGGATTTCCCGTTTCTTCAAACTTCACACTCTCCAAAAACTGACAGTGGGCATCTGCAGGTGCAGAAAATTCATTATGATATTTTGCCTTCGCCAGACCTCCCGATTCGCGAGACTTATCAAGTATTTTCATCAGGTCAGCTTTGGCTTTGACGAGAGTTTCCGGTGGGCTTGTCCGTTTGAGATGGTAAGTCGTGCCTGGATATTGAATTTCAATTGTATCATTACCTGTTTGCACCATGATCACAGTGGCGTTTGCCGGGTCACTCTGTTGACCATTTGAATCGGTAGTGCCGGCATAAGTGTATTGGTTTTTATTTTGTGGAGTTTTTGTAAACAACGATGCTGATTGACGTGTATCGGTCATCTTCACTCCCTGATCAGTCTGGGTGATTTTGACGCGACTACCTCGTCTGACAGGAAAGTCCTGGACATTGGGTTTTCCCATTGACCAGCCTCCAGAAGGATTAAACGAGAGTGTCTGGTCAACGACTGTGCCCGAGTTATTGGACACAGGGTTAGAATAAGGAGGCACATTCTGAGGATTGTTGGCAGGGTTGGAATAAGGTGGCACGTTCTGAGGATTGTTGGCAGGGTTGGAATAAGGTGGCACGTTCTGAGGATTG
>DOCI01000146.1 GCA_003503535.1 Planctomycetaceae bacterium
CCCACCAAACCTGGGTAAGTCCATTGCAATCGCCCGCCCTCGTGGGCCGGGTCGCTGAGATTGGGGCCTTATCTGGCAAAGACATTCCTACCTGTGCTTATCCAAGGATTGTCATTCACAATGACCGAAGAACAGAGACGTGTCGCTGAATTGATCCGCGCCGCTTTTTGGGGCGTAGAGCTTGGTGATGGAGTTGGTCTAACAGAAGCAGACGGTCTTGACGACTACGCGGATGCGAAAACCCTCGCTGGTTACCGCTCAAATGATGAAAAGTTCGACTGGTCGATAATTTCCGCCACCGAACTCAATCGCTACTACTGCAGTTTGTCGTTCTTCGATGCTGAAGGGATGCGATTCCACTTGCCCGCGTATCTGATTGCTGATCTCGAAGGCACATTTGAGCAAGATGTCGTATTCCATCTCACCTACTTCGAACACGACGCAATATCTCGATTTTCTTTGCTGTCTGATTTACAACGGACTGCTGTACGAGAATTCCTTCTGCTTCGATTGTCAGATCCGAATTGCGAATTCGAACGCCCGATGATCGAAACAGCCCTCAGCAAATATTGGACTACAACCGAAGACACTGCCAGATAATCGGGTAAGGGACACCATTACTCACGGCCCTCCACACAATAACTCATCCAAGATGCCCCGGTCGCAGACAACGCAAAACTCGCACGACTGGGGCAGGTGAGTCGGGCTCGAATAACGCAGATTATGAACCTTTTAAACCTGGCTCCGGAGATTCAGGAAGCGATCTTGTTCTTGCCACGTGTGGAGCAGGGGGGTGATCCGGTGACGGAAAGAGAGCTGCGGGAAGTTGTGGGGGTCGAGGATTGGGCGGAGCAGGAGCGGATTTGGCGTTAATCACACACATGAAATAATTGTGGCGAACTTTATTTAATTGCATCGTTATTGAAGAGCCTGATTCATGCATGTACGCTTATTGATATTCTTCCATAGTTAGGTTTTCCATCCATACTCGATCTTTATGCAAAAAATTGAATTCACATATTTTCGCGACCCTCAGAATTTCGCCTTCAGAACGGACGAAGCGAAGCCATGTTCTGCATGCGGGGAAAAAGGAATCTGGCTAGACGGTAGTGGTTTTTATGGAGCAAGGGACATTGATTGCATTTGTTATACGTGCCTCAGCGAAGGAAAATTGAAAGAATTAGAAATCGAAACAAACGAAACATTTGAAGGCTCTGACGAACAAAAGGAAATCATTGTTTTTCGCACTCCAGCATTACCCACATGGCAGGACCGATACTGGCCTTTTCGAGACGGCGACTACTGCATTTTTGAGAAGATTGCCTCCAAGCTAGACTTCATCGATAAGGCGGAATTCATCAACAGTTTCTCAACGGAAGACCAAGAGGATTCTGATTTGAACGACGTCTGGGAGAGATACCTCCCAGAGAAGCCAATTGCCTCGATACAAGACGGGAACTATGACATCTCGGTCTATCTATTCACTCGAAACGGTAAGAAGCATTGCACTTGGGATGCCAGTTAAGCATCACATGCTGATGGGCCTAAGGACCACCATCGCTGACGGCTCTCCCCACAACAGTTGATCCGCAATGGCCACGTCATTGACTACGCCGAACTCGCCAGACTGGGCCACGTGACTCGGGCTCGAATGACTCAAATCATGAACCTGTTGAACCTGGCACCTGACATTCAGGAAGCGATCTTATTTTTACCACGGGTGGAGCAGGGAGGTGATTCGGTAACGGAGCGGGAGTTGCGGGAGGTTGTTGGTGTGGAGGATTGGGAAGGGCAGAAGCGGATTTGGTGTTAATCACACAAACCTGAGGTTGTTGTGCCGAACTCAAATAAATGGAATCGTTCTTGAAGAGTATGACTCAGGCATGTACGCTTGTTGGTGTTGTGAAGATTGCGGCATAGCATCATTGGATCATTAGTGTTCCGTGACAAAGAGCCTATGCATTCTTACATAGTTGAGTTTTTTACCCATACTCGACCGAATAAATGCGGTAAAAATTTACCGTACTTCGGCGGTCGAATATCTGTTATGTACGCTCAAAGGCCCCTGAATGACACCCAAGCGTATAATTGTCGGTGGAGATTCCGAGGAGATTTACTTCAATGCTTTGTTGCCTGTAGAAACAGGACAGGGAAGTGAGCACGTAACAGTTCTGAATGCAAAGGGTGACTCCAACATTCCACGCTTGGTAGAAGGAGGACCGCTGTCCGGCAGTACCTTTGTTATTTACGACAGTGACGCGGTGATGCGAAAGAAAGAGCAAGCCAGTGTATTGTCCAATGTACATGTCCGGTATCAGGTTCTCTCAAGTGACTTCGAAGGTATATTCGATGCAGAAGTGCTGCATTTGGCCCTTGCAGATATGGGCTACCAGCTAGAGCTAAGACAGATAGCAAGTATTGACACAAATAGGCAGGTCTTTCCTCAGTTGTGCGGAATTGTGGGGGAGACAACTGGCTCATTGAAGCTGTCAAAAACATCTTTGGCACGCGCATTGGCTAAATGGTCAATAATGCTTTCCTATTTCCCCGAGGAGCTGAGGTCCGTAATTGATTTCGCGTCCGAGCAGTCTTCATCTCCTCTTGGAGAACTCCCGTCCGGCCTCAGTGGATGTCTTTATACTTGTAGCCACATCAAGAACAACGAATTGCGGATCATTGAACTAGGTTGCAATGTCACTCGAACGGTGGCACTTAATGCCGAGTATGAAGGTACTATCGCAATTTTTGACGAAGGGAGACAGGCAGTAGTTCGTAAGTTTGACCGAGGCCATGACGGCTTTCCTATATCTACTCAGATTACCCATCTAAGTATTGATAAGTCCAAAGCAGAGGTCGTGAGGTCATTCCGTTTGATGGGTAGTGTCTATGGACTGGCCTTAACACGTGACGAAACAGGCCTTCTCGCTAACATCCAAGAGGGTGACAAGAGGCATGGCTTGAGATTGCGCTTTGACGGGACTGGGCAAGACCGGTCTGACGAACCCTTTCCGATTGGGCTCTACGACGCCAGGGCGTATAAGAATTCAAGGTCTACGGCTAGCGGCCCTTCTCCGATACAGGTCAATATTCACAATGGATCGACGATGAGGTTCCCGCACCTGTATGGGCATAGCTATGTCTGGGCATTTGGTGGTTGGCAGGTTGCCTTCATTGCAAAGAGATGGCACAAAGCCCCTGACAATCTATTCATCTATGATGCTAAGACAAATCGTCTGCATCGAATCGCTGAAGGACTGGCGAACATACCAGTATACTGGGCGAAAGGGCCTAACTAGACGCTCGAGCAGACGCGCTGACGCGCGCCACTCAGCTTTGACGTTATGCGTCTTGATTTTTCCAAGGAGTGAAAGCGACATGATCTATTGCGATGTCTGTTCCGTACAGCAACCAATCCTTCGATCGCGCAGATGCGAAACTTGCAAGCGGTTGATTACTCAAGCGTCTAATACAGGTGCGACTGGCAGCCGTACTTCAATTCCCGCTGCAATTGCTGTCGTCGCGATCAGAGAATCGGTTGAACTTCATGCCTCGATATACCCATCACCACCCCATGGCTATGCATGCCACTACACTCAAATTCAACTCGAAACGGAAAACGCGAAGTCCCGACTAGGATCATACGGAAGTTTTGATCACACCGTCCCGAATGATGCTGGACGTGCTGTGCTTTGCTCAAGAATTATCAATGACATAAAAGGTTGGATGACCGATACGGAATTCTACCAATTTGTGTGCGACACTCTCGACGTTCACGCACCGCGAAAGATTCACGGTCTTACAATCCCACAAACGCATGAGTTCTTGGTTGCGTTAAAGGAGATCATGTCCAACGACTCTGAATCAATTGCTAATGCGCGGGATACCGTTCACCGACTTTCAGGTACAATACTCTACTAACCAAATTTGCTTTGGTATAAACGATGCATAATCGGACAAGGTCCGCGATGGCCACGTCATTGACTACGCCGAACTCGCCAGACTGGGCCACGTGACTCGGGCTCGAATGACGCAGATCATGAACCTGTTGAACCTGGCTCCTGACATTCAAGAAGAGATTTTGTTCTTGCCACGGGTGGAGCAGGGGGGCGATCCGGTGACGGAGCGGGAGTTGCGGGAGGTTGTTGG
>DOCI01000147.1:0-180 GCA_003503535.1 Planctomycetaceae bacterium
ACATCTTGCTCAAATGTGCCTTCGAGATCGGCAATCAGATAGGGGTAACGTCCAGCATCACGGGGCGGCGGGAGTTGACGTTGATTTCAAAATCCGCTGGCAATCGCCGCTCCCGTGCATGCGATGGTTCGGCATTCTACGCCCACGTCTTTACTTAGCCAGTCGTTTCTTGATGTGCGG
>DOCI01000147.1:371-2360 GCA_003503535.1 Planctomycetaceae bacterium
CTCTGGATTCTTCGGATCGTAATACACCGAAATTCTTTCGCCTTCGGGATATTTATCGATGTATTCGCGGAATGCACTTCTCGATGGTAAGTTGAATCCGCCTACCCGAAAATTTATCCGGTCAGATTTGTAGGTATCGCCTTCCAATTCATAGCGATAAGTGATCTCAGGTGTATAGGAACGGTCATCCTCTCCTCTAAAAGCTCCGCCAGCAAGGCCTGATGAGATGACCACTCCGTCTACAGTAGGCCACTGTTCGCTCGCCTCACCCAGCCTGAGCGAAGACCCTCCAATGACAAACAATAGGAAATACCCAACCAGCATGAGACCAAGCCCGATTAGGATGGTTGCGGTCGATCCGAGGCGTGTCACGGGTTGTCGCTTTAAGTCATCGTAATCCATGCTTGTCTCTCTATTACCAATCATTCAATTGGCTCAGCGATTACAAATCGACGCTATATTTGTAGCCGAACGCCTTGCATCAGTTGCAGCCCAATGGGCCTCGCGTAGCGAGCCCTTGGAACGGAGCGCCGAAGGCCGTAGTGGAAAGGGTGTCAACTGCATGCAATTGTTTTACGCCAAACCTTATTCACCAACATTCTTGGGTGCTGAGATATGGTGATGGGCAATGCGCCAATCATCACCAACTTTAACGAAGCAAAATGTTGCTCGAACAGTATCCCTGACTTCCTTGCCGTCTGGCAGTGTGCCACCACAGTTGATAATACAATGAGCAAATCCGGCTTCATTGCTTGCATGGATGTTTAATTCGGAAAGCTCGAAAAGACACGGAATTTCAAACGGTGGCTGCCATTCATCAAAACTCTTCCGATATGCATCTTTCCCCTGATACTGAATGGGCGGCAACACATCAAATATGACAGCATTTAATTGATGATTCTCAAGGATTTTATCTTTCTTATCATTTCGAGTTGACTCAACCCAGTGAGAGAGGATCAGCTCGATTTTTTCAACGTTGGATGATTTCATTTAGGTTCCTTGGTATTTGGTTGACTTGGCGTATAACGTCAGCCGTAATCGGGCGGCGACGAAAGATTGTCCATTGTCAAAACGCCTGACTTCGCCGCTCCGGTTCACGGCATCGTTATCCGCCGTTCTCTGTCGCTGCCCCGCGAAGGATTAGCGAACGAGTAACATTTCTCTGCAAGCAGGCAAATGATTATTAGCGGGTAAATGGAAGAAGCCCCGATCCCAGATACGTTTCGAATCCAATTAAGCGACGGCATGGCGTCAATAGGTCTATCCCATGAAGTGTACCAGACCAGCGGCATGACGAGAGAAAGGACAAACATGAGGACAATTCGTGCTGAGAAAACGCCAATGCGGTCTCTGGAACGCCATAGCCAAAAGGACGTTCCAATCGCGATCATCCATGATGACAAAGATATGCTCGCAAGCGCGAGTTGCCCACGCCATGCCAGCGCAACAGCACTGCCGACGAACCAACAAGATGCGCCCAGTGCGCCGAGGAACCAGCCGGTCGTATCCCAGTGATCATTTTGAGTGCTGGAGTTCAAAATAGAATGCGAAGACGGGTTCATCAAATCTCCTTTGGAATGGAGGCAGTTTTCAGTCGCCTAACAGGTATTCGACCACCGAAGTGCGGTAACGTTTTACCGCATTTATACGGTCGAGTATGGATGGAAAAACTTAACCATCGAAGAATGCATAGGTTCTTTGTCACAGAACACTGATGTTTCAATGATGCTATGCCGCGATCTTCACAATACCAATAAGCGTACATGCCGGATTCATGCTCTTCAAGAACGATGGCATTAAATTAAGTTCGCCACGATAACATCATGTGTGTGACTAACTCCAAATCCGCATTTGCTCAACCCAATCCTCCACCCCAACAACATCCCGCAACTCCCGCTCCGTCACCGGATCACCCCCCTGCTCCACACGCGGCAAGAACAGGAACTCTTCCTGAATCTCCGGTGCCAGGTTCAACAGGTTCATGATCTG
>DOCI01000147.1:2483-3831 GCA_003503535.1 Planctomycetaceae bacterium
AGGTTCAACAGGTTCATGATCTGTGTCATACGAGCTCGGCTGACGTGGCCGAGTCGTGCGAGTTCGGCATAGTCATTGACATCGCCGTCACGGATCAACTGATCAAACCGAATCGCCAACGCCATCAGTTTGGTGACGCGTGGCAGGCGACCTTTGGGTTTCACACGGTCCTGTCCTTCCGCCAGACGCTTGCGTCCCTTCTTCCCCTTCTGAAAATTCACCTTCCCTGTGATTGTCAATTGGCTCATACGCTCATCTCCTCAGTTGTTGTCTGTTGCAGAAATTCTTCCAGTCCCGTTGGTCGCAGCGTGATGGCTACCGTCCCATCCTCGCCGTTGTAGCCGACTCGTTCGATCAGCAGGTTCAGGCAGCGGGATTGTTCGTTGAGGCTCATGCTTGACCAGAGTCTGTCGAACTGGCTCAGTGATTCGATGATCTGTTCGTCCGGGATCTCCAGTCGCTGATGGCGGGACTGTTCGTTGAGGTTGGTTCGCAGGCGTTTTTCGGCTTTCTGGATCTGGTCCTGCAGTTCGGCCAGTCGATCGATGTCCGGGCCTTGGGGGCGTTGCAGTTGGCGGGTCAGTTCCCGGTTGGCGGTTGTGAGCGACTGCTTCAATTGCGTTTGCTCAGCAGCGAATTTCTGGGCGATTTCATTCTGCTTCTTGCGAACGGCTTTGATGGTTTGTTTGATCAGCTTCGGGGACTGGCCAATCTCTCGAATCTGGTCGACCACATAGGTTTCAATCTCAGCTGCCGGGATCGATTTCGAGGGACAGTTCTGCCAGCTCCGTTTCTGGGCCTTGTGGCAGACGTAGTAGCGATAGCGTTTCTTCCCCTTCTGGGTGTAGGTGGCAACCATCGCTGTGCCGCAGGGATCGCAGTAAAGCAAGCCTTTCAGCAAGGCAGGTGTTCGCTTGCGGTTGGGGACTCCCTGTTTGATGCGGTTCTGTTCGAGTTGCTGCTGGACCTGAGCGAAGATTTCAGGATCGACGATCGCCTCGTGCAGACCTTCGTGGACCTCATCCTGATAAATCACCTTGCCGAGGTAGGTCTTGTTCGTGAGCACTTTGTGCAGGCGGGATTTGTCGAACGGCTGGCCACCCCGCTCGATCCCCTTCTTCGTGGTCCAGACCTTGGTACTCCAGCCACGCTGGTCAACTTCGGCCAATGTTGCCAGTAGCGATTTCTTCTCCAGATAGATGTTGTAGATTTCGCGGACCTGCTCGGCTTCGGGTTCGTTGACCGTCAACCTGGATTTCTCGCGATCGACATCGTAGCCCAGGACGGGCGTGCCGCCGATGTAGCGGCCTTTGCGACGGGCAGCCGCCATCTTGTCCCGGGTTCGTTC
>DOCI01000076.1:0-2719 GCA_003503535.1 Planctomycetaceae bacterium
GGGTTTCTCTTCGAGAGCGCCCCCGCCACCCAGGTTTTATGATTTATAACGATCAAAAAGAATTCATTTTTGTTTATTGCCAGGAGTGCGAAATTCGTCAGGCAATGCCTGACCTACAACTCTTTGTGTAAAATCAATGATTAAACAGAAACTCGCGGGTACTCAGGATGGCCCAGAAGATATCTTCAACGACGTCGCGTTCTTCTGGAGAGTCAGCCTCGGGCAGCATCGATGTGATTTCATCTCGCTCGTGAGCCGTAGGATATCGTCCCAGGCTGCTCAGATAGAGCTCGTCAACCAGAGTAGAGTCCGACATTCCTAGTGACCGAAGTCGGAGCACTTCGGCGACACGTCCCTTATCGTCTTTGAGCTTCTTGTTGATCGTCTCTCCGTTGGAAAGATGCAGCACCTGAACGGTACTCGGTTCAGCGGAGCGTTCACATTCGCAAACGATATTTCGAGGATTGCGACCAAATGTCGACAGGAAATAATTTTCGACGGCCGAGTCAAACAGTTCGACCGCTCGGGTTCCTTCGGGATAGAAATCTGTTTTTTGACGATCTGCTCCCGGGAAGCCGATGAAGTCGAATTTTGTGGGAACGCCGGTCACCTGCACGATGGCATCGTGCAGGACTTCGGCCATCATGCGGCGAGGATAGTATCGCGAATAAAAACGCTGCTCATCCCGATTTCCGGGGAGAGGTTCGCTCGATCTCTGATAGGCATTGGATTGGAGAATCATTCGCATGAGAGATTTTAGATCAAACTTTTGTTCGACGAGATAATCAGCTGCCGCTTGCAGCAGTTCTTCATTAGAAGCGGGGTTTGTTGCGCGCATGTCGTCGACCATTTCCACAAGTCCGACACCGAAGTATCGAGCCCAGATGCGGTTGGTGATCGAGCGGGCAAAGTATGGATTCTCGGGAGCAGTCAACCACTCGGCCAGTTCAATGCGACGATCGGACGGATCATCCATTTCCAGGGAAACGGCATCGAGCGGTGTCGGCGGTTGAGGCTTGCCGGTTCTTGGTTGAACCAGATCTCCGAATTCGGTGACATAGAGGGTGCGGATGCCATCGCCATTGCGACTTTCGCCTCCCCAGCCTTTGGCCTTCACGCGGGCGAAAAGGTTGGCCATGCCGTAGTATTGGTCGTTCGTCCATTTTTCGAGAGGGTGGTTATGACACTTGGCACAGCCGATCGATAATCCGAGAAATGCCTGGGAAACATTCTCGGTCATATCCTCGGGTGATTGATGCAGGGCATAGAAATTCGTCGCCCCATTTTCGACACTACTTCCAGTTGCAGTAACAACTTCCTGCACGACCTCATTCCAGGGCGTATTCTTTTCGACATGCGAATGCAGCCACTCGTAATAAGTCTTCACTGCCTGTGGCCTGAGCAGCGTGCCGTTAATCATCATCACATCCGACCATTGATAGGTCCAGAAATCGACGAAGTCTTCGGAAGTAAGCAGCGTTTCGATGAGTAGATCCCGTTTCTCAGGAGCATTATTCGTTAGAAACTCTTGTGTTTCTTCCACTGTGGGAAGTCGACCGATTGTGTCGACATAAGCACGACGAACAAATGTTTGATCCGTACAACCGGCTGAGGCGGGGAGGTTGAGACGTACCAGTTGTTTGTCGATAAGCTCATCGAGAACATTTCTTGGCTTACGCTGATCGACGTTCTCCTGATCGGCCAGCGGGTCGGAAACCTCAGGAAATGGAACGGTGATGCGGGCAATGGCAACCAGACTCGAATACCAGGCAACAATCGCCCCTTCACCCGGACCATTGATAGTCACGTTTCCCTGTTCATCGACCGAACAGACAGCTTCATTCGTCGAAGACCAGATCACGCGGGAGGTGACGTCGCGGTTATTCCCATTGGAAAAAGTCGCCTGCACAACCAGCTTCTGCTGCTCTTCCACCTGATGCAGCGAACGTCCCGGTAACACGGTGAGTGCTTGCACTTCAAGATCTTCAGGCGTCGGTCCGGGTGCTCCTGAAGAAATCCAGTGAGCGAGAATCTGGTATTCTTCCGAATCGGTTTCGAAGCGAATGCCCCCTTTGTGAGGCATTCCGCCGGAAGGTTTGGCGAGAATCAGACTGCGACCGGGATCAGCGAATTCGACACGTCGTCCCTGATCCTGTTTCACGATATTGAAGAAATCGGTTGGAGGATCGTAAGCCCGCAATGAAAGACGAAAGCCCCCCTTGCCCGCCAGTGCACCATGACAGGCACCGGAATTACAACCCGCTTTAGATAGTACAGGTAAAATATCGTGCCGAAATGAGGGAGGATTTTTCTGCTCTACATTTTGAACAGTGACCGTCGCCTCACTCGTTACATTTTGATGAACGGCACTGATGGTTACTTTGCCATTAGCGACAGGCGTAACCTCTCCATCAGAGGAAATCTTAGCGATCGACACATCGGATGATTTCCACTCAACGCCTTCTGTAATTTGAGAGCCGACTTCCTCACCTTTGGAGTTCTGTAATAACAACTGTTGCGTGGCTGACGGATCACTGATCACGACTTCTGCGGGGAGAATTACCGATTGCGCACAAATAGAGGATTGATTCGTGAATAACGAACCAATGAGGATCAAAATAATGGGAACACAGCTTTTCATGGTATTAACCAATTTAAGTAGAACGCAAAAAAATAATTGATCATTATCAATTGACCTGGGGTGGCGGGGGCGCTCCGC
>DOCI01000076.1:2888-6687 GCA_003503535.1 Planctomycetaceae bacterium
TGGGTTACGCTTCGCTAACCCAACCTACATTGTTCATTAATTTGTAGGACAGGCTTCCAGCCTGTCTATTTCCCGAAGCTCTTTCAGACAGGCTGGTAGCCTGTCCTACCTTTGAAATGACATCAAAACAATTCGTGAATTGGATGATGGCCGAAGTCGACGAGTGGGAAGGGGCGGTTTCCTGGGCCCGGCAATGTCGTTTCGGGGTCCAGTCCCAGGCTCTTGAAAATTGTGGCGACGATATCAGCTGGTTCGACTGGGCGATCTGCCGGAACTCCACCGATCGGATCGCTCGCTCCGACAACCTGTCCCCCCTTCACTCCTCCACCGGCGAAATACACAGTGAAGCATTGAGGCCAATGGTCGCGACCTCCAGCCGGGTTGACGCGCGGAGTGCGGCCGAATTCAGAGAGGTTACAGACCATCGTATCTTCCAATAAGCCCCGCTCTTCCAGATCTTCCAGCAAAGCTGCGTAAGCCTGATCGTACATCGGACAGATTTGCGTCTGCATCCCCTCGATGGATGTGAACGGCTTGGAACCGTGGATGTCCCAGGTGACTTCATTGAAGACCGTTAGGAAGGTGTTGATGGTCACAAATCTCACGCCGGCTTCGACCAGTCGTCGCGCGAGTAGACAGCACTGACCGAATCGATTCATCCCATATTTTTCGCGAACACTGGCGGGCTCCTTCGAAAGATCAAATGCATCGCGAGCCTGTGGGCTGGTCATCAGGCGAAATGCGGATTCGAAATTGTCGTTCAATAATGCCGCGTTTTCTGTGGCCTCGAAGACGTTCGCCGTTTCGTCGACCAGTTCACGAAGTTTCTGTCGTCGATTCAAACGGACGGTGCCGATTTCTTTAGGTGGTAGCAAATCGGGAACCTGAAAATTCTTTTCTGCGGGATTCGCATTCAGGGCAAAGGGATCGTAAGCCTTGCCGAGAAAACCACCAGCCTGGCCATTCGGCAAATTCCCCCCGCCCCGCCCCATCAATTCGGGGAGTACGACAAAGGGTGGTAAATCTGTCCGGCGTCCTTTCAAATAATTCACGACCGCACCAGCATGGGGCGTATTGACCCCGCCAGAAAACTGACGGCCGGTCTGCACAATCTGCCAGCCGGAATCGTGAACGGCGGCTCCACCGTGATGAGCAGACCGAACCAGCGAGAATTTGTCGGCGACCTGTGCGTGTCGGGGGAGCATTTCGGAAATCTGGATTTCCGGCGAGTTGGTCGAAATCGGTTTGAAGGGACCGCGAATTTCTGAGGGAGCATCGGGCTTCATGTCCCATAAATCGATGTGACTGGGAGCACCGAGATTAAAAATCATGATGCAGGAGCGATTGTCCTTCTTCTGTTCAGGCTTCATCGCCGCTTCAGCTGCCATCACATCGGCCAGCGTCAACCCCATCGCTCCCAATGTTCCGACTTGCAGAAAGTCGCGACGGGTGGTGCCGTTGCAATTGTGGGAAACACCTTTCCCTTCAAAATTCAGCATCGAATGTCCTCTGTGTTCTGTTTATTCTGGGGAAACTCAGGGGTGTGCAGGCAGGGATGTTGGTTTGAAAGTTCTATTACCATTGTTACCGATCAAGCATCGCCACTTCAACACATATCAATATTCTCTGCTATATTTTCAATGATTATTCCCGGCAGTTCATTGAAGAAAATACACAAATTCCTCTGAGTTGAGTGAAATATTGACGCCAGAACAGGAAATCATCTATTGCTCCACACGTGATCACTGAATTTGTGCTCGACATGTGAATTATGTATCAGAACGAGGAAGCTACCTTATGCGAAATGGACTTCGCATCTTCACGTTGGGAATTGTCTGCACCGTTTCTTTCATCTACGGTTGCAGCCTGGGTGGGAATCCGAGATCGGCAAGTGATCGGATTGCCAAAAACAATCAGGCCAGAGAAGCTGAAGCATGGCCAGGGGAGCCTTGCGGCCTGGATCCCGAAAATGCGTGGGATATCGTTCGCGTTTTCTATGGAACCGACCGAAAGCCGACTGGCGACTCCACACCCAATAATTATTATGGACCGGAACCTTCCGCTCTTCAGTACGGTATGTGTGAAGTCAGCATTCCCCCGTCTCATGATTACGGGGAGATCGAACGGCCTTCGATCTGGAAGCTGGAGTTCAATGAAAATCCTGATCGTCATGTGATGCTGCAGAGCATCGAAGCTGTTGAGGAAGATCGATTCCTCAAAGATTTACAGGATGACGTGAAGTTTTCCGGCAGCGAAGAAGCTTTCGTGTTTGTGCATGGTTACAACGTCAGCTTCGCCCACGCGGCTCGGCGGACAGCTCAAATGGCTCACGATTTAAGGTTTCAGGGGCCACCAATCATGTTCAGCTGGCCTTCTCAGGGAAAGCTGCCCGGCTATGTCGCCGACATGACCTCCGCCGATTTCGCAAAAGAACACGTTCTTGAATTCGTAGAAAAGATTGCCCGCGATTCCGGTGCGAAAAAAGTCCACTTGATTGCTCACAGTATGGGGAATCGGATTGTGACCGACGTTCTCAAGAATCTATCCGAGCAATCGCTGTATCGTGATGTTCCTAAATTCAATCAGGTGATTTTGGCCGCTCCTGATATCGATGCCCGAACATTCAAATACGAAATCGCTCCCAAGATCACCCAGGCTGATCGTGTGACGATATATGCTTCCTCAAATGATAAAGCCCTGAAAGCCTCTCAACTGGTGCATCAGGGACGTCGGCTCGGTCAGGGTGGGATAGAATTGACAGTCTTTCCGGAACAAAAATTCATCGACATGATCGATGCGTCTCAGGTCGATTTCGGCCTCTTCGAATTGGGCCACGCCAGTTACGCCGATGGCCTGCTGGTCGATGTTAAGCGGACTCTCTCGGGTGCTCCTGTGATTTCCAGAGGCCTGACCGCTCACGAATCCAATTATGCCTGGCTTGTTCCCGGTCCACTAAGACCAATTGCTGATCAACCGTCAGAAATCCAGACGGCTTCAATGGAAACTATTTCTCCAGAAGTTGCCATTCAGGAACCGCCTCAGGAAACTGCAACCAACAGTCGTTGGACATGGTGGAAAATCTTCTGGCCGTTTTAAGTCAGCTTCCTGAAAGCCCCATTCAATTCGAAAGAACGCTGGCATTATGCATCAGCAATGGACTATACAGAGTTCAGCTGATTCCAGTATTTTCGAGTATCGAATTGGATAGACCATGTCGAAATTTTCATTGCCACTTTTTCTGATGATCTCCCTGTTCTTTTCTGTGAAGTCTTCTCTTGCACAGGAAAATGACTTGATTCACACTCGGGCCATTCCAATTGAAGACCGCGTGATGCTCGACCTGCCAAAAATTGGGACACAGTCTGAAAAAATCGATTTCCGCAAGCTGCCGAAAATTCCATTTGAACATGCTGTGATCAGCGATGTGCGTGATCAGGGAGGACGCTGGGTTCATCAGCATGCCTATATTTGCGACTTTGCAAATCAGTATTGGGCCATGTGGAGTGATGGTCCAGGCGTTCCTCATTCAGGCGTGGCTCCCGAAAAGCACCGAAATATTGTGCCAGGACATGACCGCCCGGGAACGAGAGTTTCCTACGCGACCAGCTCAGATGGTTTAAATTGGAGTGAGCCCAAAGACTTGAGCGGTCCACCCCGACGAGAGGGATTCGGTTGGATTGCCCGTGGATTCTGGATTCGTGATGGTCAACTCCTTGCACTGGCGAGTCACTTTAATGCTCCTGGTTATCCGGGACCTGGTTTGAGCCTGGAAGCCTTTCGCTGGGACGAAATGAAAAGA
>DOCI01000076.1:6733-16696 GCA_003503535.1 Planctomycetaceae bacterium
GAGATGCACGGCACAGTCAATGACGATACATTGAACAATTTCCCACCTAAGAAACTTCCTGATGGTCAGTGGCTGATGACAAGACGTGATCATCGCCAGCAAGTCAGCGTTATTATCGGTGGTGTTAAATCGTTCGACGATTGGCACGACCGACCACTGGCGAAATATGGAAAAGAACAGAAGCCAGAAGAGCCCTATTGGTATACGTTGCCAGATGGAGATAATCTGGTCGGTTTAATTCGTGACAATGGAGGCTCAAAACGCTTACTACGTTGCTTCTCGACCGATCAGGGAAAAACCTGGAGTGAAATTCAAACAACGAATTTTCCAGATGCGACCAGCAAATTTTTTGTGCTTCGGACATCCCGTGATTTTTACGTACTGGTATCCAATTCAAATCCTAAAAGACGGGATCCTCTCACCATAGCAATCAGTCGAGACGGACTGGTCTTTACATCTCTGCTCTATCTGATTGGTGAACGCCACATCGATTATCCGCACATCATCGAAAAAGATAACCACATTCTGATTGCATTCTCGGGAGCAAAACAGACTATGGAAGTCGCGAAGGTGAAACTCGACGACCTGGAGGATGCATTAGACGCTGAGTGACTTTTTCCATTTTGATCAGGTTCAATCAGCATGGCATTTCAATAGCTTGCGATGTCATCCATAAATTGCCACACTCGGACAAATAATGATTTTTAATACAACTTCTGCCAACGGATGCATCGATGCCGGTATTATCTGCGAATGAACTTTTGGAACTGGGAACAAAGATCTTAACTGCTGCGGGAGCCACGCCTGAAGAAGCAAGTGTCGTGGCTGCGGAGCTTTCCGGGGCGAATCTGGTCGGGCACGACAGTCACGGTGTGATGCGACTGATGCAATATGTGAGTTTCATTCGAGACGGTCATATCAAACCGGGAGTCAGTCCTGAAGTGATTCGGGAAGGTGCGGCTTTTCTGGTTGTCGATGCCCATTTCGGGTTTGGTCAGGTCGCATCCACTTTTGCATTTGATCAGCTGGCCACTAAAGCCCGCGATTGCGGAACAGCCGATGCCTTCATTCGCAATTGCAATCACGTAGGCCGACTCGGCTCTTATACGGAAATGGCAGCCGAGAAAGGCTTTGCCGCTTTGATGTCCGTGAATGCCCCCGGTCCCGGCCAGGTGGCTCCCTTTGGAGCGATGGAACGTCGTATGGGAACGAATCCGATTTCGATGGCTGCACCCGGAAACGAAGCTCCCATCGTGCTCGACATGACCACCAGTGCGACAGCCGAAGGAAAATTGCGGGTCGCTCATCAATCCGGCCTGCAGGTTCCGGAAGGCTGGATGATTGACGGAGCCGGCAACCCGAGTACCACTCCTGGCGATTTTTACGCCGAGCCAAATGGCTGCATTTTGCCATTGGGTGGCCCATTGGCCCATAAAGGCTTTGGGCTTTCCGTGATGGTCGATGTCTTTTGCGGAATCCTCTCCGGCAGCGGAGTCGGTCGAAACGACTTGCCTCGCGGAGCCAACGGCGTCTGGATGCAACTGATCGATATCGAGCAGATTGTCGGGCGAGAAGAATATGATGGCTGGATGAAATCCTACGAAGAGCACATCAAATCCGCGAAAAAGTGCCCGGGCGTGGAAAAAATCCTGTTTCCAGGCGAAATGGAACGACAAACCTACACCAAACGAATTCAGGATGGCGTTTCCATACCAGATGAAACCTGGCGCCAGATCAGCGAATTGGCGGCATCACTGAATGTTTCAGTCTGATTCAACTCCTTCAGACATTTGATATATACAGTCATTGATCTGACAGGAAATTCGCTTTTCTGAAACTCCCGGTTGACGCTGGCTTGTCAGATGTTCTATCTTCCGGCACGGGTGGACAGCTTGCGTCCGCTCTGTTTACGCAAACTGTTTCCTCTTTTCCCACGTAGAACCAATTAAACTATGAGCGATTTAATTCCTGTGCATGGTGGTCTATCTGAACCTGTCTGCCGCACCGTTCCAGCTGCAGATGTCGAATCTTTCAAAAGCGAAGCGGCTTCTTTGACAAAAGTGCCGATGACGGCTGCTGACCTTTCCAGTGTTTACCGAATTGCAGACGGAACACTCTCTCCGCTCGAAGGTCCAATGGACAGTGCGACCTACAATCGTGTTCTCGATGAATCGGTCATCGAAAATGAAGGCAAAAAATACGCCTGGACCATTCCGATTTCTTTCCCCGTCACTGCCGAACTGGCTGGCAAATTGTCGAGTGGTCAAAAAGTCGCTTTGACTTGTCCGGAAGGCAATCTCGTTGGAACCCTGGACATCAGCGATGTTTTCGAATGGGACAAACCTCGCTACCTGAAATCTGTTTACGGCACCGAACGAACCGATCATCCGGGAGCCGATATGGTTCTCGTGAACGATGCCGACAAAACACACCTGCTCGGCGGAACCCTGATGGCATTGCCACAGCCGAAGAATCCTTCGTTCGGTCAGTATGTTCTCAGCCCACGCGAAACCCGCAAACTGGTTGCCGATAAAGGTTGGGATGCCGTTGTCGCTTTCCAGACACGGAATCCCCTGCACCGTGCCCACGAATATGCTCTCGTTTACGCACTCGAAGTGCTGATTCGAGAAGGCAAAAACGCTGGTGCGATTCTGAATCCTCTGGTTGGTGAAACCAAAGGGGATGACGTCAGTGCCGAAATTCGTATGGAAACTTACGAGAAGTTGATTTCCGATCGCGCGATGGGCGATGGCGATAGTGATCCCGAACTGTGGGGACCTCGCAACGAAGCCGTTCCTGATCGCGTTGTCCTGCTCGGCCTCGACCTGAAAATGTTCTATGGTGGTCCAAAAGAAGCGGTCATGCACGCGATTTATCGCCAGAACTACGGCTACACCAACATCGTGATTGGTCGTAAACATGCCGACGCTCCTTTCAAAGATGGAACCGCCATCTGGGGTGATTTCGATGCTCAGGAAATCTTCAATAACCTGAACGGCGAACTGCACATCAAACCGATCAACGTCGGCTTCGCAGCTTACTACGAGTCAATGGGCCGTGTCGATCTGATGGAAAATCATAAAGACGAAAAACCTGTGTTCATCTCCGGCAAAGACGTCCGTGCGACACTGCAAAAGGGTGAACTGGTCGATCCACGAATCATGCGAGAAAGCACTTCGCAGATTCTGGCAGCGGCTATGAAGCAATAATCATCTTCGGATGAGATGGAAATAAGAAAAAGCCGATCAAATTTTCGATCGGCTTTTTTAATGAGTCAATCTTTCATGAACACAAGCACGAAGCGCAAGCGAGTGTGTTTTCTCGGTATCGACAGACTCGCTTGCGCTTCGTGCTTGTGAAAATTTTCCGCCTTCCGCCTTCAACCTTCCTCCTTCTCATGTCGCATCATCCGCCAAGCCATACTCTTCAATCTTCTTATGCAATGTATTGCGATTGATACCGAGTCGGGTCGCGGTTTTGGTCTGGACGCCATGACAGACTTTGAGAGTCTGACTGATGAGTTGTTTTTCGACCATGGAAACGATTTGCTGATACAGGTCCGTCTCATCACCGGATTGTTCGGCCATGCCGAAGTTGATTAACTCTTCGCAGATCGTTTCGACATTGCGGGACTTACTGATTCCCAGGCGAATCGGCGAAAGCCCACGAACATGTGGCGGCAGTAAATCGACGGAAAAGTCTGGACCATCGGCCATCACAACCGCTCGCTCGACATAGTTTTCCAGTTCCCGAACATTACCCGGCCAGGTGTAGGTCGTCATCACTTCCAGAGCATCTTTGGTCAACTTCAGTGGTGCACAGTCATTTTCGGCTGCATATTTATCGATGAAATATTCAATGAGTTCGGGAAGATCTTCCGTGCGATCCCGTAAGGGTGGCAGAAAGATCGGCAGCACATTCAGTCGGTAATACAAATCCTCTCGGAAACGTTCTTCTTCGACTTCTTCCAGTAATTCGCGGTTGGTCGCAGCGACAATTCGTGTATCGACCGTGATGGTCTTTGTATCTCCGACGCGTTCAAACTCATGTTCCTGGAGCACGCGCAGCAATTTCACCTGCAATGGGAATCCCATGGAGTTGATTTCATCGAGAAACAATGTTCCGCCGTGAGCCGCTTCGAATCGTCCGGTTCGGTTCTCAAAAGCACTCGTAAATGCACCCTTCACATGGCCAAACAGTTCGCTTTCGAGCAGACTTTCACTCAGGGCCCCACAGTTAACGCGAATATAGGGGCCCGAACGACGAGGGCTCAGTTCATGAATCGCCCGGGCAATCAACTCTTTACCGGTTCCAGTCTCTCCCAACAGCAACACTGTCGCCGAGGATCGCGCGACCCGTTCGGTCGTGCGATACACTTCCTGCATGGCAGGGCAATTCCCTATGATTCCTGCCAGAGCACTGGGGCGATCAGAAGCGATGTTCATTTCTCTATTTTCAACTCAAATGGTGTATTTCAAAGTTCGTGATTTGCCTGTCGGATTTCTCCAATGGACAATCGCGCGGTGCACTGTGATATAATATCGCACTTGATTGCAATTATTATAGGCTTCTAAGCAAATTTTGACGATCTTTTAACGAAATCATACGTACACATATCGGAATAATTGTTTATCCCCAAATTAATAAGTGCCCAATTAGAATGCATGTCGCCTTTTATTTACGCATGCCGTGTGTATTTAATGAGCATTTTTGAACAGTGGTGGATATTCTCAAGCCGATCGTAGACTGATAAGACAAACTGGATCTTGCTCACGGGATTGCGATTCCTGATTGGATCGGTATAACGAAATGCCAAATAACCCGTAATTGGGTATTTCTCTGTATTGAAATGCTTTTGAGACCGTTGAGACTCCTATGAAAGTTCTTGTGATTGGCCAGGGTGGACGTGAGCACGCATTGGTGTGGAAGTTGTCGCAATCCCCACAGGTCACAAAAATTTATTGTGCTCCAGGTAATGCGGGGACTTCGCAGCATGCCGAGAATGTGGAGATCTCCGATGCGGACATCGATCAACTCCTGGCTTTTGCCAAGCGGGAAAAAATTGATCTGACGGTCCCCGGCCCGGAAGTCCCACTGGTTCTGGGGGTGGTTGATCAATTTCGCAAAGCAGGCCTGACGATCTTCGGCCCGACAAAAGCAGCAGCCGAGTTGGAAGGCAGCAAGACTTTCGCTAAGCAAATCATGCGTGGGGCAAAAGTTCCAACGGCCGATTACATCACGTTTGATAATCTGAATCGAGCAGTGAATTATATTCACGAACGCTGTGGCGGGGGACGATTTGCCTCCAACGAACGTCCTATGAATGTGACTAATGAAGAGGGAGAACTCTTTCAGCGAACGAACCCGCTTTGGGAACAGCCGATTGTCGTGAAAGCCGATGGTCTGGCAGCCGGTAAAGGTGTGCGAGTTTGTCATGACGCTGACGAAGCCCTCGAATTTGTGAGGGATTGCCTGGCGGGAAACCGTTTCGGAGAAGCGGGCAGTCGGGTGATTATTGAAGAGTGCCTGGTCGGTGAAGAAGCGAGTATTCTGGCGATTGTCGATGGCAAAACGATCGTCACACTCGATGCCAGCCAGGATCACAAAGCCGCTTACGATGATGACCAGGGACCAAATACCGGGGGCATGGGAGCCTATTGTCCGACTCCAGTGATTGATGCAGCGATGATGGATCAGATCACGCAGACGATTCTCATTCCCCTGGTTCACGAGATGAAGCGAAAAGGCTGCCCGTTTAGCGGAGTACTTTACGCGGGTATCATGATGACACGTCAAGGCCCCAAAGTGCTGGAATTCAATGTGCGGTTTGGGGATCCAGAAACGCAGCCGGTTTTGATGCGGCTGAAGTCTGATCTGTTCGAAATGCTGTACGCGGCTGCTCAAGGAAAACTGCGGGACGTACCGGAATTGGAATGGGATCCGCGACCAGCTGTCTGCGTGGTGATGGCATCCAAAGGTTATCCGGGCGACTATGAAAAAGGGTTTGCCATTCGAGGCCTTGATCCCAAAGCCGACTCCGAAACATCGAGAGTTTTTCATGCGGGCACAAGCATAAAAGACGGCAAGATCGTCAACTCAGGTGGACGCGTACTCGGCGTAACGGCTCTGGGTGATGATCTCGATCAGGCTAAACTGAATGCCTACGAACGCGTTAAAGGAATCCGCTGGGAAGGGGCCTGGTGCCGTAAGGATATTTCCGACAAAGCCCGGCCAAAGACTGAGTCAAAAGTTGAAGAGACAAAAAGTGAGACCGATGAGGTCTAGCTTGTAACACCTAAGAATAGAAACGCGGATGAACACAGATTTTTATATCCTCAGAGTGTGGCACGTCCCTGAGCAACGCGAAGGGCGTGGACTTGTGTTTCCACCACGCCCATCACTTCGTTCTGGGGCGTGCCACCCAATTTGGCGTGAAGTGGATCAGTTTGACTTCGCTTGAGACGATATCGAATCAACGATTTAACTCGTCAGGCACAGCCTGACCTACGGCTTATTGAAATGGTGGGACGATTTTGAGTCGGATGATTGCCAGTTTGATTCTCATCATAGCAGGGATGGCACTTTTCAATGCCCCCTGCTCTGCTCATCCGATTTCTGTTTCTGATGTGTTTGTCGAAATTGAACCCGAACGGCTCGCGACTCGCATCGAAGTGTATATTGAGGATCTGTATCTGTTTCACAATCTCCCGCTTGATTCCGACAATAAGCTTTCTGTCGAGCAGATAAAACGGGGGATAGAATTGCACCGCAGTTTTCTGGAGAAGAATTTTCTGATTCTCGATCAGGACGGGACTCCCCTAACGCCCAAATTTCTTTCCGTCGATGAACAGGATCTTCCCGGCGTTGCGATTCCGTTTGAACAATTGATGTTCTTCAAACTGTTTTATCACTTTGAATATCCCATCCCGGAGCCGCCTCAATTTTTGACGTTCCTGCACAAGTTCGTGAATGAGAAATCGGCTTTTCCTGCGGAAGTGCAGGTCAAAGTAAAACCCCCTTATGGCAGGCGTCTGCAAAGCCTGCTGCTGCCCAATCAGCCCTGGACGACTGAGATTCCGACGAAGGAATCAGCAACAAAAGAGGCGGAACTCTCACCTCAGGAACAGATGGAACAGGATCGTCAGAATTCTCTGGGGATGCGATCTTATGGCGAAACCTACGCATTTCTGTATGTGGAGCCGAATGAAATTCGTCTGGAAACATTGGTGCCGCTGGCGACACTCTCAGGATCACTCG
Source organism: Planctomycetaceae bacterium (assembly GCA_003503535.1). GTDB lineage: Bacteria > Planctomycetota > Planctomycetia > Planctomycetales > Planctomycetaceae > Rubinisphaera. The sequence goes on from DOCI01000076.1 coordinate 13,991, forward strand.
ACATCGCTGCGGACCCAACCGGCAAACTCGATTTGAAGCAGCAGAAAGAATTGAAACCGAAAATCGAAGAGTTGTTCCGCAAGTCGATTCAGTTGAAAACCGATGGCGAGTCCACGCAAGTGGAATTCGATCGCATTGAATTTTTCGGAGTCGCCATTCGCGATTTTTCCAGGAACCGCCCGCCGCAAGTCGTCAGTATGGCGAATGCCCGAGTGGGTGTCATTCTTTCAATCGCCAGAACACCTTCAGATAATAATGTGGAACTGAAATGGGAGCTGTTCAATGAGTTTTTGTATCAGGTCAGTTTGATTCTCGTGCAGGGAGAGAGTACCGAGCAGAAAACATTGCGGCAGGTGGACGAACAGAATGTAATTACGTATTCGATTATTCATCAAGATAATAACAATACCAATCTTATATCATTAGGACGAGAACTGCAGAGGCAATTGAAAGGTCTTCATACTGGGCAATCAGTAATCACCATTCTGAGTTGGTCTTTATTTTTGCAGGCTGTCTGCCTGATTTTAACCTTCATGGTTTCGAAGCAAACTTCAATTGAATATCGAAGAAAAGTGAATCTTTCGCGGTGGGTTCTCAGTTTTTGTGTGCTAATAATATTCAGTTTTATAGTCGTGATGTGCTTAGTCGATCAGTCAGCGATTACTGAATTTGAGTCCAAGGTGAATGCCGAGGAAATCACAGAACAACTCTTAACCCAGGTTTATCAGGCTGTGAATGAACGGGACGAAACTGCAACATTCGAAGCATTGGAAAATGTCGTTTCCGGACCTCTGCTGCGAGAGATGTATCTGGAGATTCGTCAATCGCTGACGATGGAAACACAGAACGGAGCGGTTGGGCAGGCGGGTGCTGTTGAAGTTGAGTCCTGCGAATTACTCTCCAACAATTTCAATTCTGAAGCAGGCCCAAAATTTCGTTATCTGTGCCGCTGGAATGTGCCGGGGCGTGTGGAACATTGGGGGCACATTCACGAACGAACAAACAGCTATCTGGCGGAAATTCAGATCTCTGCTGAGCCGAATGGTCAAGGACAGCACCAGTGGAAAATTACGGAACTTGAGCTGCAGAATGTGGATCAGAAGCCGATTTCCACCTCTNNGGCTCTACCATGGGCGGTCGCATGAACGCAAAAATTACTGCTTCGATCTGTTTGCTCCCGCGTTCGTCATAAGCTGATTTGGAAAATGCTTTAATCGCCTGCATACAAGCTGATTATTCCCCCAAAATTCCCGGAAATTTGGCCGGAATGGGTAATTTACCCTATAAGGTTTGTCGAGATTTAGTAAAATAAAGAGACGTTGATATCATTATGTCAATCAATGACTGATTGCATAGGGGCCATCAAACCAACGTTTCCCGCACAATACGCACGCCAACTTTCCTTCCTCATGGCTTCCGCAAAACTATTGATTTTCTAGTGATTTCAGTTTCCACAACTGTAATTTGCATCAATTTTGCCGCGACTCAAGCGAAATTGTTGCCTCAGAGCTATGGACTGCCTCTATAATTAAACATGCAAGTATTTCAGTTTCGCTGCCCAAATTGTGAAAAGTCTTTGCGAATCCGCATGGATCGCGCCGGTCAGACTGCGCAGTGTCCGAACTCAGACTGCGGCGCCAAATTGAAACTGCCAACTCTGGAACAGATTGAAGCCAAGCTCAAAAAGAAGGCTCTTAAAAAAGCGCAGTCTTCACAAACTCCATTGAAGTCATCAAAGCAGACGACCGTCGGAAAAAAACAACAGGTCAAGCCTGTTCGTACTAAAAGTCATACGACTGAACTTGCTTCCTTGCCCAAAACGAGACGGGAGCTTCGATCTGGCAAGCAATCTGCGACGAAAACCAAAGGCCGAAAAAACTCTGCCAGGAAACTCTGGCCGATTGCAGTTGGGATTGCCGGAGTTGTAGTTCTGGCTTTTGCCGTCAGTAGTTTTCTGCCTTCCGGGTCAACGGGAGATGTTTCACCTGGTTCCACCCGCATTTTTGCCGAACAGCAGAATGAATTTTCGACGAAAGTCATCCCGTTTCTGGAAAAATATTGCATCGACTGCCACAGCTCAGATTTTTCTGAAGGGGGCGTCAAATTTGATCAACTCGATCCCAATACCAATTTGCTGGAGAACCATGAATTCTGGCATCATGCCTATCTGCAGATTTCACTGGGGGCAATGCCACCTTCGGACGCCGAGGCTCCTCCTCAAGCTGAACGGGAAGCGGTTGCGAAATGGCTGGATGGGGCTGTCAATCATTTCGATTGCCAGGGGATTAATAATCCCGGTCATGTGACCGTGCATCGATTGAATCGCTCGGAATACGATAACACAATCCGCGATTTGCTGGGTGTCAATCTTGAACTCTCGAAAAACTTTCCAACTGATGATGTCGGTTATGGATTCGATAATATCGGCGATGTTTTGACAATCTCTCCGATTCTGATGGAGCGATATCTTTCGGCTGCAGAAACGGCGACCTCAGCTGCGATTGCGTTGCCGGAGTCTTTCATTGTCGATCGCAAGTGGACTGGAAACGATTTTGTGATCAGTGGTTCTGGCTCAGCCAATTCCAATGAAGTCGGCTTCCCTTCGCGAGGCTCGGCCAAGGCTCGCTTTAAGGCCAATGCTGCAGGCAAGTATGAATTCCGTGTGGTTGTCGCTGCGACTCAGGCGGGAGATGAACTCGCCAAATG
>DOCI01000076.1:16802-18436 GCA_003503535.1 Planctomycetaceae bacterium
CGCCAAATGTAAAATCTCACTCGACAATTCCAAAATTGAATCTCATGAAATTCCTGAGCATCGAAAATACAAAACGATTGCCTGGTCGCAGGATGTGAAAAAAGGGGATCACGAACTGGATGTCGCCTTTGAAAACGATTTCTACGATCCTGAAGCGGAAGATCCGAAGCGTCGCGATCGAAATATGTATCTGAAATACGTTGAAATCATTGGCCCGGAAAAAGTGCCTGACTCGGCTTATCCTGCTTCACATCGCATGATTGTGACCGCCACGCCTTCCGACAAACTGGCCCCTGAGCAAGCGGCATTGCAGGTTATGAAAAAGTTCACTGACCGAGCATTCCGTCGGCCCGTCACTGATCAGGAATTGACTCGTTATTTGAAAATCTTTGAGCTGGCTCAGTCTCGAAATGAAACGTACGAACGATCGCTGCAGATTGCGATTCAAGCCGTGTTGGTTTCGCCCGAGTTTCTGTTCCGAATTGAAAACAAACCAGATAGCAACAATGCTGTGGCTGTCGAGAATTTCGCGCTTGCCTCACGAATCTCTTATTTCCTGTGGAGCAGTATGCCGGATGAAGAATTGTTTGAGCTGGCAAAATCTGGAAAATTGAATCAGGATGAGGTTCTGACCAAACAGGTTAAACGAATGCTGCTCGATCCCAAGGCCAAGGCTCTCACCGAGAATTTCGTGGGTCAATGGCTGGGACTGCGACAGTTGAACGAGATCTCTCCCGACCCGGATCTGTTTCCAGAGTTCAACAAAGAACTTGTCCGAGATATGCAGCAGGAAACCGAACTTTTGTTTGCTAACATCCTCGAACGGGATTTGAGTCTGACAGAACTTCTAACTGCAGATTACACATTCGTTAACGAAAAACTGGCAAAGTTGTATGGGATTGATTCGGTCAAGGGATCCAAGTTTCAACAGGTCAGCCTGAAAGATAAACCACGACGAGGATTGATTTCCCATGCCGGTATTTTGACACTGACATCGTTTCCGAACCGAACATCTCCCGTCAAACGTGGGGAATGGGTTCTGGAAAATATTTTGGCACAGGATCCTCCCCCTGCCCCGCCTTCGGTGCCTTCACTCGAAGAGACGCAGGCCTCAAATCCGAATCTGTCTTTCCGCGAACAGTTAGTTCTTCACCAGAAGGACCCGATTTGCAGTTCGTGTCACAAACTGATGGATGGAATCGGTTTTGGTCTGCAGAATTACGATGCGATTGGACGATGGCGAGAGAAAGAGGGAGGGCATCCGATTGACTCTCGCGGCGACCTGCCGGATGGAAAATCTTTTGATGGTCCTTTGGAGCTAATCGAAATCCTGGGACAACGTCCCGATGAGTTTACCCGCTGTCTTTCAGAAAAAATGTTGACCTATGCCCTGGGGCGTGGTCTACAATGGTATGACCGCTGCACAATTGACGACAGTATTATGGCAACCCGGGACGATGAATACCGCATCTCCCGCTTGATTGTGGAAATCGTAAAAAGCCCCGCTTTCCGAAAGCAGCAGGTAACTCACTAATGTCATTTAGTATCAACGTCTAACAAGACTCAAATTGCTTGCGAAAGATTTTAGAACATGGGTGGCGGGGGCGCTCTCGAAGAGAAGCCCCCGAATTACT
>DOCI01000076.1:18548-22268 GCA_003503535.1 Planctomycetaceae bacterium
GCGGAGCGCCCCCGCCACCCAAGGTTATTTGAGTCAGTAAAACATATTAATTAAACTCGGCTTCTCTACAGAATTGGAAATACAATGAGTTCTACAACACGACGAAATGTGACCAATTTTCAACTGGATCGCCGCAATTTCATGCGCGGTGCGGGTGTCGTCATGGGATTGCCGTGGCTTGAAGCGATGATGTCTTCAACATCATTTGCGGCAGCACCGACTGCAGCCGTGCCAACCCGCATGGCATTTGTGTTTTTTGCCAACGGGGCCATCATGAAAGATTGGACCGTTAAAGGGGAAGGAAAGGATTTCGAACTCTCCAAAACCTTAAGCTCACTCGCTCCAGTGAAAGATGACTGTCTGTTCCTGTCCGGTTTAACGCACGATAAAGCTCGCGCCAATGGTGATGGTGGTGGCGATCATGCCCGAAACTCCGCCTCCTTCCTGACCGCTTCCCAACCTCGTAAAACGGGGGGAGCTGATATTCAGGTGGGCATTTCCGTCGATCAGGTGGCAGCTCAAAAAATTGGTACGCAAACTCTCCTGCCCTCTTTGGAAATTGGGATTGAAGGGGGACGTCAGGCAGGAGTCTGCGATTCGGGTTACAGTTGTGCTTATCAGTCAAATATCGCCTGGAGATCTCCCAATCAGCCCGTTGCTAAAGAAATCAATCCCAAGCTGGCTTTCGAGCGACTGTTCGGGATGTCGCTGACGGATGTTAAGAAAAGTCAGGATCGGGATTTTTATCGGACCAGTATTCTCGATGCGGTTTCAGAAGATGCCAGTAAACTCTCCGGCCGTTTAGGAAAAACGGATCGGCAGAAACTGGATGAGTACTTCACCAGTGTGCGGGAAATTGAACAGCGGATTGGACGAGCCGCTCCTCAGAAGCGACAGTTGCCGCCTGAGTTTGAAATTCCTCAAGGTGTTCCAGCCGATGTGGATGCTCATATTCCTTTGATGTACGACATCCTGACGCTCGCCTTCCAGACGGACTCGACTCGCGTCGCCACATTCATGCTGGCCAATGGGGGCTCGAACCGCACATACTCTCATCTGAATGTGAAGGGAGCGCATCATCAGTTGTCTCACCATCGCGACGATGCCGATAAAGTGGCTGATATACAGAAAATCGATCAATATCTGGCCAAAGAATTCGCACGCTTCGTCCAGAAACTCAAAACGATTCCCGAAGGTGAAGGCACATTGCTCGATCACAGCATGATCCTCTACGGCAGTGGAATCAGCGATGCCAATCGTCATCGCCATGAAGATTTGCCAATCGTAGTCGCAGGTAAAGCTTCTGGGCAGTTGCAAACTGGTCGGCATCTGGTTTATGAAAAAGAAACCCCGATGGCGAATCTGTATCTGTCGATGCTCGATCGAATGGGGACTCCCATCGATGCCTTCGGTGACAGCACGGGACGACTGACGAATTTGTAAATTTAAAATGCGGGAAAACTGGGGCTCCGCTTCACTGCGACCCCAGTTACCTTCCGCATATAAAAAGTGACATCAAATTTCGTCAGGCAGTGCCTGACCTACTGTTTTCTGGATTTAGTAACTGCTTTCGTCTCATCTCAAAGAGTTTCGTATGGGACGTTTATTATCGCTGGCCTGGAAACATGCTCGTTTTCGTTGGGTGCGGACTTGCCTGTTGATCTCAGGTTTGAGTCTGGCGATTTCGATACCGCTGGCCACTTCGCTAATGACTGGCTCGATTGAATCGAGTTTACTGAATCGGGCTGAGCAGGTTCCCTTTGTGGTCGGGCCTCCCGGCAGTGCCGATGAACTGGTTGTGAATACGTTGTATTTGAGGCCGCGCGAGAATAGCCTGCTCAATTACGATGTCCTGAAGAAAGTCGAACAGGATGATCTCGTCTCTGCCATTCCGATTCATCTAAGGCACACCTGTCATCATTTCCCAATCGTCGGAACTTCACGCAATTATTTTCTGAAGCACAGACATGCGGTTAAAGGGAAAATCTTTGAGCGAATTGGCGATTGTGTGTTGGGAGCAGATGTTGCTCTCCAACTCGGTTTATCAATTGGCGAATCGATTTTGAGCGACAGTGATTCCTATCTCAATCCGACGGGAGCCCTGCCGCTGCGAATGCGGATTGTTGGAATACTGAAAGCTTCGCACAGTCCGGATGACCGGGCTGTGTTTGTCGATATGAAAACGGGTTGGTTGCTCGATGGAATTGGTCATGGTCATGCGGCTGCTCTGCATTCCTCTGAAAATGAGGAGACTCAAATCAGTGCTGCTCATGGTGATCTGACTGCAGGCGGGGTCAGTTATCTGGAAGTGACGGATGAGAATTATCAGAGCTTTCATTTCCATGGAAATCAGGATGCATTCCCGTTGACCTCCCTGCTGGTTTATCCGAAAGATGAACGGAGCGGAATCATCTGGGAAGGACGTCTCGCGGAGGATCAGACATTGTTGACCGTCCGACCGGTTGATGTCATTCGAGATTTGCTGGGAGTGCTCGTCAATATTCAGCAACTCGTCAATACGATCGCGTTGATACTGGGAATCATTGTTTCCGTGCTGTTTGCGGTCATCGTGGCTTTCTCACTGCAATTACGCCAGACAGAGATGCAAACGCTTGATGCATTGGGGGCCAGTCGTTTCCTGCGTGTGCAGCTGATCTGTTACGATTTGCTGCTGATTGTATTGCTCACATTACCGATCTCAGCGTTTCTATCGTATGGCATGATTGCCATTTTTCGACCATGGATTGAACAGATCCTGCTATGATCACAAATCCTGCATTCTTAAGTTTGCGATGTTTTTCACAGTGTTATTGAACGGTGTATCTAAATATGGAGCTGAGAGAATTTGCTGAGACGGTTTTATTGCAGCCCGATCTCGACTTAAAAATATCGGTCGGTGATGGTGATTGGACGGATGAATGCCCTGGGGAATCTCTTCGCGTTCCAGAACCAGTGCGAAGTGCTTCTCTGCAGTTCGCTCTTCCTCGCGCTGCACCTGCAATGCCTAAGTTTGGGGGATTGCACGAACCGGAGCGGCGGGCGATTGCTCATCACATCATGGCTAATCATGAACTCCAGGCGCTGGAAGCGATGGCCTGGACGTTACTTGCTTTTCCGGATGCCCCTCAGGAATTTCGTATTGGTATGGCAGACATAATGAGGGATGAACAGCGGCACACGCGAATGCATGCCGAGCGGGCCGCGAAGCTGGGAATTGAATTTGGATCGCTGCCCGTTAATTGCTACATCTGGAAGAAGGTGCAGGAGTTTCAGTCGGTTCTCGATTACGTCGCTGGTTTGCCTCTTGTGTTTGAAGGGGCCAATCTCGATCACACTTTAGAATTTGCTCAGGCATTTTCCGATGTCGGAGACGAACGCAGTGCGGCATTGATGCGAGTGATTCATCGTGATGAAATTGAGCATGTTCGATTTGGGTGGGAATGGATGAATCGGCTGGCCGAAGAGAATGAACAGATTTGGGATGTCTGGACGAAACATTTGCATTGGCCACTCAGACCACTCAAAGCCAAGGGGGAACAGTTCCAGCGAGAGGCGAGGCTTGCAGCAGGGATGAGTGAAGAGTTTGTGGATCAGCTGGAAAATTTCAGGAGCGAGGATGAGTGAGGTTGTTATGTAAATTCTGGAACCACGGATGATCATGGATTTTCAGAGTTCGTATATTATTGTATGGACGTCGTCCCCTCGCTGACACTTCGGGTT
>DOCI01000076.1:22377-23053 GCA_003503535.1 Planctomycetaceae bacterium
AAAACGGCGTGCTGGTTGGCACGCCGTTTTGAATTGACGGTCATCCGCAACTGCTATTTTTCGTATAGACATTCCAGAGCGATGTTAGCAGCATCGCGAACTTCCGGAGCGGCATGAGCCGAGATGAACTGCAGTTCTGCCACAACGATGTCAGGAGTTTCTCCCAAGCCACCGAGTGAAAGAGCCGAAGCACATCGCACCTGATCATCGATATCCCGCAAGCCACATCGCAAGGCTTCGATGGCATATGGTTTAAGTTTTCCAGTGACTGATCCCAAAGTATGGGCCGTCAACCAGCGAACCTGGACATCTTTGTTTCGCATCATCGCTGTGAGACGAAACATCGCATCGACATGCTCAGGATTATGCTTGAGCAGTGCTTCAGAGATGTAGAGACTGGAAAGCCCATCGGCACTCACAAGAGCCGTTTCGAGGATTGGAACAATCGTCTCAGACTGTCTCGACATATCTCCCAGATACATCGCTGATAACTGAACCGCTTTCTGATCATCGCAAGTGACGACTTCTCCCAGAGTTTTCGTCACTTCATCGATGGACTGGTTCCAATGATACAAAGTGCAGGCGGCATGAGCCCGGACATTCGGATCGGAATCATTCATCATCTCAGCAATGACATCGGATAACAGGACGGAATCCCCCCCCCGTTCGTAAGCCC
>DOCI01000076.1:23154-28003 GCA_003503535.1 Planctomycetaceae bacterium
CAATTCTGCGATTTGCTTAATTTCTGCAGAACTGGAGGCCGTTTCCGGTTTACGTTTGACTGCTGAAAGTGCTCCGGCATTTCTCCAGCTGGTATCTCCGAGTGCTTCATCAAGCAGGTGCAGAATGTCGTTGGATATTGCAGGAGTTGTCGCAACCGCAGTTTTCTTCACTGGTTTCGTAGATTCTGCTTTTGCAACTTCAACTTCAACTTCGATTGCTTCAGAGTCAACGGAGTCATCAATGACGAGCTTGGCTGTGGACTCACTCACCTCTGCAGTATCCTCGACAACGAACGCTTCTTCTGGAGTCGTCTCATCTTTGGATTCGGCGACATCACCTGTCACTGGCTCATCGGTCCAGGCAAATTCTTCATTTGATTTCTCTGCAGCTTTTGCCACTGCAGCAGCCACTTCGGTATTGGCCCATTCAGGCATTGAACCAGCATCAGACAGAATTTCTTCAGAGACCTTGGTCGATTCGCTAACTTTTTCAGAAACTTTTTCTGCAAGTTCCTGCTTCTTTACCGACGCGTCTGCATATGAGGCCAGATCGAACGCCACATCGATTTCCGAACTGTCCTCAACTTCTGCCTGTTCAATTTTCGCTGAATTTTCCAGCATTTCTGCAATAAATTCTTCACTTTCGGCTACAGGAGCAGATTCGGGCTTAGATTCGATTAGCTCTGCAATTTGCTTTGACAAGGCGTCCGCATCGGAGACAGACTCTCCGAGTTGACCATCTGCCGCTGTTGGAATATCCAACTCAGCTGTCTGTTTGGTTGCAGAAGTGGCTTCGTCGAGAAGATTCTGCTCTCGAGATTTCTCTTCTAATTTCGCCTTTTTACTGTCTGTCCGTTTGACCCAATTCACAAAGCGGGTGAAACGCCCTGGCTTTTCCGCTTCGGCTTCGGTTGCAGCTTCCTTCTCAGGCTCAGGTTCTGGTGCTGTCGTGACCAGGGGCTCTTCAATCGTACGACTGAGAGTGGCTTCACGAACAACGATTTCTTCCTCGTTCGTGACAACGCTTTCCAAGCCTTCCGAGAGTTTCGTTTCTTCAGCCGATTCGGTGAGATTCTCAGCTGGCACAACAGGCTTCTGGCCCAGAATGCTTTCTTTAAATGATGGTCCCATTTGACAGCCCGTCAAGGATGCTGTCATTAAGCCACATGTCAGATAGGTTCGAATCTTCGACATCGTATGAATCCTTCCGTGATGTCTCGCAAAGGTCGAGCCGAGTCTTACTTCCGTGTTTTTGACTCCGACTCATAATGAAAGCTTACGAATTGCATTTCGAACTCTTCGAAATCAGCCCGACCCGTAAGCATCATCATACTTATCGAACCAGAATGGCCCCGACTTTTAGCATTTCGGGGAGAACCGAACATGTCAGCCTATTCCTCCCTGTTTAACATTCAGGGAACTGCACTCAAATTTCACAGAAATTTGACAGACCTGGGCGGTTTGCAAGAAAAGCGAATTCTATTGCTTCAACAATTTGAGGGGGTTCTGCAGCGGATGGGCGTCAAACTTCAGCAAGAAGCTGGATTTATCCTTGCCGCACATTGCAAAGAATAACTGAACTTTTGCAAAACTCCATTTTCATCATAACCCGATGCGTTAGCGAGGGGCCTGAGTGGAGTTTATGATGAGTTGCATATTGTCCATGGGAAACGATGGGGAGAAACATCTCTCGTTTCCACCTTGCTGACCAGCTTCTTGCAGAAAATGGCATAGACGATATGACTATCAGAGATTGACCGAATTGCTAATCGAAAGCCGTCCCCTCGCTGACGCTTCGGTTTAAAATACGTAAGCGATGGCGAACTCCAGTAATCTCTATTTTGAATCTGGAGTTATGCTAAACTCCAGTAATAAGTGATAATTCTCTATGGAGAGCGCTTTCGCCTGTAGAGAATGTATCCCACAATCATTGCCGCCATAACAATTGCGACACCTGCCCCAAGAATGAGAAATGGCAGCATTGTCGATTCTGACTTTCCCTTTAACGCCTCTGGCATTTTAATTCGGGGTTGCTCTTCCGATTCTTCAGTCGCCACACCTGAATTTGCTTTTGTGGTCTCGTTTTTGGTAACCATGTTTTCAGATGAAGAATCAGAATTTAATTTCAACTTTGCAATTTGATCCCGTTGCGATTCGGTCAGCATGATGGAGAGATCTTCTTTCCATGCGGAAAGAATTTGCGTTGTCCGTTCGAGCAGTTGATCTGAAGAGCCACTCGACTGAAAATATTTCTGGATCACTTCTTCGCGCTGATCAATCAACAGGTTTCGCGTCTGCTTTAATTGTTGAGCCTGTTCGGGAGTGACAGCCAAAATATTTTGACCTTGAGGCGTGAAGATTAACTGATATCCAAATCCTGAGAAAAGAGCCGTTAGTTGAGCTTGTGGAGAGCGAGTGGTCCGAATGGGGGATATCGCCAGTAAATAGTCCTGATTCAAACTTTCAACGGCACGTAAATAATCACTGAGTTTTCCATCAGGCGTAGCAAGTTTTAAATCGTCGATGCGTTTTAATGCCAGTCGTTTCTGGATCGCTTCCTGAACGTAGTACGAATTCACCTGGCGGAAGAATGCCAAGTCGACTTTTTCAATTCCAAATATTTGCGAGAGCAAAGAAGTGTCGGTCAGGCACAGTGGATACTCATTAGGGAGCAAGAGGGAATCGAGCAAAGCAGGACGTTGGAATGTTATCGATGTCGAAAACTGCTCCTTAGTATTCGACATCGACGTTGGAGTGATATCTGCTCGCGATTCTGCCAGCGCGGGCATAGCTGACACGAATTGTTTGGGAGTGAAAATCGTATCTCCATTTGAGAACAGAATCGTACCACCAATCGGTAGCCAGTTTGGAGAGCCATCTTCCAGATTCTCGTCTGATCGTTCGACAATTTTATCACCTTCTCGAAATGCACCGACAATCAGTGTTTTTTGCTGACCGACATCGCCAAGAATCGAGATCGGAATCGAAGTCACTTCACCCTCTGCGGCTTGAAGATTGACCTGAGGATCGAATCGATTTAATGCCAATGCAAATTCTTCGGGAACAATCGCCATGGGAGAAATGGGGAGAAAAGCCAGTTCTCCATCCACAAGGAGTTCATCACGATTGTCGATGGCGATAACGGCAATGGCCAGATGATCGAGTAGAGGACGAAATTGAGCCGCATCTTTTCCAGGAGGTAATAACTCAACCACAGTGCCAGCGATACGCCCTTTACCTAGCAGAACGGGAACTTGCTGTCCTGGGGAAATGCTGGTGCTGTCGACTGGAACACGCAATTGCATGTAAGAGGTTTGAATGATCCGCAAAGCAGGTTGCCCTGCCTTCACGAGTTCTTTTTCAAGAATATGGATGCGGTCAGCAATGCCGGTAAAAGGACTTGTGATTGCCAGATTTCGAAACCGTTCGGCAATTTCTCTCAATTCCGATTCCGCTGCCAGACTCAACTGTGTGACTGAGGCGATTTTTTCCGCATCAGCTCCCTGCTCTGCTGCGGTATACTGAGAACGAATGTTGTTGTAATTCGTTAACGCACGACGAAGTTCGGTATCAAGGCGATCGACCTGAAGTCGCAGTAGCATCTCGCCTGCTTGAACTTTATCTCCCAGACGAACAGACATATCCGCGACTCTTCCGCTGCCTGTGGTGCGAATCGTTTCAATAATGGCAGGCCGCAACTGAAACAGCGGAGCTTCAATCGATGTATCAACCCGCGGAAGCTTTTCGTCTGCCGAAAGTGTTAAGTGGCAGGAAACAATAACCAGAAAAATACACAGGAGTGATTTCATGAGAACACAACAGAATGCTTGAGACTTGGTTTCAGATTTAGGATCAAAAACATCCTTCACTTTAACTTTATCAAATACAGGAAGAACATCATCGATCAAAACCGATATTACGCATCATTATTAAGATCAGGTGAAATTCTGAGCCGCCGCGAGCATTCCCTTCTCACCAGGATAGTCGAAAGCTTTTAATTCCAGTTGAGTTGGCTTCTTGTTTTCCAGTAACTGGCAGCATCCTCATGAAATGAATGGAATGCGATTTCGAAATCCTCGTCGATTATCACTTTTGACGCAGCAAGATTCGATAATAAATGCTCTGAAGTCGCGGCTCCACTCAGGACGACATCAACCCAGGGTTGCTGAATCACATACGCCATACATAAGGCATCGATCGTTGTTTCCAGCCGTTGAGCGTGAGACTGTAATAAATTGAGTTGAGCAGTAAAATCGGGAGATCGATTCCTCTCTGTCAAACGTCCGTTTGCCAGAGATTCTTTGATAATAATTCCCATTCCCTGTCGATAGGCCTCCTCTAATGCGGGGCCAGCAGAGCGTTCGAGTAAATTCCAGGTCGCCTGCACTGTATCGAATAACAGTCGCTCGCCATGTCGTAAGGTCAGGGCTTGCTCAATCACTTTGGATTGCTCTGGCCCGCTCACACTCAAACCAATTGCAAATCCAAAGTCTTTGAGTTCTTTCAACCGATTGAGCACAGCGTCATTGCGTAGCACTCCACTTTCGAGCGTCGCGGAATGGATTTGATACAGATTCAGGTGACTGGATAATAACGCTTGCGATTCTCCCCACTGCTGATTCAATCGTTCCAGTGAATGCTGTTTTTGTTCGTGGACCTCTGCATCGATTTTCCAGTCAGCAGTGTATTCGTAACCCCATTTTGAGCCGACGGTCATCTCCTGCTGATCGGGGTGAGCAGCGATCCAATGACTCAAAAACTGCTCGGCTTTTCCGTAGGATCGAGCGGCATCAAAATAACGTACTCCCGCTTCATAGGCAGTTTGCAGAACTTCTGCAGCACGGTGTTG
>DOCI01000076.1:28132-33634 GCA_003503535.1 Planctomycetaceae bacterium
TGGAATCGTATTCCTCATCGAGATCTTCAGCATGTCCCAGATTGATATATCCTGGACGTCCCAATGCGGCCAACCCCAAACCGACCGGAGAAACTTTCAAACCACTTTGACCTAACTCTCGCAGTTCCATTTGATAACATCTTTTCAGCAGAGTTCGCAGGTTGGGTTACGCTTCGCAAACCCAACCTACTGATAAACCATTCGACCTCTCTGTATCTCAAGTCGCAGAATAGCCACCATCCAGAGCTTTCTTTTCGATGGCATTGATCATATCGACACGTTTTTGATGACGTGGTTGAGGGGTATATTGGGCATGCAGGAATGCTTTGACTACCTCAAATGCGAGAGCAGGACCGATAACGCGAGCCCCCAGGCAAAGCACGTTCATGTCGTCATGCTCCACACCCTGATGAGCGGAATAGGTATCGTGACATAAGCTGGCGCGGATGCCGGGAATCTTGTTGGCCGCAACACTCACACCGACTCCACTGCCACAAACCAGGATGCCTCGTTCTGCTTTTCCAGTGAGAATCAGTTCTGAAACTTTTTCCGCAAAGACCGGGAAATCGGCAGGAGCTTCATCGTGAGTTCCACAATCGACGAATTGGACGGAAAGCTCGGAGAGATACTCTGCCAGTTCCGACTTCATCAGAAAACCGGCATGATCTCCACCGATCGCAAGACTCTGGCACGCTAACGCATCCATGGAATGAATAACTTTCGTCGAAATGATCACATCTGTGATCGATCAAATAAATTAGAAGTTGAGCGGAAACAAATTTGAAAGCATGACCAGCAGTGTACCGGCTTGGAATTCCGAATCCAAGTTGGATGAATGAGCAACAATGTTATGAGGGGCAAACCCACAAAAAAAGCCTCCCGGAAAACCCGGAAGGCTGAGTGACTATCAATTTCACTTATAATTACACTCTAGTTTCCAAAGGAAATTCCGAATCGGATTCCATTTGAGCTCCACAAATCAGTCGAGGCTGTTCTGTTTCCGTAAGAGTGATTATTGGATCGAAAACTGTTCTGCTGATCATTTCCTGGAGTCCACTGCTGATTTCCTCGCGGCTGATTCCCCCACTGTAGATTGTTTCCGCGATGGTCGTCGCCATGGTGGTTCTCAAAAACTGGTCCTGAAGGACCTCGTTGATTGTATTGATTCTGATTGGGAAATCCCGGGTTACGATTGAAATCATCATGATGGTTACGCCCACAGTGGTTTCCTCTGCCAGTCTGCAAAGTCGCCACGATACGTTCGACGCGTCGTCGTCCACATTGCTGGACATGGAAAGTTGGAACACCACGACCAGCAGCCAGTGCTGATTCCCAGTCATGCAGGCAGCCGATTCGGTAGCCTTCGACACGCAGAATAATATCACCTTCACTCAATCCGATGCGGCAAGCTTCAGACCCTGGAATGACGCTACGAATTAACATTCCGTCCCTGGTAATCTGACCTGTGAATCCAAGGATGGCATTACAGTCAACCCAGCCAGTTTCCTGTCGAATTGGTGAAAACTGTGGTTGCACAAACTGCGGCTGTTGTGGTTGGAATGAAGGAGGATTGTAGTCAAATTTCAGTCGTGACTGACGGCTGTAATCCTGAGCATTCACACTGCCTGCAACAGATACGATGATGGTTACTAAAGCGATTGTATTGAAAAGTGATGTTTTCATTGTATGAACTCCTGAAATTTTATTGACTCGAATGTTGTTCGTCTCACTCCATAAAGCGAAAACCAGCAATTTCGAGGGACATGGAATTCATAAATATTTGATTGTTTTCTGATTTCGATTCATTCCGCCTGAGTTACACCTGATTTTTCAATCCGTATGAATGGATTTCACCGCATAGAGCCAACTGCATAATTCAAAGTAAATGCAATGTTTCCTATAGGTTGAATTCCGTAAATCTGAAAAGGTGTCAGTCATATCCCTGCACAACAATCTAATCTGATAAATTTCGCATGAGTTCTCGGCTTTCAATATTGCGGTTTCGTTCACCAACTGTATAGTCGTATTGACTAATTTTAAGTTCGATTTTTGCAAGTAATTGCGGGACCAGGCAATGAAAATTGATACGATTTTAATTCTGATCTTGTTATTGGGAATTCTGTCGGGCTGTGACAAAATAGGCTCGCAAGAAGCTCCCGCTACGGTGGAAAATACAGTTTCACCCCCCGCCTATAATCCGCATATCGACCCTCAAACTGGCCTGCCAATCCAAGCGCCCAAACCGCCAGCAAAAGACTATGAACTCACTGTCACTACAGATATTTACGGCACAACTATTCGCGTCAAAGACGCGGTCAAAGAAGAAGTGATTGACTCCAAAGAGTTGACCAGGGGCGACCTGGAAGCAAAATTCACGATTCCGACGAATACCGATTATATTGTCGAAGTCGAAGGTTATGGTCACTTACAACAGATTGATTCCCAAAAAATGGAAGCCGATCAGACTGTCGAACTCAAACTCGACTTACTCTACGGCTCTGATTTTCGGGAACTGTTGAAATCGGCCACGTGCCTCGTACAAATGCCAGATGGAGGATTTGGTTCAGGCTTTTTATATGGAGATCGCCAAACCATC
Source organism: Planctomycetaceae bacterium (assembly GCA_003503535.1). Classification (GTDB taxonomy): domain Bacteria; phylum Planctomycetota; class Planctomycetia; order Planctomycetales; family Planctomycetaceae; genus Rubinisphaera. The sequence goes on from DOCI01000076.1 coordinate 30,729, forward strand.
GTGACCGCTGCTCATTGTGTTGCGGCTAAAAATGTAGGCGATCTTACCTACACGTTTTTTCCTGACGAAGATCGGGAAGTGACTTTCAAAGATGCGCGACTGATGTTCTACGATCAAAAGCAGGATGTCGCAGTTCTAAGACTTCCTGAACCTGTCCCGGCTGATCATTACTGGTTGTGGTCGGCGGGTACCGCGACCAATGGTGCCGATGTGATGGTCATGGGAAATCCCGGTCGCAATGGGGAATACGACCCGATGTATGCTCGCACCTGCAAGGTCGCCGATGTTCGGCCGGATGAATTTCGTCTCGACGTCGAAATTTATCCCGGATACAGCGGTGGTCCGGTGGTCCTCGAAGGGACCAGTAAGGTGATTGGGATTGTCAGTTACAAAATTATCCGATCGACCGACTATCAGCAGCTAGGTTATTCCTTTGCCCGTTCCGGCGATATTGCCGCAGACGCCTATGAGCAATGGAACAGCCTGGCGACCTCGGATCTGCAGGAACGTAGTATCGAACGTGTTGAAGAACGCTACTCCCGAGAATTTGGACGCCACCTGGCCAACAGCACAGCCGCAGCTTATTATGGAGATTCAGCAGTTTATACCCTCATTTGCATGTCGTTGACGAATGATTATCGAATGTACATGATCAAAAAAATTGCCAGTCTGCCCCCCTTAACGCTGTCTCAACGTAACCTTGTGATGAGAAATGCTCACAAGGAATACATCAAAGATGTCGCGCCCGAAATTGCAGAAAAGGTGCGTGAGCGCGTTTCTCCCAAACTCAGGGGTACCAATGTCGATAAAGATCACGAACTGGTCATGGCTGATGAATCTGTGAATGAAGTTGTGAAGAAATCACTGGTAAAAGCGCGAGAAGGCTATCTCGAATTGAAGGAAGCGGCTGAGACCATCGTGAAGCAAGATGGTGGCAAAGATCGAAGTGCCGACGAATTTGAAAAATACGTCGTGGACCTTTGGAGTGACGTCCGCTTTTACAGCGAAGAAGTCCTCGATGCGACCGCGAGTCGATAGAGACTTACTCGCTCCCAAGTCCTCAATGATAAACGAGACAAGCACGAAGCGCAAGCGAGTCTGTTTGGTACACGTTACTCTGACACACTCCTTGAGTTTCGTTCTCGAAGAGGCGATCTTTATATCCTGAGATATGGCCAATCTGGCAGCTACGCTACGCCCCTAATCCCCGTTTTTTGCAGTGTCATTGTCGTTTTTTCGGGAGCAGATTTCTCACCATCCGGGGCTCCGCGGATGATCATCAGTGATGATGTGACTGCGAGCATGCTGAGAATCAGATAGCGAAAGAGTCGAGGATTGATTTTTTCGCCGACCCGGACACCGATTTGTCCACCGAGAAATCCAAACGGGATCACAAAAGCAGATATAAACAAGATTTCGCGACCAACCAGATCAGTCGCCATCAAACCAAATAACTTGATGGTGGTAACAACGAGCAGAAATGTCGTCAAAAAGGCTTTCGTCTTTCTGGGGGACCACGGCTGACGAGCAGCATAAATTGCGATAGGTGGTCCGCCAATCGTGACGGCTCCTGCCAGAAATCCGCTGGCTGCTCCTGCAAGAATTGTCCACAGGTTCGATGTCGTTGTTTCTGCCGAAACGGTTGCCTTTCTCACGAGTCCATCAATTGCCATCGCCAGAATGATGAGGCCTGTAAAGCGAACGAGCAAATCATCGTCTACATAGACCAGAACTGCGATCCCCAGAGGCAATGCAAGCAATGCGGATGTCACTGCCAGCAGGATTGATTCTCGAACCATCTCTTTACGATAAGCCCAGGCTGCCAGAGCAATCGGGGCAAATGCAGAATAGGAAACAATGAGATTGGCCGGCTTGACTCCCAGAAAAAAGGGCAACAACGCCATCGCCACAAGTGCATATCCAAACCCGATTGCACTTTGAACGACTCCAGAGAATAAAATAATAACGGCTATCGCCGTCATTTGTAAAACGCTCAATTCCATTAGAACTTAACTTCTGTGTGGGATTTGGAAAGAATTCTCGATTCCGGAAAGAATCCTTAGCCGGATCGGGAACACTTATCTTGTCGTGCGGGGTGTGGACAACTAAAATAACTGGGTGGCGGGATCTGCAATGGGAAAACCTGTTCCCAACCCATCAAGACATTTCAATATACTGGGTCAGGAGGATTATAACGATTTTAATTTCCTTGCCCCTCTTTTTAGTTCAACCATTTGGCTCACGGTGTTCAGTCGCGTACTATTGTAGAGTCACGAGTACCTGATTAAAGTGAATTCAATATAACGGAATACCCACAGGCAACCCAAATCCAAAAATTAAGTTGCTGAATTCGGGTTTGCGAGAAAGAATCATTTCTCAGACACACCCACTTAAGGAGTAAAGTTTTTATGTATGAACGTTTCACTGACCGAGCAAGAAAAGTGATGCAGCTGGCCAACCAGGAGGCCCAGCGTTTCAATCACGAATACATCGGCACCGAGCATATTTTGCTGGGACTGGTAAAAGAAGGTTCCGGAGTTGCCGCAAACGTTCTGAAAAACCTCGAAGTCGACCTGCGAAAAATTCGCCTGGAAGTCGAAAAGATCGTTCAGACTGGCCCCGACATGGTCACGATGGGCAAATTACCGCAAACTCCCCGCGCGAAAAAAGTCATTGAATACGCGATGGAAGAAGCGCGGAATCTGAATCACAACTATGTAGGCACAGAGCACTTGCTGCTCGGATTATTACGCGAGCAGGAAGGCGTCGCCGCTCAGGTGTTAATGAACCTGGGTATGAAACTCGAAGATGTCCGGGAAGAAGTCCTCAACCTGCTTGGCCACGGACTTGAAGGAGCAGAGTCTGGCGAACGAGCCGGAGCCGCCGGCAGTGGCGCCAAAGCCGCC
>DOCI01000076.1:33766-36113 GCA_003503535.1 Planctomycetaceae bacterium
AAAACCCCTGCCTTGGACAGTTTCGGTCGCGACTTGACTGAGCTGGCCCGTCAGAACAAACTCGATCCTGTTATCGGTCGCGAATCTGAAATCGAACGTGTGATTCAGATTCTCTGCCGACGCCAGAAAAACAATCCTGTTCTTCTGGGAGAAGCCGGTGTCGGGAAAACCGCCATCGTCGAAGGTTTCGCCCAGATGTGTGTCGAGGGCAGTGTGCCTGAGATTCTGGCCGAAAAACGAATTGTCGTACTCGATCTGGCGATGATGGTTGCCGGTACGAAATATCGCGGTCAATTCGAAGAACGTATCAAAGCCGTGATGAATGAAGTTCGTCGTGCGAAAAATACGATTCTGTTCATCGACGAATTACACACCCTGGTTGGAGCCGGTGGAGCAGAAGGCGCGATTGATGCGTCCAATGTTCTCAAACCTGCATTGAGCCGTGGCGAGTTGCAGTGCATCGGTGCGACGACGCTTGATGAATATCGCAAATACATCGAAAAAGATTCTGCACTGGAACGTCGCTTCCAGAGTGTGATGGTCGATCCACCGAGCCAGGAACAAACCGTGCAAATTCTGTACGGCTTGCGGGACCGATACGAAACTCATCACAAAGTGCAGATTACCGACGATGCGATTCAAAAGGCAGTCGAGCTTTCATCACGCTACATCACTGGTCGCTGTCTTCCTGATAAAGCGATTGATGTCATCGATGAAGCCGGTGCCTACGTTCGTCTGAAGACAATGGTTCGTCCGCCCGATTTGAAAGAAATCGAAGAAGAGATTGAGCGACTCAATCAGCAGAAAGAAGATGCGGTTGCTAATCAGGACTTCGAAAAGGCTGCCAGCTTGAGAGATCAGGCTGATAAAGTCAAAAAGAAGAAAGAGAACATCACCCAGGAATGGAAAGAAAAGTCCAAAGAACAGGGTGGGCTGGTTGATGCGGAAATCGCTGCGACAGTCGTTGCCAAAATGACTGGCGTTCCGCTGACGCGACTTTCCAGTGAAGATGCCGTCCGTCTGCTCCAGATGGAAGAAGACCTGCATCGTCGCGTAATCAGTCAGGATGAGGCAATTAAACAGGTTTCCAAAGCAGTCCGTCGTTCACGCAGCGGATTGAAAGATCCGAAGCGACCAACGGGTGTGTTCCTGTTTGCTGGTCCAACTGGTGTCGGTAAAACATTGCTCGCCAAAACTCTGGCCGAGTTCATGTTTGGCGATCAGGATGCACTGATTCAAATCGACATGAGTGAATATCAGGAGAAGCACAACATCAGTCGTCTGATCGGTGCCCCTCCCGGCTACGTCGGCTACGAAGAAGGTGGTCAGTTGACCGAGCAAATTCGCCGTCGTCCTTATGCTGTAGTGTTACTTGATGAAATCGAAAAAGCACATCCCGACGTTTACAACATGTTGCTGCAGATCATGGAAGAAGGCCATTTGACCGACAGTTTCGGTCGCAAGGTCGACTTCAAAAATGTGATCCTCATCATGACCACAAACGCCGGTGCTCAGGTCATTTCCAATGCAACACCGTTCGGCTTCTTCAACAATAAGGATGAAGAAACGTCTTACGATACGATGAAGAAAGAAGTTCAGCAGGTTCTGCAGAAAGTCTTCAAACCTGAATTCCTCGGACGTCTTGATGAAGTGGTCATCTTCCGTAAGTTGACCAAAGAGAATCTGCGTCTGATTGTCGATATCGAACTGAAGAAAGTCCGCGAACGTCTCAAAGAACGAGGTTTGACTCTCGAACTTTCCGACGAAGCTCGCGACTTCCTCATTGAAAAAGGCCGCGAAGGAGACAACCTCGAATACGGTGCCCGGCCATTACGACGTTCCGTCGAAATGTATGTCGAAGATCCGCTGGCCGAAGAGTTGTTAAGGAACGCCTTCGAAGGTAAGAATCGGGTTAAGGTCGCCATTAAGGAAGTTGGCGAAACCAAGCAACTCGACTTCGAATCCTACATGCAGGAAGAAGCTGATACCGAAGAACTGGCAGCTGTCGGTTCCGGTGGAGACGATTCCGCAGATAAGACTGATTCGTAAACGACGGTTTCAATTAAGATGTCCCCAAACGCCCGATGACTTCAAGTTGTCGGGCGTTTTTTCTCGTCGATGAGAAACTCCGTTGTTGGAATTCGGTCTACACTGTATCGGGCCAGGATATAAACCCCGACAACACTGACCCAGTAATAACTGCGTAAGAAACCGTCAACGGCACAAACCCAGAGAGTTTTCCAGAGATTCTGAAACCCTCCAGCTCCCTCGGAGAACGTGGCATGATCGCGATTGGTGACGTCAGCCAAACTCGCTCCTGAAATTTGAGAGACGAGCCGATCGAGCC
>DOCI01000076.1:36274-37951 GCA_003503535.1 Planctomycetaceae bacterium
CCGATCGAGCCAGCTCCAAGTGATCATGGAGAGTTCTCCGATGACCGTCTGAATCAGAATTCCGAATATCATACAGATGGTAAAAAAGAAGAAAATGGAAATCAGCCGAGAGCGAATGTAATCGAAACTTCTGCTCCAGGCATCAAACCCATCACCATCTTCGATCATTAAAGAAGCGATAATTAAGGGCCAGCCGAGCATCACTCCAAGCGTGAAGACAATCATCATGAAAAACAAAAGCATAGCCGGACCATATAAAATTCCGCCGATCCAGGGACCAATCGAAATAATGTTTTCCGTGGCTACACAGCAATAGCCGAGTCCTCCCAGGAAGAAGATCAGCAGGCATGGGAAAAGAAAACTGAGCCCAACGGAGGGAAATTTTTTAAAGCTCAGGAGCACCGAATTTTCAAGACAGGTACTCTCACCCGTGGTGAACAATGCCCCAGCCATCCGGCAGATGATGAGTCCTGAAATCATATGCACAAGCAGAGTCAGCGTTAAATTCCAGAAGTAAGCCGAGTAAGAAAAACCGGCAAGAATCTGTAACCAGAAGAAAAAAGTCACATTCGGTGAGACGGCTTCAAAAAAGACCTGATCCCATTGGTGATAGAGTTCACGAAATGAGGGAAGATGTTCCCCTCCAGTGATATGCAAAGTGAAGACATCAATGGTGATCAGTAAATAACTGGCAACAAATCCGACCAGCAGAATTGGAACCCGCGCTGCAATTCCCGGTACACGCATCAGGTGCAACCAGGGAAACATTCTTCTCCAGCCTAAAAAACCGGGTTCTTGAAACTGCTGAGGTGCATCCATCATGACAGGCCTGAGATAATTCTAAGAATAAGAGTTGAGCAACGCACTATTTTTTGGCAGTATTCTGACTGAAGCAAGCCGACTGTACAGGTTGTTTCTGTACATGCGACAGGACCTGAATAATTGATGCTCTTGAGTTTGCTAATGTAGCGTTTTTTGTAATGCGAGTTAAGAGGACCACAATAAAGTTCGATTCATCGAATCGCGGGATGGTGAAATCCGCCGGAAAGTAATTTCAGATGATCAAAATTGTTCAGATTAAATCATTTGATATTCCTGATGGGTCTGACATTTTCCATATGAAAATTCTCGCTGTGTTGGAATGCTACTGAGGATCATTTAAGATAATCGTCTGAGAACTACCACATCGCTCGACAACTTAAAACATTTGCACTGCCCGCAATCAATAAGGGAACTGAGAACATGGACCTGACGGATACAATTCAAGGCTCGTTACTGGAAAACTTTTTTCCTGCTGGCTGGGATTTGAGCGCAATCGATGCTTGCGTCCACAGTGACCCGGCGACTCTTGATAATCGTGAAGAGTGGTGGCATGACGAATTTTTCGCTTTGCCCTGCAAGTCACTGGGAGATTTTGAAACTTTCATGGGACACGAAATCGCCATGACAATCATGCATGCGAAAGATGAAGGTCGAGATATTGCTTTCATTTTGCCAGTTGGTCCCATGGGAATGTATCGCTGGGCAGTTTACTTTCTCCAGGAATGGAATGTCGATTGTCAGCACGTACACGGATTCAACATGGATGAGTGGAGTGATGCCAACGGAGACACTCTTCCGTCAAGTAATCCAGGTGCTTTTCAATATGCCATGGAAAAGGCCTTTTACGGACCGCTG
>DOCI01000076.1:38103-38667 GCA_003503535.1 Planctomycetaceae bacterium
CTTTTACGGACCGCTCGAAAAATTAACCGTTCCGGAATCTCAACGAAACTTTGCCACCAAAGATGTTCTCCCAACTTATGAAGATCGGATTGGAGAATTGCGTTCCAAAGGTGCAGATCTCGTGGTTGTTTATGGCATTGGACGCGTTTGTCACATTGCCTTCTGGGAACCCCAGTTTGCCGGCGAGTACGAAACAGAAGCCGAATGGCTGGCACAATCGCATCGCATCGCCGCGAAGTTGCACCCTTTGACAATCGAACAGAATGCGATCACAAGTTTTAAAAGTCGAACAACACTTGTTCCTGCACGAGCCAATACAATCGGTCCTGCGTTGTTTGCTAAAGCCGATAAAGGCATTGGCGGAGCAGACGGTGTATTCAATCGTGGCATGCAATGGCAGGGTTTGAGCATGTGGATGACATTGCACCACAAACCGTCCACATGGATTCCTTCAACGTACATGCCGAAACAAAAAGGACGATTGTTCTACCTGGAAGAATTGGCAGGCCCATTAGTTGCTGATTGCAACTAAGTTTGACTAGAACATATTCAAAAATTACCTGC
>DOCI01000022.1:0-2020 GCA_003503535.1 Planctomycetaceae bacterium
AGTAGTATCAGGTGTTCTTACTTTTCCCGATAATCAGGTGTGTGTCTGTTCTGAGATTGCGGAAACGTATTCCATTCGACGACATTGGTTTCCTGAGCCGTTTTTTGCCACTGGGTTGCAAGTTCAGAGACAATTTTTCGATGCGTTTCTGCGACATCATGCAATTCACTCCGGTCTTCTTTGAGATTGTAGAGTGACCACGGTTCCTGTCGTCTGGCGACCAGTTTCCAGTCTCCTTTGCGGATCGCTTTGTGTCCTTGATGCTCCCAGAATAAAAATTCACGATCTGGGATTTCCTGATTCTCGAACGAGGCTGACAGGCTGACTCCGGGCAGAGATTGAGTTGATTGGCCAGCATATTCTTGAGGGTACTCGGCCCCGGCAACATCGCAAATTGTGGGCAGCAGGTCAATCACATGACCAATGCTTGCATTTTGAGTGCCAGGAGATTTGACACCATTAGGCCAATGGACAATCAGCGGCGTGGCGATGCCTCCTTCATAGGTCCACATTTTATGTTCGCGGAAGGGAGTATTGGCCGCATTCGACCAGCCGACTTCGAGGCAGCGATACGATTCCCGCGAACCGGGAGCAGCGCCAGGTTGGTGACCATCACCCCGAACGATGTACTCTGCGCTGGAACCATTATCTGACAGAACGAAGATCAGGGTATTTTCAAAAGCGTTCATTTCTTTGAGCTGTTTTACAATTCGACCAACGCCAACATCTAATCGATCGATCATGGCTGCATAAGTCGCCATGCGGGAGTCCCATTCGATTTGCTCTTCTTCCGAAAGAGTCTCCCAGGCAACCGCTGCAGGGTCGCGTTCGGACAATTTGCAATTGAGCAATCCAGAGTCGAGCTGCTTCTGGTGTCGCCTGCTGCGAAGCTCATCCCAACCCATCCGATATTTACCAAGATATTTTGCAACATCTTCCGCTTTGGCATGCAGGGGAAAGTGAGGAGCAGTATGTGCCAGATACAAAAAGAAAGGTTTCTCAGAATCGTTTTGCTGATGTTCTTTGAGACGTCGAACGGCCTGGTCGGTAAATGCAGTCGTGACGTAATAATCGGGATCCTGATCACCCGGTCGTTCAATGCGTTGTTTGTCATCGAACAATAATTTCGGATTGTGAAAATTGTCCTGCCGAAGCATGAAATAGGAATGATCGTACCCTCGTGCGAGTGGCCAGGTTTCATTATGCAACGGTCCACGGCTGTTGAGGTGCCACTTGCCAACATGGTAGGTGCGATATCCAACTGTCTTGAGGAGTTCGGGAATCATCCGAGCGGATTGTGGAACCACTCCCGTGTATCCAGCGGGAGCATTCGGCCCAAAGTTCATTGCCATGTTAGCCTGATGCGGATAGAGCCCGGTCATCAAAGCCGCACGGGTCGGCCAACAGCGTGCGGTATTGTAGAACTGTGTAAACTTCAATCCGTTAGCCGCCAGGGCATCGATATTGGGAGTTTCAATTTCGCTGCCGTAGCAACCCAGATCAGAAAATCCCATGTCGTCGGCTAAAACCACAATGATGTTGGGGGATGCAGGCTCAGCAGATGCCAACTCCGAAAGCAGTGATAATACGAAAGAGAAACAGACAAGGATTAGAACAAAGGAATACTGATTAAGCTTAAGCATGGAGCTTCTTTCCAGAATTGGAGGAAAAGAAAATCGACTTCAGGATTATAACAACCTGAAATCGAGAGGCTCCAGTGAGTACGTCGATCTGCAGTTTAAACGCAAATCCTTAAAGCTTGCGTTTAACCGTCTGGCTCGAATTCAACCACTCTTCAAGCGTCATGCCAGCTCGATCAGCCGAAAGTTGATTTCTATGAACATGATGTCGTGGGATTCGATCCGTAAACGATTTCTTCTTGATTTCAATGGTTTCCACACCGGTCCACAGTTCCGTAATCATTTCCACTGTACCACCGTCCGTACGTTTTTTCTGGTCATTTGCGATCAGAAAGTAGCCGGAAATTCCGACGAGAGTCAGCAAGCCGAACATCATGAAC
>DOCI01000022.1:2149-7852 GCA_003503535.1 Planctomycetaceae bacterium
CACATCATGAACTTTCGGCGTGGCTGCTGTTTATTGACCAGAGGTAGCGCGGTTTCAAATTCCTCAAAGTACAGATTGGAATCCGAAGCGATATTTATTTTATCGACCATCATTTCCACCATTGCCTGAGCGCAACTGAGGACAATGAAATTCAATATGTTAGGAAGTATGTCTGGTAAAACAGGGACATCTTATTGTTTCACTCAGCTACGTTACGTTTAAGATGACAAGGAAAATCCATTTCGTCCAGACCACGTTCTCAATGCTTGCAGAAATTAACAAACTTCGTCTAAAAACACCTTTAGAAATTGATCTGCAGGTTCAATTCAAGCTTTACTCCGCGTTTCAGGCTTCAATTGAAATCATTTGCACACTCAACTCAAGTGGTTCTCCGGCGAGTGGATGATTGGTATCGAGTGTGGCTTCTTCCTCACCCAGTTGAACAACCCAGGCATTCACTGCATACCCTTGAATCGTTGTCGATAATTGATCGCCTTTTTGAATGCCGGACGGAAGGCAACCTCGAGGAACTGTCATCTGGCGTAAGTGGTCTCGCAACCCAAAACTTTCCTGAGGGTCGAGCTTGATTGTTTTCTCCTGGCCCGGCTGCATTCCAATAATTTGTTTGCGGAATAAGGGGAGAAAGTGTTCATCAGCCAGATTCATGACCAGCGGTTTTCGCCCTGATGTGTCTTCAATGACTCCCCCATCACGCGTGCTGGCTCGATAGTGGATGGTGACGGTATCTGTTTCAATGGCGATCTTCTGCATAAAATTCACTCCAGCGTTCCTCATAGGACCGAACCGGTCGCAAGTATTGTATCGAGAGATTCAATTTGTATTTGCAGCTATTGTGGCAGCAATGTCAATGTATTGCTCCGAGTTGCTTCTGTGCCTGAGAATTACGATAATCAATGGATGCAGGTTGTATCAATTGTGCCGATTCTCAAACTTAGCGTAGGTTAGGTTCTTGTCAGAAGTTTGAAATTGGAGAGTTTTTGAAAAAAAAAGATCGCATCCCGCTGTCGACTCAGTCATGATTGACAATGAAAGTTTAATTGCCAGCCGCTGAAAATCATGTGTTGCTTTTCTGCCTCACGATTTTTGATTTTTGATGCAATAACAGAACCTCATTCTTCGTCTTCGCTTGGGGGATATTTAAATAAACTCCTGATATACAGGGTTAAGACTGCTTGTCTGCAGGTCACGAGATTATTTTCAATCTCTTGGCGCAATATGTGCCACAGAGTATGTGACATATTGATTGAACGAGAAGTCCAGAGCGACTGAACACTGTTTACACCAATGACATTATTTTTGGGACGATGAGGCCAGGGACCAGCCTCGTGATACAGGATACAAATAACTGGAAGGATTCACAGCGAGTCGTTTCGTACTCGGGGATGGAAAAAGTATGGCGCTGAAGTTGACCGCTGACTCATACATGGCTGGTGTTCGCGCCAGTGGATTAGTCGAACAGAAACTGTTGGACAATACACTGGCTGAGCTGAAACGTCATGGCCGAAAACTGGATGATGCGGATGACATTTCCAGCGAGTTCCTCAAACGGGGACTTATTACCGAATGGCAGGCCGAGAAACTGTTGCAGGGACGGCACAAAGGTTTTGTCCTCGGACGTTATAAGCTGATGAATCTTCTCGGCCGCGGCGAAATGAGTGCCGTCTACATGGCTGAACATATCGCCATGCAGCGAAAGTGCGCCATTAAAGTGCTTCCTGCGAACCGCGTGAAAGATACTTCTTATCTGGGGCGATTTCAGCGGGAAGCCCGAGCGGTCGCCACTCTGGATCATCCGAACATTGTCCGTGCTTACGATGTGGATCAGCAAAACGAAGGGGGAGCTGAAATCCACTTTCTGGTCATGGAGTATGTCGAAGGCCAGAGCATCGAAAAGCTGGTCAACAGCAAAGGACCAATGCCATTCGTCGAAATCGCTGACATCATTCGTCAGGCTGCCGAAGGGCTATTCCATGCTCACAATGCTGGCCTTGTGCATCGAGACATCAAGCCCGGCAACCTGCTGGTCAGTCAAAATGGAACAGTTAAGTTACTCGATCTCGGGCTGGCTCGATTTTTCAAAGAAGACGGGGAAGAATCGCTAACGATTAAGCATGATGAAAAAGTGCTGGGGACAGCTGATTATCTGGCTCCTGAGCAAGCCGTCGACAGCCACAATGTCGATCAGCGGGGAGACATTTATAGTCTGGGATGCACGTTCTATTTTGCATTGACCGGTCATCCTCCCTTCACGGACGGAACCCTCGTGCAACGCTTGCTCGCTCATCAGACCCGTCAGCCCCCTTCGATTAAGGTCGATCGTCCGGACATTCCAGACAGCCTGCTGGCAATCGTCGAAAAAATGATGGCCAAGAAACGGGAAGATCGCTATCAAACGGCTCGCGAATTGGCCGATGATCTCACTCGCTGGCTCGGTCAAAACGGTAGTGATGACTGGAAACAGAAAAATATCCATCTGATCAGCATGTTGTATGGGACAGAACATGCTCGGGGCATGATGAACGCAGATCAACCGGCAGAGAAAAAGCCAAGCGTGAGTGATGAAGTTCGCCGGCGAAACAATATTCGACCGAAAGAACGCTCGCTGGAGGACTCCACTCTCAGTCAGGCGAATACTTCTGCTCGACCACAACGTCGACCAGCTTCAGAGGGAGGCCCCAAACGCCGCCGTCCCCTGCCTGCAAAAGGTTCGGTTGCCGGTCGCAATGTCGCACATACGGCCAAGCGTCAACTGGCTGAAGCCAAGGCTGTCAAAAATGAACTTCCCTGGGTTTTGATTATTATTGCTCTGGTCGTGCTGACGATTGCGATCACATTTGGCGTTGCTTACTGGATGTTCTCCGGCAATAACACACCGAAAACGACATCGTCTCAAACGATTGAGACGATTATAGCGACCACTTCGAATCGAAACGCATGATCTTCTCCCTTTCGAGGGAAAGCGAGTTGCTCAAATTCTGTTTTCAAGCTTCAATTGCGTTATCAGCAATGATGCCAAACGGCAACACATCGCAAACGATGTTGCCGATAAGCCACTTGGCTGCCGGGCGGCTGGTCTCTCTTTGTTTTGTCGGTGTCGGATTGAGTGCATTCGTGTTGCGAACGAATCCTCAATCGCGTGCGACCCGACAAGCGCGGCATTGCAACCCGCGTCGTACAGGAATTACCGGACGTGCGCACGAACGGCCCGTGTCTCTGACACGTGGTCGTTTTTTTATGCGCTGAGTGCAATTTGAGCGTTATCAAAATAAAAAGCCGCCATTCAATTAAGAATGGGGCTCGATTGGTGCTCAGAATTAATAGGGACATATTTACCGTTTAGTCTTGTATCCATTCATTAAAATTCGCCAATGACTTTACCATCATTACGAACGCTCAGGTTATGCCACGTGCCCAAGTCGATGTTTTCACTGATGCCGCGGACGGAGCCATCCATCAATTGGGCATTGACCGTTCCTTTATGGTAGGAACGTGAAGTGATAACAGCATAAGTGGGATCGGTGCAGGCTTTCGCTTCTCGGCAGTTTGTGAAATCGCCATCGGGAGCAGTCGTTCCGCCCCCTGAAACTTGCACTTCTGTATTTGGTGTAAAAGTAGAGGTGAAACCGGTTTGATGGACCCGCCCATCAACCCATTCGGTATGTCCACTGCTTCCGTCTGCACCAAATCCACCACCAGTTTTGAGGTCTTCTCCATCCCATGCGGTCAAATTCGGGATCGAGGGCATTGGTTCGTTGGTCGACGAGATTGGTGAACTACCACTTGCAGAGGATCGCACGTATGGTGAAAAGGCTTTGACTTCTGCGAAGGAAATCGTATTTGTCAAACCGTCGGTAAAATCTCGATCTGCCCAGCTGCTGTTGGGGGCAAATGCTCCATTACCTTTGCTGAAACTACTGTTATTCCAGACAAACCAGGGGCCTGCATTGTAACCATAAGATGTCGGATAATGTTCCGTTCCCCGGGGTTTATCGCCAATATCCGAGGGACAAACATAAATTGCGACCCGCACATTGGCGGGCGGTGCTCCTTCTGTATAAGAATTCTCAAAATCCGCAATGTCGTAAAGCGCGGCCTGCTCAACGAATGGCATGATTCGAGCGTGAATCGACCATTGCCCACCCGGTGTCCCTGCCTGATCCATGCAGAACGCTGGTGGAAAAACGGTGTATGTATCCAGGTAATTGTGCAGTGCCAGGCCGATTTGCTTGAGATTGTTTTTGCATGAACTACGTCGAGCAGCCTCACGCGCCTGCTGGACAGCTGGAAGTAGTAATGCCACCAGAATAGCGATGATCGCGATGACTACGAGCAATTCGATAAGAGTAAAAGCTTTCCGAATGTTAAACACGCTTCGATTAGGTAAGTCGTTCATTGAAACCTCAGGAGTGGCACGCGGAGATGTTGGTATTGAGACTCAGTCTCAGGCTATTCAGTATACTTGTTGAACTTTCTATGTCAAACCTGCTCGAAATAAGTGAGGAAAGAATTCTCAGAATTTGACGACGAAACGATGCCGAATGAACCCAGCCTGCAGGCGAAATGTTTAATAACACCTTTTTATTTAAGGACTTAGGGATTTCTCTGGGATTCGGACATCATCTGGATTCATTGAGCCTTTCCATGCTAAACTCCCAGGAATATTCATCATTAAATTTAAGGGGGAGTTTCTCATTCATAAAAATAAATGGTTTCAACTGATAATTGGCATTTTCGTCACAGCTCTTTGTCTGTGGTGGGCAGTTCGGGATGTCAACTGGACAGAAGTCGGCCAGCAGTTCTCGAAAGCCAGATACGAGAGTGTGCCTGTCTATATTTTGTTTTTGAGCCTGTTTTTCGCGCTCAAATCTATTCGCTGGGCCTGGCTGTTAAAGCCAGTGAAATCTCTTGCGTCCAGTCATGTCGTTGGGCCATTGATGGTCGGATTTATGGGGAATAATATCCTGCCTGCCCATCTGGGTGAGTTCTTTCGGGTCTTCCTGCTCTCCCGACAGGAAAAAATCGCTGCTGGAGCCGTGCTCTCCAGTGTCGCCATAGAACGTGTACTGGATATTATTGCCGTTTTACTACTGGTTGGTGTTGGCATGCTGGCCGTAAAGGATTTACCAACTGCGATATCCACAGGATTTTTCTATGTCGGACTGATCGCACTGGCGATGGTTGTGGTTTTGGCTTTAGCGGTGATATTTATTCAGCCAGCTGTTTCCCTGGCCTGCTGGTTGATACATCGACTTCCCGTAAAAAGCACCTGGAAAGGTCATCTTGAAGAGCTGATTCGTGCAGCCGCTGCAGGTGCCAGTGTGTTACGGGATGGAAAGCTTCTGATGCTGTTAATGGCCAACTCTGCTCTGCAGTGGAGTTTCAACTGTGGAATGATTGCCGTTTCGCTCTGGAGTTTTGGGATCCACGTGCCGTTCTCTGCAACATTGATTCTGCTCGGTGTCCTCGTTTTCGCGGTGACGATCCCTTCTTCCCCCGGTTTTTTCGGTGCGATTCAGGTCGCTTTTGTCGAAACTTTAAAAATCTTTGGTGTGCCAGCCTCCACGGCTTTTGCCGCTTCGATTTACTATCATCTGATTCAGTACGTTCTCGTGACTGCAGTCGGTTTCTGGTTCCTGGGGCGATCCGGATTCTCCCTCTCCCGCTTGCAGGATGGGGCTGAAT
>DOCI01000022.1:7948-14278 GCA_003503535.1 Planctomycetaceae bacterium
CATATCGAAGAGCAGGAACTGGAAATCAGTTAAAAAACTCCTTGTTGACCAGAAGTGAGCAAAATCTTACATTCTCGATACTGCGGCAGTTTTTCACTCTGAAGTTACTTATGTTGCAACCTACACTTTGGCTTGATCAAACTTCGAGTCTCATTCCGTCAGTCAATGCCTGACCAGCAGCTTTGCGTTTCCACTGCAAATAAAGCGAGTCCAACATGAATTATGGAGAAGATGTTCCGGTCGCGCCGATGACGGCTCGCGGTAAAGGCTGGCCCTGTTTGCGTCAGTTTTGTGTCTTCATGGAAAATCAGGTTGGGCGACTGCACGAATTATTTCGTTTGATTGAGCGAAATGAACTGCGAGTCATCGCGATGAGTGTTGTCGACTCGGCTGACTTCTCCACCGTCCGCTTGATGGTCGATGATGCCGATCGTGCTCGCGAGATTTTTTCACTCTCGAATTTCAACTGGTTCGAAAACGATGTTGTCGGCGTCTGCCTGCCGGACGATCCTCAACCGCTCGTCCGCGTCTGTCTGGCATTAATGCAAGCCGAACTAAATATCCGCTACACCTATCCCTTACTGTTTCGTCGGGGTGGTCGTGGAGCGATTGCGATTTCCGTTGATGATATTGATCAAGCCACGAAAATCCTTAAGGATCGCGGGCTGGAAATCATTACCGAAGACGACCTGAAGGACGATGACAATTACTTCTTCTGATGCGATTCCGATTCCCGCTAAACGCAGTCTGAAATCCCTCGGTTTATTCATTGCAAAATGGGGACTGTTCGTTGCGGTTCTCTATTTTGTGATTCGCTACGGAGTCGATCAGTGGAAAACGCTCGACCTGCGAAATGTGCACTGGTCCCCCGGCTGGCTTGCAGCAGCGATGATCGTCTATTTCTTTTCCTGGATTCCAGCGGCCTGGGTCTGGGGGGAACTGCTCCGCTCTGCGGGTTCAAAATTAGGATTTTATTCCCTGGTCCGTGCCCATTTCTGCGGGCACGTCGGTAAGTACATTCCCGGTAAAGCTCTCTCGCTCGTCATTCGGGCGGCTCTGGTTCGCGAACATGAAGTGCCATTAAGTATGGCAGGCTTAATGGCGACTGTGGAAACTCTCATCACTATGGCAACGGGGGTCATTGTCACCGTCGTCTTGCTTCCCTTATTAATCGGACAGGCAGACACTCAGGGAATCGCAACCGCCCTTCCCATGCTGACGCCCGTTCTGGATGCACCATCCTGGCAACGCTGGACGGCTGCCGGTTTGATCCTCGCATTTGCAATTGCCACCATTCCCATCTTTACACGACTGTTGGCCTTAGCCACAAAAAAGCTCTCTCGGAAAATCGATTCCGCATCCACCGCAGAATTGCATCTCGCCTATCGAACCGTAGGTAAGTGGATGCTTGTCCTTGCCGGGGGCTGGTTTTTGAACGGTTGCAGTCTGGGACTTGTCTTGATGAGTCTGGGGATTTCGCCCGATATGGCAAACAGTCCACTTTTGTGGACATGTGCAGTCGCAGGTGCCACCTCGCTAGGATTTCTGGTGCTGTTTGCTCCCGGTGGTCTGGGTGTTCGTGAGGCAATTCTGATCGGCGTTTTGCAACTCTCACCACAAATCGATGCCTCGTTCGCTGTGGTCGCTGCAGTCTTACTCCGGTTGATTTCCTTCCTCAGTGAAGTTCTTTTTACGCTGCTGCTCTATTCGGTTTCCGGAAAACGGGTCAGGAAGCCTGGATCTCAAAGTGATGATTGATACCGATTCCACATGAATACCTGAGACCTCCTAATTCAATCCCCGCAACCTTTCTTCCACTCCGCAATCTCTTTATAAAGAATGAATTCTCAATTCGCTCCCGAAATATACTGTGAATAACCAATGGATGTTGTCTCTGAGGCCACGAACTCAAATGGTGAGCACACCAGTAGCAGACGATCGATTCGGCGGTTTTACGGGACCTTGTTATTTGTCATCGCTTGTCTTCTGCTTTTCGTGTTGCCCGTTGAATGGCGTCATTATTCCGAAGCATTCAATGACGCACGGCCTCTTGTCAGCTGGATGGCCAACTTCAATGCCGATACCTCCCTCTATCTCTTCTGGCTGCTGGCCCTGCCATTCTTCTGGTTATTCAGAGTGCATCTGATCGATCCCCAAGGCTCAGTTACAGTCAATGTTGAATCCTGGTTGCAGCGGGGGCGATATCGTTTAAGAGATAAGGAGCCGAGGGATCGCTGGTCGGGCAGGATTATGATGTCCTGTGTCGGCTTAGCCGGACTTCTCGTATCGCTTTGGATGGGGTTGCAATTCGGAGATTTGCCGCCAGCATTTCACGACGAATACAGCTATCTGTTTCAAGCGGAAACTTATCTGCAGGGACGCTTATCAAATCCTCGATTCGAACCGGCTCCAGAATTATTCGACCAGATGCACATTCTTAACGACAGCCCGGGACATTTTGTCAGCCGGTATTTCCCCGGTACTGGCCTCTGGATGACGCCATTTGTCGCCTTGGGTATTGTCTATACAGGATACGCAATTGCTCAGGCGATCGTTTGTATGCTGATGTTTGGCATTGCCCGCGATCTCGGTGGAAATGGAGTCGGTCTGTTAACAGGATTGCTGTGTGCGGTTTTTCCGGGAATTGTCGTTTTCAGCAACCTGTTGTTATCGCATCATCCCTGTCTGTTGGGGTTGGGAGTCTTTATCTGGTCCTACCATCGTTATGCGATGAGTCATCAGCATCGCTATGCAATCCTGGCTGGCATCGGATTAGGATTTGCCATGTGGTGCCGTCCAATGACGGCTTTCGGGATTGCCCTGCCTTACGCAATTCATTTCCTGGTTCGGCAGTGGCGAGAGTTCAAATCTTTGAAGCAACTGTCGAGCCATGTCGCTGCGATGGGCGGCCCGATACTCATTGCTCTGGTGCTCTTACTCCCTTACAACCTGGCGACAACAGGAAGCACATTCGTGACGCCTTATCAGGAATACACACAACTCCATACACCCAGGCATGTCTACGGTTTTTACAATGGAGATCGTGGAGATCGCTGGATTACCGAGCAGGCGGCTTTGGGAAATGAACTCCCGATCATCGAACACTACGACAATTGGGCGGAGAATTTAACACCCTCACTGGCATGGACCAATGTGATATCGCGGTTACTCATGACCGGTCAGATGACGATTGGCATTCTGCCCGCTCTGGCAGCCGTTTTGTTTTTTTGCAGTATTGGCCATCGCGACGAAAGCCTGTGGTGGCTGATTGGCGCAGCGGCTTTGAGCTTGCACATTGTGCATATTCCGTATTGGTACGATGGGATCATGCACTGGCATTACGTGTTCGAGTCGGCTCCGCTGGTCGCATTGATGTTTGCCAGAACTCTGCAGTTGGTGGCTTATAACGGAAGAATTCTCAATCATCACTGGCTGGGAATCTGGTGGGCAGGATTAGCAGGAATCGGTTTGATGATTGCCTGCACCACCATTGAGCCGTTCTGGCAATCGACCGCAGCAACTGGCTTCAGCGAAGTGAAGTTCGCCCGCAGACAACATCAGGAATTGAATCAGATTCTGAAACAGAACATCAAAGAACCGGCAGTCGTCTTCATGAAAACCGATCCTGAAAATCTGCATATCGATTTTATTTTGAATTCACCCACACTCGACGATTCCGTCCTCCGTGCCCACTGGATGCCCGACAAGTACCCAGTTGAGGAATTGGAGAAATTATTTTCGGATCGAAATCTGTATCACATTGATTTGAAAACAGGAGTGATTCAATATTTGCGAAATACCGTTGAAACTCGATAGGCAAAATTGCGTCATGTATGGCATGTCACTGAGCAACGCGAAAGGCGTGGTCCACTGCTATCACCACGCCCATCACTTCGTTCTGGGACGTGCCACCCAATTCAATAATTATTAAACCATCAAAAAGCCGCTATCGTAATCTGCAAACTGCAGTAGTGATCAATAAAAACGCCACACCGAATGAAATCCGGCATGGCGTTTTGTGACTCCGCTAATGGCAGGCGAATCAGTTGGATTCGGCCATCGACCATTTGAGTAAGGTTTCGTCTGGGTTGGTCAAGACGACAACTTCTTTGTCCTTGTCCGTATCTTCGAGTTCGTACCCGGAATCGGCAAGGAGTTCCTGTTGTTCACTTCCTTTTTCAACTTGCAATTCATCGTTAATGGCGCGGAACCACTGTAAGTGTGGCCAATCGCGACGCACGTGCTTCAGGCAGGTTTGAATGGTTCGACCATTCGCTCCAGGACTGAAGCCGGCCCGCTGTGCGATCTCTGTAAATGTTCCTAATTTATCTGCACGTTTCAGTTCCCAGAGAACTTCTGCAACGGCTTCTGCACGAGACGACGACATAATAAACCTCTTCAATGTTACACTGCTAACTCTTCATTTTTCATCAAATGACGATAGGCTATGCTAACGGAAAATACGCAATATCTCAATACTGATTTCAATTATGCTGATCAGTTGTGAACATTCAGATCTCCGTTTCATGTATTATCGATTGGAAATGAGTAAAACTGATGAGCAGCTATCCACAAACTCGATTACGTCGTCCGCGTCAGCAGGACTGGTCACGGCGAATGGTCTGTGAACAGAAGTTGAGCGTGAACGATTTGATCTGGCCGATTTTCGTTTGCCCGGGAACTAATAAACGAGAACCAATCGATTCGATGCCCGGCGTGTTTCGCTACTCGCTCGATGAACTCGCACCTGCAGTCAAAGAAGCGGTCGAGTTGGGAATCCCTGCGGTCGCACTTTTTCCCGCAACGCCTCCCGATAAAAAGTCATCCGATGGTGAGGAAGCTTATAATCCCGACAACTTGATGTGCAGCGCGATTCGTGTGCTGAAGAATCTCAAACTGAATCTCGGCATCATCGCCGATGTCGCTCTCGATCCTTACACTACGCATGGACAGGATGGACTGGTTCGGGATGGATATGTCGTCAACGATGAATCGGTGAACGTATTATGCCGACAAGCCGTGACTCAAGCCGAGGCCGGTTGTGATCTCATTGCTCCATCGGACATGATGGATGGCCGCATCGGTGCAATTCGACAAGCACTGGATGCAGCTGGCTTTGAGAATGTGTTGATCATGTCCTACGCCGCGAAATATGCTTCCGCATTTTACGGCCCCTTTCGCGATGCGGTCGGCTCTGCTGGAAGTTTGGGATCGGGAGATAAGCGGACCTACCAGATGGACCCGGCCAATAGCGATGAAGCGATGCGCGAAGTCGCCTTTGATCTTGAGGAAGGAGCAGACTTCGTGATGGTCAAGCCGGGGATGCCCTATCTAGATATCATCCGACGCATTCACGATCAGTTCCAGGTTCCCACGTTTGCTTATCAGGTGAGCGGCGAGTATGCGATGATGATGGGAGCGATCGAACGCGGCTGGCTGGATCGGGAAAAGACAATGCTCGAAAGTCTGGTGGCCTTCAAACGAGCCGGGGCTTCCGGAATTCTGACTTATTTCGCAGTTGAAGCCGCCCGCCTGCTGCAACAGCAGTAGGACAACTTGATCAAGTGCAACACCGCGTGGCTGGCTCGTAGCGCAGCGGAGTCCCCAGATCTTCGTCGATCATTATGCACACACTCGCTTGCGCTTCGTGCTTGTATGTGTTCCTGCACTCGTTCCCAATGTCCCTCTCGGGAACAAGCGAACGCCTCCTGATGTTGCTCCTTTGCCACAAAACTGTTGCCGATTCGCAACAGACCGGAATGGTCTGTGCGGCCGCTACGACGGCATCCTGACTGCGGACTTCCTTTGCAAAATTTCTGGTTTTGTGTTTGCACTCTTGAAAGCAGTCCTCCCTCATCATGGAATAGCTCCATGATCAACAGTGAATCGCAGATGCGGTCGTCAGGGAAGCCTGTTGAGAATAGTCATTGCGACTATCGCGATGAATTTGCCTGGCAAAATATGTTACGAGAAAGTGAAAAGTTAAGAAAATATCATCCCGCAGAAAGGGACAAATCATGTTTACAGAATTGATGAACGACGAAGCCGGCTTTATCGTCTCGGCTGAGTTAGTGCTGATTGCGACGATACTCGTCATCGGATTGATTGTTGGATTGAGTGAAGTTCAGCACGCAATTGTCAGCGAATTGAATGATGTTGGCGACGCGATTGGTACGCTGAATCAGAGTTACTATTACTCTGGATTTTCTGCAAAGAAATCCCAGGGTTATGGCTACAAGTCATATGCCCGTGGTTCAGTCTTTGTTGATAAAATAGATGAGTGCGACAACAATCAATGTGATATCAGTTGCGATCCACCGACCGCAGAAG
>DOCI01000022.1:14403-26326 GCA_003503535.1 Planctomycetaceae bacterium
TTAAACATTAAAAAAGGTTCGTGTCATAATCATCATCAAAGATGAGCTGATCAACAAAAGAGACTCCGTACTGATTTCAGTTCGGAGTCTCTTTTCATTGGATAATGCTGGCAATCAAGCCTCATTGCTGCGGTGGTGGAGGTAGGCGGAAGAATGATTTCGTTACCGAGTCGATTCGCTTCTCCACTTTCGTCTGATAAATTGGCGGTGAAGGCAAAATCTCAACTGGCGAAGTACTGACTCGCTCACGAAATTTCTCTGCTGTTTCCGTGAGCTTCTGTTCTGCGTTGGCCTGTCGATCATTGCCAGGCAACGTGGGATCATTCTGTATCGCAGAAAACAGTCCAGCGATCAAATCGTCAGTCGTTTTGTAATCCGAGTGATCCATTTCTCGATTAAATGGATTCTCAACAATCGTCTCCTCGGGCGGGGCAGGAATCGATTCCACGATTTCCTGATTCTTGATGATCTCCTGTTTGATCTCTGAAAACGGATTGAATGGTTCGTCAGCAGTTGGTGCGAGAGAACTCAACTTGGGGGAGTAAGTCGCATTGTTCCATCCCGCTAACAATGCAATATAAATGAGGCGAGCGGTGGCGGCTTCCTGGTTTTCAAGGGTATTGGGAAGTTGGACGTCCACACTGGAATAGTTATGAGCCGGCTCCACTCCACTGATCTCCAGTTCCGAAGTCACACGGTAGGAACCGGGAACCGACATTAAGGCATCGATCGATTCCTGATCGGAGGAGAACGTCAGCTTTCCACGATCGAGCATTCCACGAGAAACGCGAACGAGCCGCGATGGAGACAAATCTGAGATTCGTCGAGACAGATCTGCTTCCGAAAGTGGTGATTTCGGATTGGCAATCAGGACATCGAGTCTTTGATGAGAACTGGCCCCATCAAGCCATTCGCTTCGCAGGCTCGCAAACAGAGCCGACAACACGCCTGGATTATTGCTGATCGAATCATCCAGTACACAGACAGTTCGCTGAGAGCCGTTACCGATTGTGAACTGTCGCCAGCTTTCTGGACTCACACTAGCTTGATGAGTCTCCTGCACTTGTTTTGTGAGAGATTCCTTTTGATTTTCTACTTGATCAAATTTCCTACTGGTTGTTTCGACAAGTTCTTCCAGATCGGAAGGCACAGGCACTCCGAAAGGAGAACGTTTTTGCTCGGTTACTTTTTCAGTGGTTGTCGATTCAATGGAATTGCTGAATTTGTCGCTGTTCTCGAACTTTGCAGGCTTTTCAGTCGACTCAGTCACTTTGGAGGAAGGGTCATCCCACAAGGACGTATTTGTCCGTCGCGATCGAGAATTTGTCTGGGTGGCTGGAACGGGTGCTGTCTCCTTTGGTGTCGCTTTGGGAGTACCGGTCATGGATTCACCCAGGCTGACAAGATCTGTCGGGAGCTTATTTTTAAAATCACTGGGAATTGGAATCGGCTCGGACAACTTATTTTCTGAAAAGCCAGGGGCCTCTGAATTTGAAGTGTTGAAACCTGGGGCCTCGCCAAAACTACTCCATTCCGAGAACGGATCAAACGGTTCACTGACTGGTGAAGATGAACCGAGAGAGGTCATCTGCTGTTTCTGATAAGCGTATCCAATTCCACAGAGAATCAGGACGGCGAGAAAATGTCTTGTAACTGAAAGCATAGCTTTTTTGCCTGAGTGAGAACGTTCGGAAGTCGGTTTTTTCTCACTCAAAGCCGCAGGCTTAACGACAGCAGGCGTGTTAACTTTCCACTCCTTTTGAGTCAGCGCATAGGTTGGCTTCGTCTCGGGAACAGGAGAGTCAACAGCGGTAGAGATGCTTTCACCCTCAACAGATTCCGGATTTGTGGAATCGTTGCTGGCCAGCATACGCCGTCTTTGTTTATAGCGTGCAAACATGATGCAATGCCTCTATGCGCATCGGGAGTGGAAAACGTAAGACGTGCTCCGACTCTGTTCCTCCGGAACAGGTTGCGTTGTCGTTACAAGCCTGGAAATAAATGTCAGACAGTGCCAGACATTTAGGTCATACTTTTTGTTGGGCTACGCTTCGTTCACCCAACCTGCCATTGTTGATGACTGAGCACAAACATTCCTGCCTGTGCGAATTACATTAGTGCTTTTGACAAACTCAAATTTAGGGTGACACTGGCTCTGCCAGTGCCATGTAACTTCAGTTTAGTCTCGACTTGCCCTGGCGAAGCCAGTGGCACACCATCGTAAGCTTCAATAGAAACGATCCATTAGCTTTCGATGCCAAGTCGATAACACAATTGTTCGAACTCTTCGGTGTATTCTGAAGTTGAAGAATGGACGTGCTCGGCTTCGGTAATGAACTTGAGTTCTTTACGGCAGTCGAGGCCGTGTCGTCGTAAAATGGCTTCAAACGGGAAGAGATCCTGTCCGTAAAGCAGAATCAGTTTGTGCTCGTCAAATTGAACCTCTAGAGGAATCTTTGGATTCACAACCGCAATTCCAGTACAGCCATCGTTGAGCAGCATATCTTCATGATCGAAGAGGGTGCTTTTGAGGACCGGCAGGTCAATCGACTCACGATACAAATCGCGATGAACACCAGCGGCTTGCTCGTGACTGGTTTCGAGAATCAGGTCGACTTCATCTCCCAGAGGATCGAGCAGGTCAATAAACAAATCGATGAGTCGTTCAGACGATTGAGCCGCCAGAATTACGGGAATCTCAACACCAGTATCTTTGTCCTGATAACTATCACGACGATAACCGGCACTGGGAACGACATCGAGATTATACGAAGGGCGGATTGCATCGGTGAGTTTGAAACTCCCATAACGGGAGATACTCAGATGATGCTCCAATTGCTCTTCGGACAGGTGATCGAAACTGCTGCGCTGCGTTTCGATGCCTCCGTCTCGATGATTTGTCCTGATGATTCGTTTGAGAAATCCCATAGTAATCTGTTCTTTCAACGACTTGTCAACTTTTCCGGAACAATCCTGTTGGTTGTTGTTCCTGAGAGTTCGTTTGTGAAGCTCTCCTGCAATTTGGTCGAGTGATTGTGCACGCAATACAGAATCACCCAAAAGGCGGCGAATTGCCGCGATCCCTTCCCTGGTCGTTTCCACTCTACAAAACCTAGAACATGATTCTGAGTTGTGTCGAATTGGAATCCTGTTGCGTCTCGACATTGCCCGACTCTCGGGGGTGACCTCTCATTCGTGTTACAATCGCTTTAATCCGTACCGGAAAAATCCCACCTGAGCCGTTTCATCTCTTCAGAGCTGTTTCCAGGCTCATCAGGTTTCCGGTACTCAAACCTAGCATCTGGTTGACCATTCGGAGGAAAATCAGGCTCTGGTTGGACGAATTCCAGTCAGTTAGAACGTCAAAAGGTTCAGTTAGCGATGTTTGGTCATACAGGAAACTCAGGTCGAGTTTACCGTTAAGTGCGAAAGTCATTACTCAGCAATGACTTAGAGAGATTTTCCAAGGTTTGCAAAACTCCGGAAGATTGATTCAAGTTGGATCTATCGCCACAGAGGGTTCTGCTGAAGTGCAATTCCTACATCAGACTGTAATAATGTCAATCCGCAGGATTGTTGAAGACATCAAAAAGACAGGTCAGGATTAGTAGCGTCATGGATGGATTGGAAAACGGGCAGGAACGGCTGCTGTTACCCGTGACAGAGGAGATGTCGAAGCGAGAAGAAGTCTTGAAATCGCTCGGCTTTGATGACATTCCAATTGCTATTCTGCGTCTGTCACATATTTGTGAAAACGATGAGCAACGCAAAATCTTTCAACCCTGCTTCAGGAATTTTCTGTATTCGCTTTCGGAGTCTGCCAATTCCGATCAGTCTCTGTTGAATTTTGAACGCTATTTGCAGCGATACGGCGATCGCACCGAATTGTTTGGATTCCTGGCGGCCAACCCCCGTGCTGTCGAAATTCTAGTCCGATTGTTTGTCGGCAGTCAGTTTTTGACGGAAATCCTACTGAGGAACCCGGGCTACCTGGAAGATTTGACAAACCATAAGCGACTGGCCGAATTTAAAAGTCGCAGCGAGTTCTATGAGGAAGCGGTCAACTACGTTCAATCAGCAGAAAGTTATGATCAAAAACTATCGAAGCTTCGTCATTTTCAGCATTGGGAACTGTTGCGAATTGGCGCGTGCGACTCGTTTGGTTTGATGGATTTCAAAAGTGTGACGCTGCAACTTTCCTTGTTGGCTGATGCGCTGGTTCAATTATGTCTGGATGTCGCATCTGAAAAAGATCAGATTCCGTCTGAGGATTTCGTTGTCCTGGCCTTTGGAAAACTCGGGGGAGAAGAACTGAATTACAGTTCGGATATCGATCTGATTTTCATCGCACTCAAAGATGCCAGTCACTACTGGTCACTGGGACAGTCACTGATTGAAGCAATCTCCAAGGCTACTTCTGACGGATTTCTTTATCGCGTCGACATGCGACTGCGCCCCTGGGGGCGCTCGGGAGCACTGGTTTGTTCTGAAGATGCCTATCTGAGCTATCTTGAGAAAAACGGGATGCTATGGGAAAAACAGGCGTTATTAAAAGCACGTCCCATCGCGGGAAATCTCGAAGCCGGGCGGCAAATTCTGAAACGCATCGAGCCAATCCTCTTCAATAATGATTCCGAGGAAATTCGCAATAATGTCCTGAGTATGAAATCCGGAATCGAAAAGGATTTGAACAAACAGGGACGCCACTGGGGTGAAGTCAAAGGCGGGAAAGGGTCGATCCGCGATATCGAATTCACCGTGCAGTATCTGCAGTTGATTGCTGGCCGTGAAAATCCGCAGGTCCGCAGCATTAATACGCTCGATGGTCTTGTCCGACTGGTCGAGCAGCAGATGATCAAAGTGGATGAGTTCCGGCATCTTTCGGATGGCTATCTCTTCTTACGCACAATTGAGCATGTGCTGCAGTTAACACATTACAAGCAGATTCATCACATTCCGCAACAGGATCGTGAACTGGCTTATCTGGCTCGAAAACTCGATTTTCCCGATCCGGCAACATTTGTGTCATACTTCGAGCGACATGCGACAGCCATTCGTCGCATCTTCGATAAATATCTGAAACGTCCATATGCAGAAGTCGAAATCGACGAACAGGAAGCTCGGCCTTTGCTCGAACTGGTTTCAGAAGCACAGCCAGATTATGTCTCGACGTTTACGGAAGATGAAATCAAACAACATGCAAAAATCCTCGATGATCTCCCACGTAACGAATACATTCAGGTTTCAGCCACGCGCTTATCGGAATTTGAGTGGCATGTGATTGTGGCTGGGATCGATCTCGTCGGCCAATTCTCGGTCACCTGTGGAATGCTCTTCGCACATGGGTTTGATATTCAACGCGGGCATGTCTTCACAGGATTATTTCCAACTCGATATTCGACAGGATCTGATTCACGCACTAAACGCAAAGGCCGCAGTCGTTTCATTACTGCACTCGATGTCCGCACCTCCGTCGAAAATCCTCCCGATGACATCTGGCTCAAGTACATGGTGGAGTGTCGTAAGATCAGCCATCTCCTGCATCGTGGAAAAATCCGAGACGTCCAGGGGATATTGGCGAAACGTGTCGGGCAGGCGTTATCCAATCAACCTCGACAGGATGATTTAATATTACCCGTGGAGCTGGAGATTGATAACGAAGTCGACCCACACAGCACGGTGATTGATATCTCAGGTGACGATGTCCCTGGTTTTCTGTACGAACTGATGACCAGCGTCGCGTTGTGCGGGGTACAGATTTCGCGAGTGATCGTCGACTCGACAGAAGAACGCGTACAGGATCGACTTTATGTCCGTGACCTGCAGGGAAACAAAATCACCGACGAAGCGAAACTGCAACAGTTGCGTGCGACAATTGTGTTGATCAAACACTTTGCTCACCTGGTCCCTTCAGCTCCGCATCCGGAGTCGGCACTCCTGCATTTTCAGGAAATGCTTGATCATCTTTTCAGCCAACCCGACTGGATGGACCAACTCTCGTCGCTCGAACAGCCTTCGGTGTTGGACGCCCTGGTCAAGGTACTGGGAATTAGCGACTTTCTCTGGGAAGACTTTTTACGGCTGCAGTATGCGAATCTGTTTCCAGTGGTCACCGATATTGAAAGTTTAAAGATCACCAAAGACCAAAAGCAGTTGGAACGGGAATTGAAGCAGGCATTGGTGGGAAAGAAAACCTCAGCAGAACAGGTTGAAGTTCTCAATTCGTATAAAGATCGTGAACTTGTTCGCAGCGATATGCGACATATTCTCGAATACAATAATACGTTCGGGAAATTTTCTGAAGAATTGACCGATATTGCTGAGGTCATTGTGCGTCAAGCGGTCAAACTGATTTATCAATCGCTTAAAAAGCAGTACGGACAGCCCTCTTTGAGTGATGGTTCAACTTGTCGATTCTGCGTCGCCGCACTGGGCAAAGGGGGCGGGCGGGAACTTGGTTTTGCATCCGACATCGAACTGATGTTTCTGTTTGAAGAAAAAGGCAACACGACTGGAAAGAATTCCATTCGGAATACGGAATTCTTTACGAAGCTCGTTGAAGAATTCCGCTCAATCATTCGCGCCAAAAGCGATGGGATTTTTGAAATTGATTTGAGATTGCGTCCATATGGAAAAGCAGGCAGTCTGGCCGTTTCGCTGGAAGCGTTCACTCAATATTTTGGAAGCGAAGGAGCAGCCTGGCCCTATGAACGTCAGGCTCTTGTGAAGTTGCGGCCCATTGCTGGAGATCCAGCATTTTCGAAGGTCGTTGTGAATTTGCGCGATGAACTCGTTTATACAGGCGAGCCATTCGATGTCAGTGCGATGCGCGGAATTCGGGAAAAACAGGTTCGCCAGCTGGTGCATCCGGGAACGATCAATGCCAAACTGAGCCCAGGCTGTCTGGTCGATTGTGAGTATCTCGTCCAGGGATTGCAGATTACCTACGGCAAAAAACATCCTGAACTTAGAACAACCAACACACGCGAAGCATTAAGAAAACTGGAAGCACTCGGTTTAATGTCTCATGAGCAGAGAATCATTCTGCGAGATTGTTATCGCTTTCTCCGAGGCTTGATCGATGCCCTGAGAATTGTCCGGGGGAATGCAAGTGAACTGACCATCCCTGATATGGAATCTGAAGAATTCGAATATCTCGCCCGTCGCATGAACTACGCCGGACGCAGCCACGAATTAAAAGAAGAACTTCAGCACGTGATGCAGACCATCATTGAAATGACAAATCTGCTGGAAATCCCCGCAGATCAATAACGCAATATTATCGTATGATTTGTCCCGCATTGCAGGATTTCAAGTTTCTTGCCAGCCTTGTTCGCCGATCAATTTCACGAAACGACATCCACAGAGAGTCGAGCATGTCCAATCCACTTCACCACGAATTGCCAGAGTCAGTTCCTGAATATCACTTCCACCTACAGGGATTACGAGTCTTCCTCCAGAAGTGAGTTGCTGGAAGTATGCAGCAGGAATCGAAGGTGTTGCAGCGGTCACGATGATGGCATCATAGGGGGCATGTTCAGGCCAGCCGAGGGTGCCATCACCAAATGCGGTTTCAATGTTACTCAACTGCAGTTGAAGGAATCGTTCCTGAGCGATCTGGCCAAGCGCCTCCCAGCGTTCGACGGTATAAACCGTGTGGCACAATTGGGAAAGAATCGCAGTCTGATATCCACTCCCGGTCCCGATTTCAAGCACGCGATCTGTTGGCTGTAATTGCAGGGCTTGTGTCATCAATGCGACGATGTAAGGCTGGCTGATGGTCTGATCGCAATCGATCGGTAAAGCACGATTTTCATAGGCATGAGATTTCAGATTCTCCGGCAGAAACAATTCCCGAGGAACATTCTGTATCGCCAGTAAGACACGTTCGTCATGAATACCTTGCCTTCCCAATATCTCGATGAGTTGCTGTATTTGATCCATGTTATCTACCAGAGTGTTTCACCAATACTTGCAAGCGAACTACTTTTTTTTGCTCGCAATATAATTTTCAATCTGACCTTCGAGTACATCCAGTGTGACGGCTCCATGACTCAGAACCGCTTCGTGGAAATCGCGAATATCGAAATTGTCTCCCAGTTGTGTTTCTGCTCGTTTGCGGAGTTCCTGGATTTTCAGTTCTCCGATTTTATAAGCGAGGGCCTGACCGGGCCAGGCAATGTAGCGGTCGACTTCGTTTTCGATATCGAGTCGGGATTTGGCGGTGTTCTCGACGAAGAGTTGAATCGCATCGTCTCGGGTCCAGTCGAGAGAATGCATGCCGGTATCGACGACGAGCCGAATGGCCCGCCACATTTCGTAGGTCAACTGACCGAAGCGTGAATAGGGATCCTGATAGAGCCCTAAATCACTCCCCAGACTTTCACTGTAAAGTCCCCAACCTTCGATGAAAGCGGTATATCCACCGAGCCGACGGAACGCGGGAATGTCATCCAGTTCCATAGCCAGAGCGATTTGTAGATGATGCCCCGGCACCGCTTCATGGAGTGAAAGAGCTTCGATGGTGTAAATGGGCCGCTGATCGGGCTTGTACGTATTGAAGTAGTAATTGCCGGCTCGCGTGCCATCGGCTGCGGGGCCCATATAATAAGCAGCGGTTGTATCCGGAGCGATCGATTCTGGAATTGGACGGACGCCGTAGGGCATGCGGGGAAGCGTCTTAAACAACTTGACCAATTGCGGATCAATCCGTTTACAAACCGCTTCGACAGCCTGAAACAGTTCGTTGGGATCTTCATAGTAAAATTTGGGATCAGTCCGCAGGTATTCCAGGAACTCTCCGAACGAACCTTCAAACTCAACTTCTTTCATGATCGCTTCCATCTCCTGTCGAATTCGACGGACTTCAGATAATCCAATGTCGTGGATTTCCTGAGGTGTCAAATCCGTCGTTGTATAAAGACGGGCTCGATATGCGTAAAATTCCTGCCCATTTGGGATTTGCTTGAACCCGACTTCATCGAAGCAGGCCGGGTAATAAGTTTCGAGAAAGAACCTTTCAAATTCCTCGAAGGTGGGAACGATGACCGTTTGGATTGCCTTACGTGCGCGTGCCTGAAGTTGATCGCGTTCTTCCTGAGTGAAGTCTTTGGGAAATGTCTGGAACGCTTTCCAGAAGAGACTCTTCTCCGGTTCATCGACAATCTGTCGACGGATTTGAGCAGGCAACCGATTCATAATGACTTTGGAATGTACGATGCCTCGATCGACACCTGCCTGCATGAGCGCCGTTGTCTGATCGGCATACACATCAAACGACTCCATGCGGGCCAGCCAGTTTTCATAATCCTTGACGGTTTCAAACGGAAGTTGCTCGACCTGCTCGTTTTCCGTCTGCAGCCCACCCCGCTGATCCAATGGCACAAAATGCCAGCCGAATGGGAACCCTTCGATTTCCATGCTCAGTTTGCGTTCAAAAAGTTGATAGCTGATGACGTCTTCCCCTTCGAGTTGAGAAGGATCGATCGCTTTAAGTTGTTTCAGGTAGGCTTTTAACTGCTCGTTATTTTTTTCGAGAGCATCGAGACTCAAATCGGGCCAGCGATCGTTGTATCGTTTGTCTCCCAGATAGGTCGCCTTAAGCGGATTAGTTTTCAGATTCCATTCCCAGTGATCATCGAGCAACTGATGAAAGTCCTCGGTGGCATCGGCCTGGGCGATTTGTGGCAGGAGACATAAACTCAACAGGAGACCGACAATAAGATTTGATCGATAGATTTTTGTAACCATCTTCAATTCCAGACAAATTACGGTGGGGAGGAGGTGTTCAATTTAATCAAACTGCAGAATTGATCGGGTATCGCAACTGCCTTTGGGAACTATCGTAGTGCAGGCGACATCAATATCTCCAGTGCGTCGAGCTTTTTGACAATTATCATTGAGACAATGAAAATTTCTGCATGGAAATGCCTATTCGGAAGCAAATGGAGAGGCACGAGTTTAAAAGAAAAGAATAATTTTTGAACCAGTCGAAGAATTCATGCGTTGCTCCCCTTGCAAATGGTGTACATTACAGACCAACCGAAAAACACATCAAGGAATACTGAAGGGGTAGCAATGTTTCAACGAATCTCGAACGGCTGGAGTCTGGCGAAGCAAAGCTGGCGGGTGTTAATGCTCGATAAAGAGCTGCTGGTCTTCCCCATCGTCAGTGGGTTTTGCTGTCTGCTTGTGCTCGCAAGTTTTATCGTACCGCTGTTTGCTACGGGTTATGTCGATGTCGTTTTGAACGATGGGCAGATTTCTCAGGAAGAATCTCAGGATCCGATTGCCTATATCATCCTGTTCGCATTCTATTTTGTGAATTACTTCGTGATTGTGTTTTTCAACTCGGCTCTGGTCGCCTGCGCGATTATTCGTTTTAAAGGAGGCGACCCGACAGTTGCCGATGGTTTTCGTGCCTCGATGAATCGGTTACCACAAATCGCAGGCTGGGCATTCCTGAGTGCAACGGTCGGGGTGATCCTCAAAGTGATAGAATCCCGTTCTGAAAAAGTCGGACAAATTGTTGCGGGCTTACTGGGAGCGGCCTGGTCCGTCACTACTTACTTTGTGGTTCCGATTCTGGTTGTGGAAAAAGCGGGGCCGATTGATGCCTTCAAACGTTCGGTTTCTGTATTGAAAAAAACCTGGGGAGAATCGCTCTCTGCAAATTTCGGAATTGGATTTATCTCCTTTCTGGCAACCATCGCCTGCTTCGTCCCGATTGGTTTTGGGATTTTCTTTGCGTTCAATGAACAATTCGTTCTGGCGGGAGTCCTGGTTGCCTGTGGTGTTTTCAGTTTGATTCTGGTCTCTCTGATAACCGCAACATTGAACAGTATTATTATCGCAGCCTTATATCTGTTTGCGTCTGAGGGTGAAGTACCAACAGCATTCGATAATCAACTGCTCAAACAGGCATTTGTCAATCACTGATACCCTACTTTTAAATGTGAGGAAAAGAAAGATGTTGAAACTCATTCCCGTCCTCCTGCTGCTTACCTTTACTGCTCATGCCTGGTCTGAGGAGCCAGAATCGATTGATCAATTAAAAGCCCGAATCGCCGAACTGGAACAGCGATTGAACTCGCTGGAGGAAGCGGTTGCTCCCGTTCTGAATCAAATCAAATTGGAAAATATTGTTGCCGAACAGCGACAACTGGCTCGCAATCGCATGCAACAGGATCGCGAGGTTTACACGATTGAACAACTTCGGGAAATTGAATCGTTGTATCAGGTGGCCAACAGAAACTGGAGAACGGAACAGGCTCAGCAAAGTTTAGAGGCACTGGTCGAGAAGTATCAAAAAGCCAATCGAACCGGTTGTGCGATTTTATATCTCGGTCAGATGACAACCGGTGATGAACAGAAAAAATATCTCCAACAGGCGATTGATGATTTCAGTGATTGCTTTTATGGCGACGGCGTTCAGGTTGGGGCATATGCCCGCCTGCTCCTGGCGGCTCATCTTGAACAGGCAGGAGATTCTGGTGCCGCTGAAAAATTGAGAACCGAGCTTCAGAAACTGTATCCTGATGCGATCGATCACCAGGGAAATATCCTGATTGATGCCTTTTGATGAATTCTCACGACTCCAAAATGATCCGATAAAATCAATCAAAATAATGGGGTAGACACGTTTTGAAAGATGTTGCACAATCTGCGGCTAATGGAATCGCAGGGGGCGATTTCTCATGAATTGCCTGCACGAATTCGCCTGTCTAAGATAGGTCGTTTCGTTCGGGGGGAACACTAAACTCTTAAGTTGTCGGAAGTACCGACTGAACATTAAGAGTCATACGGCAATGGGGATTGCCGACGATCACAACGGAATGTACCAGGATGATCCAGGCTACTTCATTTGATCGGCTAATTCGCGAAAAGCGGGCAAGGATGCCAATTATGAAAACGAAATCACCGT
>DOCI01000022.1:26442-33642 GCA_003503535.1 Planctomycetaceae bacterium
CCGTTCGTTTCTTTACGAACCGTTTTATTAATCGTGCCACTAATGGTTGCGGTCTCAGGTTGTTATCAGCCTGCCTATAACCAACCGCCATATGGCCCTTATCAATCTTCACCTTATGGGGCTCCTGCTCCCTATGGCGCTCCCGCACCATACGGTTCGCCTGCTCCTTACGGGACGCCAACCGGTCAGCTTTCGCCATCGATTTCTTCGATGCCCAACGATCCTTACTATCAGCCTTCTTCACCTTCAAATACAGGAAATGCGCCTCCATTTGGTGCCTCTCCAACGACACCAGGTTCTTCCGGTCAGGACAATTCCGTCCCCCGATACAACGATCCAACCAGTAGCAATTCTCCGTACTTCGAACAAAGCAATTATCCGCAAAACACATTTGCACCTCAGGGAGAACAATCGGTCGCCCAGGCAGATTTTCGTTCTGATAATGACAATGCAGGCTCTGTTGAAATGACTTCAGAAAGTCAATTTGAAGCTCCAATCGTGACGAGCCGTCCGCAGCCTCAGGGGTTTCCAGCGGCTGAGGAAACTCAGGCTCAACCGATGAATACTCCCAATCTGTTTGAAGTGGCTGCTGCACCACCGTTGCAGGATGCGAAAACTCCCGAAGCTTCGAGTGGTTTGGAAGGGACTGTTCGACGCGATCCACAGTCGAATGGTTGGGTCCTGGAATTTCAGCCGATTGGATCAGGGGCCAATTCTAATGCAGGTCGATTACCACTGATTGGTTCAAACGATGTGTTGCAGGGCTTGCAGGATGGGAAACAGTATCGCCTTCAGGGCTTTATTGAAACCAGTTCATCCCCTAATATTCCAGATCGATTTCACGTTCAACGTTTTGATGCTGTCCAGGCAGCCAAGTCTGTTTCGCCATTTGAGTAATTGCCATGACCAGTCGATCGGGATTCGACTTTACCGATGCAATGACACGCCTGTGCCAGGATGTCTGCCATCGTCTGGAAGTCTTTCAACATATTGCGATGGAACAGGTCGCGGTCACATTTGCTCAAGCCCGCACGCCGGGCATCTATGGCGTTCAAGCCAAGCTCACGCCATTACGTTTTGAGAACGGCTCTTTAACGACCAAAAAACGGGGCAGAACCTGGTCGGTTCAGCGAGTATATCTGGGCCGGCATGAAATGCTGTATCTGCTCACGTTCTATCTCCCGCGATTTCAGGACAACACCTTTCGCGAGAAGATGATTACCGTTCTGCACGAATTGTATCACATCAGCCCGAAGTTCGATGGAGATATCCGTCGATTTGGCGGACGATATCATGCTCATTCGTCGAGCCAGAAAGAATACGATCGCCTGATGGATCGATATGTGGACGAGTATCTGCAGATGGCTCCGCCGTCACAACTCATGAATTTTCTGCAGGTCGACTTCCAAAAACTGCGACAACACCACGGAAAAATCATCGGTCGACGCATGCCGATCCCTAAGCTCATTCCATTGCCTCAAGGCAAAGCTTCTGCGTGATGCTTATTCGCAGATCTCAATTTTATTTGCAAGCTGGAAATCGCAGGATGGAATTCACGTTCTGCTAACCCAACCTGCAAATCGAAACTGATGGCAAGCATTTCATTTCAGCCCGACAACAGAATTCGGATGAATGAATAAAAGCTCAATAAATAAATTTGTGACGTAGCAATAAACTTTTTCTGAATTTCTTATGCTTTTGTCCAGCACTTTTGCGACTGTTCTCGTAGATAGATGCAGATTCGCATCTATTCGACTCGCAAGCATTTTTCGAACTGGTCTTAATCGAGAGCATCTCTAAATCAGTCTACCGCCTTCTGCCTGAATAAATGCAACGATTTATGGCAAAAATCGTATTTGCGAAGGCAGACTGCATTTTGAAATGCTCTGACGACTGGCTCCCTTTCTCTTTTCTCATCTACTCGTGCCGGAGGCAATCATGCTTTTCGCTTCAAGGTTTCCGTGCTTTACAGGCATCATACTATTAAACGCATTCATTCTGTTCGTTTCGGGCTGTGGTGGAGCACAAGAAGCAGCAAGATACGGTAGAGCAGTTCCTGCGTCATCAATTGACTCTTATTCCAATTCCCCGCAAACAGCTGTCAGTGAAGAGAATCGAACCGAATTCAACACCGAAGCTTACGATCACATCGTTGAGAATCCGTTCCTGCTCTCAAAGTCAAACCCTCTTTCGACATTTTCCGTCGATGTCGATACCGCTTCCTATGCGAATTTACGACGGTTTCTAAACAGGAATCAAGTGCCGCCTGCTGGTGCCGTGCGGATTGAAGAGTTGATCAATTACTTCGATTACCAATACTCACCACCTACTGGCGACGAACCGTTTTCCGTGAATGTGGAAGTCGCGGAATGCCCCTGGGAAGAAAGTCATCTGCTGGCGAAGATCGGCTTGAAGGGACAGGAAATAGAACTGGAGGATCGACCACTCTCCAACCTCGTGTTTTTGCTCGATGTCTCGGGCTCAATGGAGGATTTCAACAAACTCCCGCTGGTCAAATCGTCAATGAAGCTGCTACTGGAACAACTGGGAGAAAATGATCGGATTGCGATTGTCGTTTATGCAGGAGCGTCTGGTCTGGTGTTGCCATCAACCAGTGCCGACCACAGAACAGAGATACTCTCGAAGCTGGATGATTTGGAAGCCGGTGGTTCGACCAATGGTGGTGAGGGTATCGAACTGGCCTATCGTATCGCGGGTGACAACTTTATTAGTGGAGGAATCAATCGCGTTATTTTGTGTACTGATGGCGATTTCAATGTGGGGCGAACGAATCAGTCTGATCTGGTTAATCTGATCGAGAATAAGGCAAAGAGTGGAGTGTTTCTGAGTGTGCTCGGTTTCGGAATGGGCAATCTGAAAGATTCCACCATGGAATTGCTTGCTGACAAAGGAAACGGCAACTATTCCTATATCGATTCGATGAACGAAGCAGAAAAGGTACTTGTCGAGCAAATGTCTGGCACACTGATCACGATTGCCAAAGATGTGAAAATCCAGGTCGATTTCAATCCCGCACAAGTGCAATCGTACCGGCTGATCGGCTATGAAAATCGAATGCTCAGAGAAGAGGATTTTCTGGACGACACGAAAGATGCAGGAGAAATAGGAGCGGGACATACTGTGACCGCGCTGTATGAACTGGTGCCTGTTGGAAGCGAATCCGAGGTCGCTGAAGTTGAACCTTCAAAGTATCAACAGGAGTCGGAGTTGAGTGCTTCCGCTAATACTGATGAGTTGCTGACCGTCAGGCTGCGTTATAAAGATCCCGAAGGCCTCGATAGTAAACCGATCAGTCTAACAGTGAAGAAACAGGACTTGTCCTTAACGGAAGCCTCCACTGATTTCCATTTCGCTTCAGCTGTGGCAGCCTTCGGCATGTTGCTGCGAGAATCGAAACACTGTGGTACGATGACTCTCGAACGGGTTAATGAGATCGCCGAGCAAAACCTGGGTGATGATCGTCACGGATATCGAGAGGAGTTTTTACAACTGGTCAGGAAGGCACAGTTGTTGAAATGAGATCGGTGACAGAATGAACGAATGGAGCAGATTCAATAATGACCTCCAGCGTTCAGTAATAGCAAACACAGGGTTATGAGGACATATGGTGTTCATCCGACAGCAGAAACTTTTTGAAAATGATCTAATTTGGAAATCGCTATAATTTTTTCAGGTCCCACATTTTAGCAAGGCTACCCGAACGGTATTGGCCTGAATTTCAGCGATGTCATTTAAATCCGGTGCATAACCTCCTGCCATCGAAATTGAGATGGGAAGATTCTTATAGCTGCAGTGACTCAATACGAGTTCGTCTCTTTTTAACAAACCGTCTTTGGTCAATTTCATTTTTCCGAATCGATCCAGATAAAACGGATCGGCCCCAGCCAGATAAAAAATGAATTCTGGTTTGCAGCGAGCAAAGCATTCACTCAAACCTCGATTGAGTTCCGTTAGATACTGGTCATCTTCGGTCCCATCTTCGAGGGCGATGTCGAGATCACTCTTTTCTTTATGAAGTGGAAAGTTTCTGGCTCCGTGTATCGAAAATGTGAACACGGTGGGATCGTTCTGGAAGATAGCAGCGGTGCCGTTTCCCTGATGCACATCACAATCAATTACAAGGATCTGACCGATACCATGATTGACCTGTAACTCGCGAGCCGCACACGCGACATCATTGAAGACACAATATCCTTCCCCACAATCTGCAAACGAATGATGAGTTCCGCCAGCCAGATTGATCCCCAGGGTCTCTCGCAAAGCCGTTTGAGCGGCGGCTATTGTTGCTCCTGTCGAATGACGGGAACGAATCACTAATTCCGGCGACCAGGGAAATCCAATCCGTCTCATCGCCTTCGGCTCAATCGTTCCCTTCACAATCGATTCGATATACTCGGCGGTATGAACGCGCAAGAGTTGCTCATCAGTCGCAGCTGTTGATGGAGAAAGCTGATGGTCTTCCACAATCGCATCGTATATAAGCTTCTCTCGAAGCAATCGATACTTCTCAGCCGGGAATCGATGCCCCGACGAAAGCGGCAATACATGATGATCACTGTAGTAGATGTGCATGAGGTTGTTGAGGCCAGTGTTAAGTGGCCAGTGGCACACGACCCCCAAATTAAGCTGTGACAGACCACTATACCATAGACCGAATTATAGATCTCGTAACCGGGAAACCACCCCGACAATTCTTAGAACCGCTTCATCGATGTCAGCTTTTTGAAGATGTTTGTGCAGGCTGAATCGCAATGCCGAGCGAGCCAGCTGCGGATCGACACCCATGGCCAGCAGCACGGGTGAGGGTTCTGCAGAACCGCTTGCACAGGCACTGCCAAGCGAACAACAGATGCCCGCCAGATCGAGCCCGATCATAATGGCTTCGGCTTCAAGTCCAGGAAAGGCCATGTTAGAGGTGTTGGGGAGCCTCTGTGCATTTCGGCCATTGATGACAAGAGGACTGATCTGCTGTTCGAGCTGACTTTCAAATCGATCCCGTAATTCTGCCAGATATTTGTAAGTAGAATCACAGTGCTGTTCCCATTCGCTCAACATCGTCGCCATGCCAGCAGCCAGAGCCACAGCTTCGGTCCCAGGACGCCTGCTCGCTTCCTGGAAACCTCCAACGGAAATTGGGACAAACGGGACATTATCTTTTAACAGCAGACCACCAATACCCCGTGGGCCATGAGCTTTATGAACACCAAAACTGGCAGCAGTGGCACCGAGTTCGTGAAACGAAACGGGAATGCGTCCTACTGCTTGAACGACATCGAGATGCCAGGGAATCTGATGTTGCTCGCAGAGACGACGAACCTGCGAGACATTTTGTATGACCCCCGTTTCATTATTGGCATAGATGATCGCAGCCAATCCGATTTCTTCCCAGGGCAATTGATCAAGTTGCTCGGTGTTAATCAGCCCATTAGCATCAAGTGGGATCAGGATTTTCTTCCAACCCTGTTTCACAAGACAATCAGCACACTCAGCTGTCGCGGGATGTTCTCCACCTGTGATCGCAATGGTTCGTCGTTCCGATGAGACAGTCGCGGCCAGCCCCATCAAAGCCAGATTCGTCGACTCCGTTCCGCCACTTGTAAAAATCACTTCCTTCGGTTGTGCCCCGAGTACACGAGCGGTGATCGCGCGAGATTCTTCCAGACTCTTCCGAGCTATTCGTCCCAATTGATGCGTACTTCCGGGATTGGCATAACAATCCGCAGCGACAGACCGCACGGTTTCCCAGACTGCTGGATCTGGCGGTGTCGTCGCATTGGCGTCAAGGTAAATGATGGGTTCGTTCATGAAAGAACTTTAATGCTTCTTCAGGGGCACGTGAAGCATATCCATTGCCAGGGACGGATTTGATAACCATCAATTAATCCCGGCGGCCACCCGCAAAAATCATCAGGTAGTAAACCAATGTCAGTACCGATTGCAATGTCGCTGCGACATAAGTCCAGGCGGCTGAGTTCAGAACACTGTTCACCGCGGCTGCTCCATCGGTATCGACCATACCGGTATCCGCCAGAATTCGTTTCGCGCGATTGCTGGCATCAAACTCGACAGGCAAGTTGATCAACTGAAAGAAGACCACGCCCCCAAACAGCACAATTCCCAATAGAATCAAATGGATGCTGTGCAGCAGAATTCCCAGAATCAACAGAATCGAAAAAGCGGTTCCCCCGTATTGAGCCGCCGGGACGGCTGCATTACGGATGACCAATGGCCCGTAATTTTCTGCATCCTGAATCGCATGTCCAACTTCATGGGCAGCAATCCCAACGGAAGAAGCTGAGTATCCGCGATAGACATCGTGACTCAAGCGGATGACTTTCTCCCGGGGATCGTAATGGTCGGATAATTGCCCCGGCGTTTCCACAACATCGATGGATTGAAGCCCATTGATATCGAGGATATGTCGCGCGGCTGCCGCTCCGGAGAGTCGCGTTGGCACACGCAGGCCATTCGCGAAAGAAGACTTCACACGATATTGAGCCCACATCATCAGCAGGATGGCAGGAGCTGTAAATATCAACAAACCAAAATAACCGTACATTTTCTTCTCCATGTATTTCTATTGCGTGCGGTCGCTCAACATTCAATACGTTGCAAAACTGCTCGCTGATCAATCTTTTACTACGGGCAGGAACCAAATTCCGAGAAATTTATTACTGTCGAAATGACAGAGCACTGCTGAAAGAATTCCTTAAGCAGTTTTCACACCATTCTATTCACAACTTGCCCGCGAGACAAAAAATATGCTTTTCCTGTATGAAATCCTGATAATTCTTCAAATCGAGTACAAATGTCAGGATCAATTTCTGGGATTTGGTCAATGAAATTTGACGTTCAATTTTAACGATGGTATTAATTTTTCCGAAGAAGGCATGCAAAATGCCTGAGAGTTTGTAGACTTAAATATGATAAGATACGCTTCTTGGGGGGAGCGTACCGGGACAAAAGTAGCACCTTCGGGAGGAAACCAAACATGAAACGACTTTTAGTTTTGGCGATGCTTGTCGCAGGATTCACGCTCCTGCCAAATCCAGAAACCGCAGAGGCGCGTCATTGCCGCTACGGCTATTACGGCGGATACACCAGTAACTACTACGGCGGCTACAATTACGGGGCTTACCGTTCGTACTACGCACCTGCTTACTATGCTCCAGCGGCTTA
>DOCI01000022.1:33791-35699 GCA_003503535.1 Planctomycetaceae bacterium
CTATTACGCACCTGCCGCGATCTACACGCCTGGCTATTACACCGCAGGATATTATGGATACACATATCCAAATTACTGGGGTGGCTACTATCGGGCACCAGGTTACTACACAGGTTACCGGAGTTACTACTACGGCTGGTAAACGGAATTGATCCAGAGCGAATTGTATGTCGGGCACTCTCAGGGCGGAGAGTGCCTTTTGCTTTGCACATAAGAAATATTCCCTCTACGATAGCCAGACTCCCCCTTAAATCTTTAATGAAGTCTCAATCGCATGGCCTATCGACGCATCGCATCTCTGAAAACAACCGAGCAGTTTCGCGAGTATTTGCAAAGTCTTGATCTTTCAATCGAAATCGATGATGAAGCTCTCTCTGCCGCAGAAAATTCTCCACTGGCACAACCAATGACCGTAGGAGATTTCCAGGTCGGGAATCGTTGGGCTGTCCATCCAATGGAAGGCTGGGATGCAACTCGCGATGGCAAGGCCAGTGAAGAAACACTGCGACGCTGGCAGCATTTTGGCGAGTCGGGCTGCAAATTAATCTGGGGCGGAGAAGCCGTCGCGGTCTGTCCGGAAGGTCGCGCGAATCCAAATCAACTTTATTATCATTCGGATAACGAACAATCTCTCAGTGACTTGTTGCAGACACTCAACAAAGCGCATACCGATACCTTCGGCAAGGAGGCTCTGGACGATTTTCTGGTCGGTTTGCAGTTAACACACTCTGGCCGCTTCAGTCGACCGAATGAAAAAGTTCGTTTGGAATCCCGCGTGGCCTATCATCATCCTCTGCTCGATGAACGCGTGAAATTATCGGATCAGCAGGGGATGACTTACCTCACTGATGAAGACATCCAAGAGCTGATTCAACAATATGTCGATGCTGCCAAGGCTGCAGAGAAAATTGGATATCGTTTTGTCGATATTAAGCATTGTCATGGCTATCTGGGACATGAGTTTTTATCCGCCTTTTCTCGTGAAGGGAAATACGGCGGCAGCTTTGAAAACCGCGCGAGATTTCTCAAAGAGATTTGCCAGGCCGTCAAAGCCGCCTGTCCAAATTTGATGCTCGGAGTGCGACTTTCCTTGTTCGATTTTCTACCATTCCAGCCGGAATCGTATGATGAGAAAACCGGACGGCCGGGAATCGGTCAACCGACACCCTATCAAAATGGAAGTTATCCCGGCTTCGGCTGCGATCGTTCCGATCCTTTAACAATGGATTTAACCGAACCGATTCAGTTACTCGAAATGATGCGTGATGAACTGGGCATCGTCATGGTCAATCTGACTGCGGGATCACCGTATTATAATCCCCATATTCAACGTCCCGCTTACTTCCCGCCTTCGGATGGATACCAGCCTCCAGAAGATCCGCTTGTGGGTTGTGTACGCCAGGTCGAGGCAGTTGCCCGTTTGAAAAATGCGGTCCCCAATTTACCAATGGTTGGATCTGCATACTCTTACTTCCAGGAGTATTTGCCTCACATCGCCCAGGCGGTGGTGCGTCGCGGCGATGTCGATTTTGTGGGAATTGGCAGGCTTGTCCTCAGCCAGTGGCAAATGCCTGCTCAAATTCTTCAGGGGGAAGATTATCGAGCGACCAAAAAAATCTGTCGTACCTTCAGCGACTGCACCACCGGCCCTCGTAATGGATTAGTTTCTGGTTGCTATCCTCTGGACGACTACTACAAATCTCGCCCCGAATTTCAGGAACTGAAAGCCATTAAGTCGGGAAAAAAGTCCGAGTAATATCTCTGGAATTTCAAGATAAAATGTAAGTCGTACACTGTTTGATAAAAAACTGAACCAACTCAGAGTGGTGAAGGTTTCACTGCAAGAGTGCCTCTGCTAGACCATTTTCAAATGGTATCTGCAGTCGCATGGACATCAAATGTCCTAAA
>DOCI01000022.1:35808-39048 GCA_003503535.1 Planctomycetaceae bacterium
GGTGATTTTTGAATATGCTCTAGCTGTTAGTTATCATTTGGAACGAAGAAAACAGACAGGTCTACGATGAAATATTTCAGACTCGCACCCCTATTGCTCTTCGTATTTCTGAATGTTTCGCGAGCTGCGGACAAACCGAATATTATTTTCATTTTTGCGGATGACTGGGGCTGGGGCGATTTGAGTTGTCATGGTCACCCCTATGTCAAAACGCCGAGCATTGATCGACTGGCACGTGAAGGGACCGATTTTTATCGCTTCACTGTTGCCAGTGGAGTCTGTTCCCCCAGTCGAACTGCCGTGATGACGGGACATTTCCCCGCTCGATATAATATCGATGGACATTTTGCCTGGGTTCCCAGTAATGCAAAACGCAACATGCCCGACTGGCTCAGTCCTGATGTAACCCTACTCCCTCGGTTACTTCAACCGGCAGGCTATCAAACAGCTCACTATGGGAAATGGCATCTGTCTAACAACATGATTCCCGATTCTCCTTTACCCAGTGAATATGGATACGATGAATACGGCGCATTCAATTGTGCAGGAGAGCAGATGCCTGTCCATGAAGACGCAATGCACGCCAATGCCTTCATCGAAAATTCAGTCGCCGCTGAGAAACCTTTTTTCATCAACTTGTGGTTGCATGAACCTCATACTCCATTTCATACGGTCCCTAAGTATGAGTGGCGTTTTCGCGAATTGGAACAGGAAGAGGATCGGATTTATGCGTCTGTTCTCTCTCATGCCGATGACCGGATTGGAGAAGTATTGTCGACTCTTGATCGACTCAATATCGCAGAAAATACTCTCGTTATTTTCAGTTCCGATAACGGTCCTGCCAGAGCGTCTGGTTCGACAGAATTGACTCTTCAGTATGACACAGCGACTGGGGCGGGCTGGGGGATTGCAGCCTCGAAGGGGATCACAGCTGGACGTAAAGGCTACAAAGCGGCTTTGTTTGAAGGCGGGAACAATGTCCCGTTCATTGCCCGCTGGCCGGGAAAAATTCCTGCTGGAAAAATTGATCAATCTTCACTCATTTCAGCGGTCGATTTGCTGCCCACATTCTGCAGCATCGCAGGGGTCACTTTGCCTGAAAATTATCACCCTGATGGAGTCAATCAAATTTCTGCATTAATAGGACAAGGTTCGGAGTTCCGGAAAAAACCACTTTTTTGGAAAATGGAGGCGAGATGGCCACCACGAGCCAATCAACCACATCATTGGGTGACCTGGGCGGTAGTGGATCAGAATTGGAAATTGTTGGTCAACCAGGACTTCAGTCATCTGGAATTGTATGACATCATAAATGATCCCTACGAAAAGAACGATCTCAGTGAAACAAGTCCGCTGGTAACCAATCAGCTACTCGAACAAATTCGTGACTGGAAACAAACGCTGCCAGAACACCCCACAGGAAATGTTTTTTCCGAAGAGCGATCTGAGTAATGAAACTCCGATCCAGTTAGAAATCGGATTTTTCTTGATCGCATTTAGACCAATGATTGAAGACGTCAATTAAGAAGGACTCAATCGTTTCACAGATACGACACTGCATCAAGCGAAAACCTGACATCACAAATCCAGTAGTGAATTGAGGAATCGAAATGTTTTTCCCGCAAACATCTGTCTGGATAATTGTCGACTACTGAGAAATCCGTTAGCCTGATTTGATCTCTCTCCCCTCTTTCTCATTTCAGAGACGATCAGCATGGCAAAGACATCTGCGCGAGGTTCGGTTTCTTCAGACGAAGAGATAATCTGGTTAGAAGCTGA
This sequence comes from Planctomycetaceae bacterium, assembly GCA_003503535.1. Taxonomy (GTDB): domain Bacteria; phylum Planctomycetota; class Planctomycetia; order Planctomycetales; family Planctomycetaceae; genus Rubinisphaera. The sequence continues at coordinate 37,588 of DOCI01000022.1, forward strand.
TGATGGATATTCCCTTGGTGTGAAGAATGGTAAGCTTGTTGCCAGAAACGCCAAAGGGAAAAAACTTTCCGCTGTCCCGAAGAACCTGAAGACAAGCGAACTGGCCGAGCAACTCTCGGCGATGTGCGAATGGCTGGCCGAGCATCGTATCAGCTGTCAACGTGCGATCGAACGCTGGATGCTTCGTTCATTGCCCGTTCCAATTGATGTACTGAGTTCCGTCTGGATTGATCCCGACTGGTCGGAGATGCTGCAGAATATGATCGTCTGCCCGCTCGATGGTCGCGGAAAAACTGATGCGACTCAAACGGGTCTACTGCGGGAAATCGATTCCAAAAAAGGTGTGGGCGTTGTCGATCGTGATGGTGAAACGCAATGGATCAAGGCGGCTCAAATTCTTTTTCCGCATCCGATTCTGATCGATGGCCTGGAAGATTTGCGGGAAATCGCAGCTGATATGAATTTCTCGCAGTCGGTCGAGCAGATCTTTCGTCCGATCTTTGCTCCACGGGAAGAACAACTCAAACAGGATTACATCTCCGATTTCCAAAACGGAAAATTTGAACAATTGAACTTTGCGACTTCGTTGTGCAGACGACTCGGCTTTCCCGTTCGCGGTGGCTATGCCTGCTCGAAACTCTGGGAGAACGGCAAGCCCCTCGAAGCCAGATACTGGATCGGAGCCGACTACCCGGAGGGGGAGACTTACACTGAAGATCTGATATTTGTGAACTCCGAACAAAAGCCTCAGAAAATTTCGAGTGTCGGAGCGGTGACATTCAGTGAGGGAGTGTTGATGGCGACTCAGATATACGCCAAGCGAACGGTGGAGAAAGAATCGGAGGAAGAATAATGAGTGTGACATCGATTCAACTGGAAGCTGGCGGATTGCTGCCGATCAAATCAAAAGTCGACTCCGATGCGACCGAAGAAATCGTCGCCCGTGATTATCGACATCCGGCGCTGGGAGATCGCGCGGTTGTTCGACTCACTTCCGATCGATTGGGAGAAGCCGAAGATCTGGCGATGGAGTTTCTCGGGTTCGAGTCGCCGTCGATTTCCAAGCCAATTGCCATCCAGGAGCGTCGCAGCCTTGGCTTTGCCGCGTGGGCTTTAGTGAATGATCCGGACAATGCCCGCTATGCGCTCAATCTTGTGAAACGGATGAAGGCGGCCGCTAGAAAAGCGAAGTCTAAGCCGGGGCACGCCTGGGATGTCTACACGGAATTAGCGAAAGAGCTGGGGCGATCTGTCCGTCACTTCCTGCCGCCCTATTGGGAAGAAGTTGGTCGAACTTATAAAGACCTGGGGAATCAAACTTATGCGGGCCGAGCGCTCACGAAGTCACTGGAAGCCGAGCGTGTGCATGCCCTGGAATCGGATCGGGCAAGACGCCGCGATGTTGTTCTCGAATTTGTGCTGGCAGGTTGTCTGGCTGGAAAAGCGTTGTCCGATTATGCC
>DOCI01000022.1:39142-43591 GCA_003503535.1 Planctomycetaceae bacterium
AAAAGCGTTGTCCGATTATGCCGGCGATTTGATTGATCAGTATCCCCCTGAGGAAGCCTTTCGCATTTTTCGGGATCTATGCTTGAGGCGGACTCTCGGAGGAATGGCTCCCTGGGCGGCGATGCCCAAAGACTTCAACAAGCTGGCAAAGAATGCTGGTCTGGATGAGAAGTCGGAAATGGAAAGCTGGCTGCTGGAGACGATTCATGCGCCTGCGATGGGACGGACGGCACACCAGTTTTGGAAATCGTGCAGTAAGCAGTGTAAGAATCTGGTGAAACGCTCTCCTGAATTTGCCGTCGCCTTACTCCGACACACCAAACCGGAAACCCGCTATTATGGCGAAAGCAAATTGTGGCCGTGGATCGATCTGCTCGAAGAGTGGGGAGCGTTGGAATTTCTGTGGGAAAACGAACACAAAGGAGCCCCTCCTCTGGGTGAACCGATTGTCGAGTGGTTCAGTCGCATCATTAAAGAACAGACTCCCGTTCCGCTTCGCGTTCTGGAAATGTTCGAGAATTTGATTCCGCGATTGATCCTCGAAGACAATCCCCTGCCTCTTTCCAGGGAAATTGATCTCGACCTGCTAGAAGCCTGCCTGAAAAGTGACGTCAAAGTTGAAGTCGATGATCAGGCTTCCATCACATTCGATGGCTGGTTAATCGCTGAACCCGATCACAAATTCCGGAATCAGGATCCTGTTCTTGCGATCCAGGATGAACGATATCTCCCCGCGATATTCAGAGGACTCCATGACGCTTTGCAATGTCGCGGTTCGAGCCGTTCGAGAGGCTATCAACGCTCGGACTGGAAACGACGTTCGTTTCCACTGGCAGCAGGCGATCGCCCGGCGATCAAAAAACTCTGGCACGATTTTACCGATCAGATAATTGCCTCCATGGAAGGGAGCGGACTGGAAAGTTTCAAACAGGCGAAAAAACAACTGAAAGATGTCCTATGGCCTCAGACACTCAAATTGTTTCCCGGTCTCAAAAAACGACTTCTTGCGATTGATCCTCCTGCGAGTCTGCATCTGACATTGCAAGCGGGCATCTTCGACGAATATGGCATTCCGGCTTTTGATGCTGCGGTCGATGAACACAAATTGAAAATTCGTCGCGAGCGTTATGGAGAAACAAATCTCTATCTCACATTCCCGGAAATCATTCTTGTGGAAGGGACTTACGCTTATCGAATTCATCCAGAAGGTACCATTGAAAAAGTCGAGTTGAAAATTCCCAAGGGGGGGACTCTTCGGGATCTGTTTCCAGTCGGGAAGGATCTGGGAGTTGAAGTTCGCATCAATTATTCAGATTGCCGCTTGATCTGGATGAGTGATCCGGGACAGGAATTTCCGATTGAATATTCCTGGAGTCGTTCTGTGGAAAGAGTGGCCACTTCAATGTCAGAGGGAAGATACTTCTTTGGCAAGAGTTTCTGCCGCGCGGGGCAGAAGAGTCTACCGGAATTTTCAGAGTACCTGCACGATGGGGAAAACTTCTGGCGTGTGGAAGATCATTATGATTACAGGACGAGTAAACATCACGAGAAGGTGATAAGTATCGACCCGGAAACGGGAAAGGAACTGCGTGAAAGTGTTCCCGCCTGGTTTGAAGAAACGGAAAGAGGGACTGTCCATTTTCCAGCCTCGGAGTTGCTGGCTGCACCAGTTGGGAGGGAGAATTCTCCTCTGGGTAGTAAGAATGGTTTACTCGGTTGGAAGGCGATTCATCAAAGCGACAATGTATACATTGGCGAAGGAATTGATGGAAGGACATTCAGTACAAAAGGGTTTTATTCGAATGGGGAAAGAATTGTACCGATTGCCCTCTTGAATCAGCCCGGTTCAGATCGTTATTTGCCGATCACAACCTTCAATGTGCGTGGGGGAAGTTATTCGATCTGGGACCCTGAAGGGAAAACGGTAATTACTGAGATCAGTGATTATAAAACCGATTCTGCCAGTGGCCAGCCGACGGTATTACCAATCCTTTATTGGCATCTGTTGAAGTTGCGGGATGAAGCTTCCTCAAAATCACTTCGCAAAATCACGCGAAAACAGAGTGATTTGCTGTTGCTTTCCGCGACGAAAGATCGTGAGCATTCGAAGTCGGCTAAAACTCTGAAGGATGCAGAGAAGTCGGTTCATTTACGAAATGCAATCGCGAAATTTCTGACGAAAGCACCCGAGCGGCTCGTTTATGGACTGCTCCAGATCATCAAAGGAGCCGAGGAGCAGGTTTATTTATTTGATGAACACCGTGATTTGATGGTGGAGGAATCTCAAAAGGAGGTAATAGAAACGACACTCGTTGAAACCAATCAGATCGATCAGGCTGCTGCTCATTGGGATCTTGACAGTCTTCATTATTACAATCGACATGAGAATGCTTCTCTTCATCATCACTTGAAGGATGTTTCGGAATTTCTGGCGGGTAATCGCGGCTCGGCGGAAATTACGCCAACAAATTATCTCTGGTTTAATCTACTCGAATCGTTTCCGCTGCGTTGCTGGTCGATCTTCTGGACTCTTCAACCCTCACAGATATTGACAAAATCACCTGCGGAAACAAACTGGCTGGAATTCCTGGAATTCTGGAATGATTTGAAGCTGTTTCAGTTACCTGGAACATTTTCGATGATGGATGCCGAGCTTCAGAAAAAATCAAAATCGAGTTCAGTCAATGAGGATGATGAATCCATCGCTGGAAAATCGCTGACCATTCAGAATGGTGAAGATCGATTCATTATCATTGCTGGTTACAATTACGTTAAGCAGTTCTATCATATCCTGAGATATTCAACGGCGAAAAAACCAGGAAATCCACCGGGCTACGAAGTTTTTGATTGTGTCTCGCTTCCAACGCGTGATACCTATCAGCAGTGCAAAGAGTTTCTCAAAGTTGTCAAAGCGAATCAGGAGTTGCCACTCCCCTCAAAAGAGGAACTGGAGCAGGTTGCCGAGAGTGTGGGAGCAACACCTGCAGAGATCGGTTTGATCTGGATGTGTGCCCTGAATATTCATAAGCACGAAAGTAATTTTCTGCCCTCAGAATTAAGAAAGAAACTCGGCTGGAAAGTGATCGATGCGAATGCTGCCCGGCAGGCATTGAAGAATATCAATTCTGAAGTTCTGCAGAAGCTTCTGGCGGCTGTAATCAGTCCCGGTTTGGCGGCTCCATTTGCTGAGGATCGGACGCCGTGCCTGAAAGCAATCGAACAAACGTGGCAGGCTGAGATGCCGAAGCGATTGCCGTTGGATGCAACATTGCAAAAACGTCTTGCCTCGATTTGTCAGGCTTATCGTTATCAGCAGCCCGATCTGGAATCGACGCTCGATGTGGCTGCTGATCCGAAACATCCAATATTGAAGCCGCGTGAAATCATTATAGATGATGCGAAAAAGTATGAGAAATCTAACTATTATTACCTGGGATTATTTGCAAAGAACAAGAACGAAGCGGCGATAAAAATCGATTTACTTTCCTCGATTGCACGATTGATCGCGCTGGTGCATAACGAGACACCAGTTGGTCATGGTGCCAGAGAGTTTATGCCTGCCTTATTGAAGCAGGTGCACACATTGTTCAATAGCCCCAAGACCCTGCTCTTACTTCGCCCACTTCACATTTACTCATACGATGTTAAAAAGGCAATGACTCCAACAGAGTGGATCAATAAACATCTTGGTAAAACGAAACAGGATCGGAAGTCTGGTCTAAACCGCTATAGCGACGAATTGATTAATGCCGCCGCTGACGCGAAACATCATGTTTTCATTGCATTTCGCCCAGCCTTTCTCAAGGACTCGAATTCACTCGCCAGGTTACGGGGCCTTCTCGAAATGGAAGTTGGGCCTGAGCGTGTTACTGGGGATCCGGATTCCGTTTCCATTGTCAACGTGCTTAACAGCCCAGGCTACGAGAAAATTTCGCATGCCATTCTCGGAGGAACTCTTTCCGAAGGCCAATGGCCTCAAAACCCTCTGCTGACGGCTCCCAAAACGGTGGCAGGCATTCAGAAGAAGCTCAAACTTTCTGAAGATGCAGCCGTGCTGTACGCACAAGTCCTCGCACTGCCTGATCCAACAACAGCTAATGTGCGACAGTGGAATGAATGGACGGCTGCCCGTTATAAAAAAGCAGCGGGTGAACTCGTTAAAAAAGAACTTGTGCTCGAAGCGAAGCGGTCCCGAGCCGGGAGGTCGATCTTTCTTCCGGGAGAATGGCTCGATATGAAAGCTCCCTGGATACCGATTGAAGCCTGGAAAAAAGAGCATCTGGCCGATCTTGCCTTGGACATTGGCCTCGATTTCCCGATTGGGGGGCCGATGGTTCTGCGGCCCTACGAAGATTTGTTCCCAGCTGTCTGGCAACGTATTCTCGATGGTGATAAACCGGAGTATGAAGAAGCCAGTCTCTGACAAGACTTATCCCTGATTTAATTACG
>DOCI01000022.1:43646-48264 GCA_003503535.1 Planctomycetaceae bacterium
ATTTCCGTATGCCGAAGAAGACAACGAAACGTTCGACCGCTACGCAGAGAAAGGAACCGGATCCAATCATCGCAACGCGACAGCAGCCACCTGCCGAAGAGCGATATGCCGATCAAATCGCTTTCCTGCATGCCATCGACAGTTCGCCAAAACCTGCGGGTTGGTTGCTTTCTCCGGAACGAGTCGTCGATTTCATTTGCGGGACGCACGGCGAATCACTTCGCGCTCCTGCCTCTGCATCATTGCCAGACGGCTTGCCCAAATCGATGGCGATTGAGACCAAGTTTGTTGGACCTCGGGCACTGGTTGAACGCTGTATCGTCACATTAGCGGGAGAACGGGGGTTGTTGTTGGTTGGTCAACCGGGGACAGCCAAAAGTATGCTCGGGGAATTGCTCACAACGGCCATCAGTGGCTCGAGTGCGCTAACGGTGCAAGGGACAGCCGGGGCGAGTGAAGATCATTTTCGCTACGGCTGGAACTACGCCATGCTGCTCGATAAAGGCCCGCGGCCTGAAGCTTTGGTTGCTTCGCCGATCATGACGGGAATGAAAACCGGGAAGTTGGTCCGTATCGAAGAGATCACTCGCTGTCTGCCGGAAGTTCAGGATGCATTGATTAGCATCTTGAGCGAACGTCGGCTCATGATTCCCGAACTTGAAGGTGAAGCGGGAAGTGTATTTGCCGCTCCTGGGTTTAATGTGATTGCGACGGCGAACCTGCGGGACCGGGGTGTTTCCGAAATGTCTGCTGCGTTGAAACGCCGCTTCAATTTTGAGACCGTCCATCCGATTGCCGATGCGGCTCAGGAAGTGGAACTGGTTCGAAGCCGTGCCAGGGCGATGTTGACCGAATCGGGAACTCATGAAGAAATCGAAGCGAAGCTGCTCGATATTCTCGTCACAACTTTTCGCGACCTGCGCGAAGGGCGGACCGAAGAAGGCTGGAGTATCGAACGACCAGCAGCCGTGATGAGTACCGCTGAAGCGGTCACTGTTGCGGCGGCGATTACTCGGCAAGGGGTTTATTTTTCTTCGCGTAAAGATCCTGTCTCGTTACTGCCGGGGTATCTGCTGGGAGTTGTACTGAAGGATAACCAGGAAGATCGCGATCGATTGCTCGCCTATTGGGATGGCCCGGTGCGTCGACGCAGTGAATCCAATGCACTCTGGAAGCGAATGTATCAGCTGCGTGAAAATCTTGAGGAAGCGGATCAGGATTTATAACGGAAGCCCCCGAAAGTCCAATGATTCGGGGGCTTCTCTTCGAGAGCGCCCCCGCCACCCTTATTTTAATAATCTATCTGAAAGATTAGATTCTTAAATATTTATAGGCGTTATTAGTAAATGGAGTCAGAAATTCCTCAGGATGTTCTGGAGCGGCTGGCGGGTTGTCGGGAACCGTTTTTAATCGGGGTCCGACATCATTCGGCTGCTTTGGCCAGAGTAATGCCAGACTTATTGGCCAAGACTCAGCCAGAATCCATTCTGCTCGAACTCCCGCCTGATTTTCAGAAGTGGATTGAGTATCTGGGAAATGATGAACTCGAAGCTCCGGTGGCGTTAGCAGCAGCGGGTCGGCATCGGTTGCTCTCATTTTATCCACTGGCCGATTTCTCTCCGGAATTAATCGCGATTCGGTGGGCGGCAAAACATCAGGTGCCGGTCATCCCCTGCGACCTTTCTTTAGAGAAAATGTCTCTGATTGAATCTCGCTTTGCAGACACGACTGCGCCATCGGATTCAGATGAGACGCCGATTGTGAATCAATTGTTGAATCGTTATCAATCCAGGGACACGGCTGCGCTTTGGGAAACTCTTGTTGAAACACCGGGAGTGAATGCCTCACCGGAATCGATTCGACGAGCCGGTTTGCTGTTTGGCTGGATGATGCGGCACTCTTCTCGTGGGCCAACACCTGCAGATGCACATCGGGAACTGGCGATGCGGGAAGCAATTGCCTCGGCTCCGAAGCGATCGGTTGCCATCGTCGGTTCATTTCATGCCTCCGCACTTCTGGAAGATCCACTGCTGTGGATACGTCCCGACGAGTTTGAATATGAAAAGGGAACGTCATCGCCAATCGAGAATTTGACAACATCACTGATTCCTTACTCATATGCTCAGCTCGATCAGCGAAGTGGCTACCCAGCCGGGATCCTTGACCCGGTTTGGCAGCGATCGATGTCTGAAACCAGTAGCGTCGAACAGATGCACGGCGTGATCAGTCATTTCGCAACCCAATTATGTCGCCACCTGCGTGAGGCTGGCCATGTCGCAGGCACGCCCGATGCTACAGAAATTGTTCGTATTGCGAACGACTTAAGTCGGCTGCGTGGTCACTCCGCACCCGGGAGAGCGGAGTTGCTCGAAGCGATTGAAACCACACTCGTTCAAGGCGATTTGTACGGCCGCGGTCGTGCGATCGCGCGTGCTGCAGAAACTGTGTTCATTGGCCAAAAGACGGGTCGATTACCTGTTCACACGCCACGCAGTGGCATCTCTGTGCAGGTGGAAGAATTATGTGATCGATTCAAGCTACCCGGTCCAAAATCGATTGGAGAAGATCCGCGAACGATGCGACTGGATCCTCTACGATCGAAGCTCGATCGGGCTCGAGCGGTCACATTTCGGCGACTCAATTTGATTGGTGTGCAATATTGCGAACGCATTGATACTGAAGCGACCGGAAATCGTGAAAATCTGACAGAGGTCTGGTCCGTCAAATGGACTCACGCGACGACTGCAACGCTGGAAGCGAGTACTATCTATGGGATTACACTCACCCAGGCAGCCGAGGCGATGGTTCGCAGAATGGAAAATTCTGAGACGGTTGGTGCTCAGGATCGCTCAGAGAAACTACAACCGGAAACAATGCTCGCCTGCTTTCGAGCCGCGGCTGAGTGTGGACTTGCGGATTCCGTGAGAGAACTTCTCAAACAATTCGATCATCTGTTCATGAACGCCGCTTCGGCTAACCATTTGATTGAAGCCGCTCAAGGTTTAAAACGGATCTCTGCAGGGCACATCTTCGGCTTACCATTCACCTCCGAAGATGCCGTCGACCCAGATGTTCCCATCTTTCATTGCGAAGCTGCGTTGCTCTCTCCGAACTCGTTAATTGAAAAAGCGATCAATCGACTTGAAGGACTTCGAGGTTCGACCGAGCCACTGGATATCACTTCAATTACGGACCTCTCAGCTATGCTGCGGGGAGATGAAGATCTTGCTCATTATTTACCGGCACTGCAAACTCGATTATGGCAAATGACTCGCGAGGGTTCCCCGCAAATGCAGGGTGCTGCCTGGGGATCTCTGGCAATGCTCTGCACGATTGAAGTTGGACAAATGACTTCCGTTCTTGAAGGCTGGTACGATTCGGCTTCCACTGCAGAGGGGCGAAAACTGTTACGACTTCGCTTGAACGGCTTGATGATCCCTTTACTGGCACTCATCTTCTCCGATCCCGACTGGCTGGGGGGATTGGAATCGCGTTTAAAACAGACGGGTGACGATGAGTTTCTATCTCGCTTACCAACATTGCGGGGAGGCTTTCAATCGTTACCGCCTGCAGATCGCGTCAGTCTTTTGAATGACCGATTGCGGCTGATCGATCCGAAAGGGATGTCTGGAACGTCCATGCCATTATTGGATGATCCAGAAATACAAGCCGTTTCCATGAAGGCGGATCGAGCGGGGCGAAATGCGATTCTTCGTTTGTTTCCTGATTTTGTGATTCGCGAGACGAGTGTCGCAGATGCTAATGAGCAGCCGGTTAAACTGGCCGATGAGCCGGGAGAAATTCCGTTGTCGGATCGCTGGAGGTTGATCCTGGGCGTTCAAGGTTGCCAATCGAAAAAGGCTTCCCGAGCAGGCCGTTCTCTTGATGAGTGTTATGGAGCCAGTGCCCGTGGCACACTTGGACAGAGAGCAGATTTGGATCGTGGTGGCACAGGCAAGGCCACTCCTTCTGCCCGGGAATGGGTGGAAGATTTGAGTGGACTGTTTGATCAGGATGTTTGCGAAGAAGTGATGGCCGACTCGATTGAAGGTGGTCGGAGTGCGATTCTCGAATACTTGAATCCCGAGACCGTTCGGCCTTCTGTCGAACTACTCGAACAGGTTCTTTCTCTGCACGGAGCGATGCCCGAACGGGATTTGACACTTTTGAGAAAACTGGCTCGTAAAATCACGGAGAAGCTGGCGGAACAGTTACAGAATCGATTACGACCCGCGTTGACAGGTTTGAACACGCCGCGTTCCACACGAAGGAAAAGCCGTCGAATAGATTTTGCACGGACAATCGCTTCGAATCTTGAGACAGCCCATCGGCAAGCAGATGGACAAATTCGCCTCGCACCGCGGAATCTCTTTTTTAAATCGCCCGCCAAACGGCAGATGGACTGGCATCTCATTTTCGTGGTCGATACCTCAGGGTCCATGGAAGCTTCTGTGATCTACAGTGCTCTCGTCTCTGCGATATTTGCGTCACTGCCAGCGATCGATGTTAAATTCTTTGCCTTCAGCACCGAAGTAATTGACTTATCCAATGTTGTCGAAGATCCCCTTTCACTTCTCATGGAAGTTCAGGTGGGAGGAGGGACACATATCGGTTTGGG
>DOCI01000022.1:48300-51713 GCA_003503535.1 Planctomycetaceae bacterium
GACTGCGAGCCGCTCGGGAGAGTGTGAAAGTGCCAGCTCGGACAATTGTTGTCATCGTCAGTGATTTTGAGGAAGGGGTCTCTGTTCCTGAAATGCTGGCTGAGGCAAAGATGCTGGCGGACTCCGGCGTGAAACTGCTTGGTCTGGCTGCTCTGGATGACGCTGCTACGCCGCGCTATCACACTGGCATTGCTCAAATGCTGGTGCAGGCCGGGATGCCGGTTGCGGCTGTTAGTCCGGAACGTCTGGCTCAATGGGTGGGAGATCAGATTCGAGGATCGTCAAAATGACAGTCAAACTCAAAGTCTCTTCCCAATTCCTTTCCGAGTTAATCGAATCGGCTCCCAATCGCGTTCGACGGAGACTGGATCGCGAACCTGAGGCGGCAAAAGACTGGTCGTTGCAGCAGTTGGAAGATCGATGGAGAGTACAGGTTGGTGAGGAGACAATCACACTGCATCACGAAGTGATTACCTCGTTGGATCATGTTCACTGCACCTGCCTGCTGGCTCCGAATTGTTTTCATATTCTTGCGATGCTAACTCAACTTGAAGTCAGCATTGAAGACGCCACCTCAGAAAATGAAGCGACTGATGTTCCTGTTGGGAAAGTGATCGAAGACGATGCGATCCTGGTCACAGCTGAGCAGCAAGTCGCTGTCCTTGAGTTTCATCGGGCTCTGGCTCAACTGATGCAGGTGGGGGTTTCGAATGCGGGCGTGATTATTCAGTCGGGATTATTACGAGCAATACATCGATGCCGAGCCGAGCGCTTATATCGACTGGCGGCCATCGGTCTGCAAATCGCATCTGGAATTCATCAGTTTCGGTCCCGATCTGCGGAATCGAATCCCGAGAGACTTGCAGACGATTACTCTCATGCCCTGGAGGTGATTCATCACCTGCTACATGATGATCCTCCCTCAAGCATGTGGATGGGAACGTCTCGACGAACTCAGTTTCCGATCCGACCGCGAAAACTGCATGGTCTTCTGGCAGAGCCAATCATCACTGACAGCGGTTATGCGGGAGCGGTCGCCTATTTTCTTGGAGAAGATGACGCCATCTATTCCGCAGCCGATGTCCGTCCAGGCGATGCCCAACTTGCAAGATCCGCCTATTCAGGAGGAATTGAAATCGGACCACTGATTCAGCCAGCCCGACGACTGGCTCGAAACCGTTTTATTGGCAGTGACATGTCTGCCTCTGAGAACGGTCGTCTCGGGCGAGGGAAATCAATCAAACTGGCTCAGCAGGGAACTTCGTCATGGGATGATCCTGAGATCAAAACTCGATTTGAGCGATCTCTTGAAGTGCAAATGAGCGGAATTTATTCCTTAGCAGAATTGCCAGAAGATGTTAGGCCAGCCGGCTGGGATTTTGCATTTCTGACGGGCGTTGTTCTCGGAGCATCAGGTCCTGATTTGTTATTCAAGTCGACCGATAACGAAGGAAATGATTGCCATCAGGAAATTCGATTGGTAATCCAGAATGAAAACGAAGCCCTGCAGTTTCGTGAAAATCTTCGCATGCTTAGCTGTGCTCCCGGTTTGAAATTACGAGTGATCGCCAGATTCAATCTCTTTGAGCCAACGATCATGTCTCCTCTGGCAATTTCTGCTTTGAACGTCAACGATTCTCAAGACCAGGAAGAACCTCAACTGAACCTGCCGGATTCCTGGGATCATCGTGTCTTTCTGGGATTCGATGAACTTCAGCCGAATCATCTGCTTAAGTCTCAGGCACGTCCCAATTTGATTCCAAAACATATAGAAGTTCATAGGAACGACGAACTCGCAGCTTTGCGTCGAAGATGGACGGCTTTGCTGCTCGCAGGCACAGTGACAAATTCTACTAACAAAACTCTGGTCGTAACGGAAGCACGCAGACTCGAAAGAGCAGGGTTCTCTACTGCTGCTTCACTGCTGATGAATTTGCAGTCAATGGTCTCTGAAAAAGAAACCAATTCACTCCAGAATTTTCTGGCAATTTCACTCTACTTGCGAGCCTGCCGCTTCGCACTGGCAAAATCGAAACTGGAAACGACGTCACACTAAATAAAGATGATTGCCTTTTAACTCAGTAAATTTCTAATGAATTGAATCCGTTCGTCTATTTCCTCAATGGTAAATACGGAGCCAGTTTGTTCGGTATCTTTGCGGAGTTGCCGGTAGAGATTGAGTAAGGTTTGCATCAGGTTGCGTTGATTTTCGGGCAACGGTAACAGTGGGGAAGTGCGAGCCAGATCGGTTGTTATGCTTCGCCCTGTGACTTGGACATACATCCGATCCAGATTTTCGAGGCGCTGACCGAGAGCGCCTGCCTTCATTTGCACAGACGTAGTCACTTGCGGAGTGCCCGGAAACAGGACGCGATAATTTGCTAACAAATAAGCTTCCAGCAGACAGCATAATAACAGAGCCATCGTAATTACGGGGAGCCAGTTTCTTTTTTTCTTTTTCCGGGTTTTGAATTGTGAAATCGGTTTCACTTCCAGACCGCGGCTAAATGCCCGCAGGTCTTGAATCATTTCCCCAGCTGATTGATAGCGCTGCGTCGGCTGCTTCGCCGTCGCTTTGATGAGAATTGCTTCGAGTCCACGCGGTATTTTACTGTTGATGCTGCGAGGAGCAGGGATAATCCCTTCCATAATATTACGGATTAATTCAGAACGATTCGATTGATCGAATACCGGCCGATTGATGCATAGTTCAATCAAGGTCAACCCGAGTGCATACAGGTCACTGCGGGCGTCGACCTGACCATGAAAACGCTCGGGAGAGATGTAACGCATCGTACCGACAACATCGTTTGTCCCCGTGAGCGATAACTCTTTTTCTGACTTAGCCAGGCCAAAATCAGTTATCCATAGAATCCCCTCATAATCGATCAGCATGTTCCCCGGTTTGATATCCCGATGCAGAATGCCGGCATTGTGGGCATGTTCGAGTGCACGAGCGGCCTGGACTCCAATGCGGGCAATCTGCTTCCAGGAGTCCGGCTTTAAAGTCCACCGGGGTTGTTGTTTCGCTCGTTGTGAAGCCGAATGAGCTGCGTAGTCAAACTCGAATGCAAGACTGTCTTCATCGTCATCCACGTCAGTCTCTTGGTCATCTCCAGTCAGAGGAACGCCCTGTTGCTGGAAATGTTCGAGAACTTCATGGGAAGTGATCGGCTCTGAATTCTGGTTGCGACGCAGGACAACCCAGTCCAGACCGACACCTTCAATGAGCCGCATCGCAAAGAAGCAGCGTTCGTCGGCTTCACCAAAATCGATGATCGGAACAATATTGCGAAAGGAGAGTCGGGCGACAGTGCGGGCTTCCTGCATGAAACGTTCCCGACGATCTTTCTGTCTGGAAAACTCTCGGGGCAGGACTTTCAATGCGACGCGTCGCTGCATGGACTGCTGAA
>DOCI01000022.1:51889-52111 GCA_003503535.1 Planctomycetaceae bacterium
GTCGCTGCATGGACTGCTGAAAGGCTTCGTAAACAATGCCCATTCCTCCGACGCCAATTTCCCGCAATAGCTGATACTCGCCCATTTGCAGTCCACTCTGAATCTGCTCCTGGTCAACGTCAGAAATGGGGGGACCCTGCTTCTTGAAACCTTCCAGAGCGGCCAGAGTGGGAAACAACTCCAGAATCTCTTCTTCAAGATCTGGATTTTCCGCGGCAAAGC
>DOCI01000087.1:0-6122 GCA_003503535.1 Planctomycetaceae bacterium
CAACTCTGCTTGAGTATCTCGCCACTGGCTGATCGCAAGAATATTGAAATGACCTGGTTTTGTGCTGAGGATTTGCCACCATTGCACCAGGACTCTGGCAAAATTCAGCAAATTTTGACAAACCTGCTCTCCAATGCAGTCAAGTTTACGCCGGAGGGAGGTCGCGTGCGGGCTGTGGTGACTCCGATTTGTTTAACAAGTGGAGGCAATGCCTACGATAACGATTCGCTTCAAAATCATCAGGAGTTGATACAGATCAGTGTTGCCGATACAGGCATCGGAATTCCGCTGGCTGATCAGGAGCGGATCTTCGAGAAGTTTCGACAGGCCAAGCACATGCCAGGTCAGGAGAATTTGTTAACGCGTGAATACGAAGGAACAGGACTTGGACTTTCGATTGTCAAGGAACTGTGCAAACTGCTTGGCGGTGAAGTGACTGTCGAGAGTGAGTTCGGCAAAGGGAGTGTGTTTGTGGTTCGACTTCCCTGTGAGGTTACACCTCAGATGAAGTCTTCCAATGAGGAGAATTCCCTCGAGTATCAGACGATCGAACGGACCCGTCAACGTGTACAACAAGTGGTCGATCAAGCCAACGAACTCAAATCTAAGAAAATCGATCAGACCCGAGATGCAGGATAATTTTAACGGACTTTCAGGAAAAGATTTCTCTGGAAGTCAAGAAGTCTAATCCGCCTGCTGTCAATTATGATTTGGCGATCTAAACACCTGATTCCGCAAGAAGAGAGTTGTTTCCTCCATGTCGTAGCGCAATTCCCTAGGCTCTTCGAATGCCTGACGATTTGAGGTTGTTGTCTTGATTGCAGACAGCAGGGGATCGATTCCAGGCGATGTGGATTGGAACCCTCTTTCTATATTCATATTCCCCTGGTGGTCAACAAACGGCTTTGAATCCTGACTGGCAATTCTATGCATGTCGTCAAGGATACGAAAAAACGCATCAACAATTTCGGCATCCCATTGCCGGGAACGTCCATTCAGAAGAATCTCCTCTGCTTTTGCAGCTGGCATGCCTTTGCGATACGGTCGATCACTCGTCATCGCGTCATAGGCATCAACAACAGCCAATATTCGAGCTGCGAGTGGGATATCGTTGCCTGATAACTGATATGGGTAGCCTGTCCCATCCCAGGACTCATGATGATGCAACACGCCCGGCAAAATGTGCTGAAGTTGCCCCAGATGTTTGAGAATTTCGTAACCGAATTCAGGATGAGCTTTAATTTCGGCAAATTCTTCGGCTGTCAAACCTCCTGTTTTCAATAAGACCTTATCGCGGACTCCAATTTTACCAATATCGTGTAACAGGCCTGCCAGATAAATTTTTTCGCACTCGTTTTCTGTGAGACCGTATTCTCTTGCCACTTCCCGAGCCATCTGAGCGACTCGGTCACTATGCCCCCAGGTGTATTTGTCTTTGGTATCAATGGTATTAACCAGAGAGCGTACCGTACCAAGCAATAACTCCTGTTGTTCATTGAGCAGTTTCTGATTGTGGGCATGTGTGGCAAGCACACTGGCTGCAGACTCCATGAGCAAGGCCGTTCGTTTATCAAACTGCCTTTCCTGGATGACGGCATCCCAGGGGAATTCTCTTTGATTCATGGTATGAATCGAACTAATCGCGATCATCCAACCATAACAGCGACGGGCACAAATTGCAGGGACAATCACAATGGACCTTGCCTGTTGGGCTGAGCATCCTGACAATCCTCTAAAGTTCAAATCGATATAGGTTTCACAATGAGAATTGATCCCAGCCACTTCCAGTATTCGAGCAATGTCATTTTCATGAATTCCGGGTACTCCAATCGAAAAGATGCGATTGGCGTCTGCGGAATACGAAGTCGATTGGTTTCTCAACACGAGAACCAGTGATTCTGCATTGAGAATTGTTTTGAGTTGATGCAGTGCCTTATTGGCATTGGAAGTCAATTCCGCGGTCGTTTCATGAAAGGCCAAATTTTCGACAAGAGTGCGATACCAGTCTAATTCCACATCACCAATCAAAACCTGTTCGCTGTAGTGTTCGAGCATAAGATATTGCTGGCGATTGAGCCGACTTAAATCGAGCTGCTCAATCAGCAGGTTGATCATCATGTCAAGATTGGGAATTGATCTGGTCGGTAGAATACCAACGATAATCTGACGGATGACGCTGCGAGATTCAATCGGAATGACAACCAGAGAATCATTCGAATCTATGGGGTGTGTTGCATAAGCTGTTTCTGCGGAAACTGAACTTAATGCGTTGGAGATTGTTTCATCCTGTGGATGGCTTGAGGATTGAAGGAAATCGTCATTCTTCCAGGCGCCGGCATGCCACAGTCTGGTTTGAAAGTTGGAACGGAAATTGTCTTCGATCCATTGCACGCAAAAATTGACATCGCATGCGGGAATACTCAATTTCTGATGATTGTTATTTGCGTCGTTGTCCATCGTGTTAACGATCCGGCTGGAAATCTATCCCATACAACCCGATGAATTCGGTTTGCTGCCGTCTCATTAAACAATGCTGGTTTCGTGTCAGAACGTTCTACCTTTGTTAATTGTATAAGCGGCAATTTAAATGTAGGACACGAATCCTCTGAGACCTTCTGATCAGATCATTTCACACTCACCAGGGCTTATTACCGAACCGAAGTATTCAGAAGATGACGATTATCCCAATTACAGGCCCTGTTTTCGTGAGGGATATCCCCTTTGTCTAAGGTTTTTTTTGACCAGGCTTGAAATCCGAGATCGATTGTGGGTTTATCTCTAATTACTGAAGTTTTGCAAAACGCCCCTTATTTAATGAAAACCACGGATGGCCCCAGCGAGGATCTCTTCTCAACCTGTTTACGTTTTTGATTATTCAGCCGCCAAGACGACAAGTGAAACAAGTGATCAATAGAAATGAAAATGATTTGAGTTGATCAGGTTGTTTCCACCACGAAGGCACAAAGAGATTTAGGAAACATGAAAATCAAGAACAAACATCCTGATGAAATTGAGCACATGTTGTTACATTCAAATTAGGTTGTGTTTATACGCACCTTTCCGGTCTCAAACTCCGACCCACAAGGTTGAATGAATTTTGTTACGAGTTTCGCTATTAAAAATAACGATGATCAGATTGGCTCAAAATCAGAGGATTCGAAAAGTAGTCGTCACATCAAAGAAAAGCTGAACGGATTGGAACGGGTTTGCAGGAGAACAGATTTCGAAATTGGGAGATAAGCTCGCTGGGCAGCATAGAAACTTGGTTTGGTCGTTGATACCATTTTATCTCGATCATGACGACATTAATCAGAATCTGCTCAAACAATTGAGGACATCCCCATGAGTCAGCCACAGGTCTCCTTCCCCAGTAATCCTGAAACACCTACCTCTCATTTGCCATACAGTCCATGTGCGGTCGTCGACCGTGTTGTGTATGTCTCCGGGCAGGCTTCGGTCGATAAAACCGGGAAAATCATTTCCGATACCTTTGAAGCGGAATTCCGGCGCTCTATCGAAAACATGCGGGATGTGCTCGCTGTTGCCGGGTGCGATTTGAAAGATGTAATCCAGACACGCAATTATGTACGGGACGAGGAAGATCTCGTACTTTACAATCAATTGTATGCGGAATATTTCTCCAAACCCCTGCCAGCCCGTGCCACTCTCACAAACTGCCTGCCGTCAACCATTCGTTATGAAATCGAATGCATTGCCGTTATTCCAGAATAATTGAATCGATTGAGGGCCTGCGATGACTGACTGGTATACGGTCTCCAATGCAGCGGAGATTCCATCCCCTGCATTGCTTCTTTATCCTGAGCGCATCAGGCAGAATCTGCAACTGATGATTGAAATCGCAGGTGGGGTTGAAAATTTACGACCTCATGTGAAAACTCATAAACTTCCGCAAGTTGTTCAGCTCAAGCGTGAACTCGGCATTGAGAAATTCAAAACATCGACAATAGCCGAAGCGGAAATGACTGCTGCTGCAGGTGGAAAAGATGTGCTGCTTGCCTACCAACCCTCAGGACCTGGTATTCAACGGCTGTTGACTTTAATTCTCCATATTCCACAGACAAAGTTTTCGACGATTGTCGACGATGCCGAAACCATCAGACAGATTGGCCAGCAAGCCACTGAAGCAGGACTGGAAGTTCCCGTCTATCTGGATCTGGATGTGGGAATGCATCGGACGGGAATTACTCCGGGAGCAGAGGCACTGGAGTTGTATCGCCTCATCACACTGACCAAAGGTGTCATCCCTGCCGGTCTTCATGCGTATGATGGACACCTGCACGATCCCGATGAAGCAAAATTAACTGAGATTGCCAGGCAGACATTTCAACAAGTCATCAATTTCAGATTGCTACTCGAGCAGGCAGGTTTGATCGTACCGGGTATCGTAGCATCCGGCACTCCGACCTTCCCAATTCTTGCGCAGTATACTGATGTTGAAGTCGGATGCGGCACCTCTGTTTTGTGGGATTTCGGTCAACCAAAGTTGAGTCCAGATCCGGGTTTTCTCAATGCCGCAGTCCTGTTGACGCGTGTTATCAGCAAGCCTCAATCCGGCTTACTCACTCTCGACCTGGGACACAAAGCCGTCGCATCAGAAATGTCGCATCCCCGTGTGCAACTTTTTGGGCTGGAAGAAGCCGAGGTCGTCGTTCACAGCGAAGAACACCTGACGCTGAAATCACCACGTGCAAACGGGTATCACGTTGGAGATGTCGTCTATGGACTCCCCAGGCATATTTGTCCAACGGTCGCACTGCACCACGAAGCGTGGGTTGTGCGGGATCATCTGGCCACTGAATGTTGGGAAATTGTTGCCCGGAAACGCAAGATCACTCTATAACGTGTTTGGCAAAACTTTTCGAAACAGTCGCAACCAGTTCCCGCTGAAGATTTGTTCGATATCACTTTCTTTGTAGCCCCGTTGATCCAGCAGTTCTGACACACGCTGCAGGTCTTTGATGCTCTTTAAGTCGGACGGTGTCTGTTCTGTACCGAAACCGCCATCGAGATCGCTGCCGATTGCGGCATGATCGGCATTCCCTGCCATCTGACAGACATGATCGATGTGATCGATCATTGAATCGAGTGTCAATCCTTCTGGTGTCGTCTTCCCGATTGTCCACCCTGACCGCAACATCCACGCATCACAGGCTGTTCCAATAACACCATCTCTATGGATGAGCTTTTGGATTTGATCATCACTCAATTGGCGATCATTCGGAACGAGCGTTCGGCTGTTATGATGACTGGCCCAAATCGTTCCTCCGAACAGTTCGAACGCTTCCTCCATACTGCGATCGCACAAGTGAGTCACATCCAGACCCATCTTGAGACGGTCCATCTGTTTCAGTAAGCCACGGCCATCGGCAGTGAGTGGTCCATCTACTGCCGTCCCGCCGGCGTAATGACTGTGTCCATAATGAGCGGGACCGATCGCGCGCAGACCCTGCTGGTGCCATTCTTCCAACTGATCGGGATTCAAAATCGGATCTGCCCCTTCCATCGAAAGAATGATTCCAATTTTTTGACAGGACTTTTTGGCACATTCGGCAACGTGTTGATCAAAATCCTGCTGTGTAAGTATTAGTCGAATTTCTCCCTGCTGTTCCCACCAGCGATAACAGGCCAGTTGAGCATTGGCCGCGGCATAGGAGCCGATGCGGGTTGTGTAATCGAGATCCGTTCTGGAATATGCCAGTTTTCTGGAGAGAGCCGGTCCACTTCTTGCCAGTAATGTGCCGAGACACAAAAATATTCCCGCTTCACGCATTTCTGGAAATGTGACCGTCGCATGTTCGCGGTACGAAACATCAGTCATTCCCTCTTCAGCGGCATTCATCTTGGATAAAGACAAACACAAATCCCTGTCGTGGGCAGCCGCATTCCAGGCCAAGTCCAAATGTGCATCGACGAGTGGTCGCATAATGATTTCCAATTGGTGTGGTGAAGTTTTGTGTTGTTTCTGTTTTCGGAAGGAGCGCTGAAGAAATTGTGGTGAGGGTTGCAGAGGTATTAACCACAAGAGTAATCTGCTTAGCGATAGACCGCAAATGAAACTCTATCCGGAATCGAATGCTCAATCAGATTCTACAGACTCTATG
>DOCI01000087.1:6246-9462 GCA_003503535.1 Planctomycetaceae bacterium
CTCTATCCACAGTTATGGTGAAGTGAATGTCAGCAAGTCCAGAGTTCGACTCGGCCGTGAAGTCCAATATCCGATATCGAATTCTGATCGTCTGCTTTGGAATTGCGTTTCTGCTTTATCTGGACCGGGTCTGCATTGGAGAGATTGTCAAAACCCAACAGTTTCTCACGGATACAGGACTCTCTAAAGAACAAATTGGTCAATTCCTTGGAGCATTCTTTTTTAGCTACGCACTTTTCCAGGTGCCCGCTGGCTGGTTGAGTGATCGCTTTGGTGCCCGGATGATGCTCACCATCTATGTGGCCGCCTGGTCTGTCTGCACAATGATGACGGGCGTGGTCGGTACCTTTGCAGGGTTAATGATTGCTCGCATCGGTTTTGGCATCGCTCAGGCGGGAGCATATCCGACGATGAGCGGGACCGTTCGTCGGTGGTATCGTTTTTCACGCCGGGGCCAGGCGAGTTCCCTGGTTTCCTTCGGAGGACGATTGGGAGGAACACTCGCCCCTTTTTTGACGGCAATGCTGGTCATCTCATTGGGTGGCTGGCGCGAAACGTTATGGCTTTATGGAATTGTCGGACTTGGAATCGCGATTGCCTATCGCTGGATCATCCGCGACACACCTGCTTTGCATCCGAAATGCAATTTACAGGAGCAGGAGCATATTGGAATTCCAGTCGACGTCCGCAAGCCTGAACTTCGTGAAATTCTCCCGATACTGGGAACCTGTTGCCTGAGTTTGAGTTTATGGCTCAATTCGATCGGTCAGTTTTTTATCAATGTTGGCTGGGCTTTTCTGATCACATGGCTCCCGACATTTCTCAAAGATCGCGGCGTTGATGACACACAGGGTGCGATCATGGTGACAGCAATCCTGGCTATGGGGATGGTTGGGCAACCGATTGGAGGGTGGGCGACTGATGCAAGTGTGCGTCGGTTTGGATTGAGAATAGGACGAGTGTTGCCAATTTGTCTGGCCAGCCTGGTCGCTGGCTGCTCCTACATGGCGTGTGCATTTCTCGACTCTCTCTGGGGTGTCGTTGCCTGTTGTGCGGTGGTTTCTTTGATGGTGGATATCGGAAATCCATCCACCTGGGCTTTCATGCAGGATGTTGGAGGACGGAACACTGCAACAATTTTTGGATGGGGCAATATGTGGGGAAATTTTGGAGCCGCACTCAGTGCCATCATGGTTCCCGTCTTGTTGACTTACGGAACATCGAGCGGATCGGGTGAAAAACTTGTCTTTCTAGCTTGTGCGGGTGCGTTTTTCATTGCGGGACTGGCAGCGATGGGCATGGATGCTACGAAACCAATTGAAGCGAAACCCCACTCAGAAGAAGACGTGGTGACAAATTAAAAACCGATGGCACAACTTATTCCGAATTCTTTTTGTAAGTTGGCTTTAAGAAGAGCTGGAAGAAATCATAAATAATTTCGTTGGAATCGGCATTGGGAGAGTGATCGGGGCGGTTGGTCATCGCCACTCGATTTTCATAGCCGAGGAGACGGTTCACTTCTATCAGGTGATTGAGAGCCGTCCAGCGTTCGAGAGGATCTTCCGCTCCTCCTGAAACAAGCACTGGTCGGGGAGCCATTAACGCATGCAGTTCGTGCAGATCGTGCCCATTTTTCAACAACTCGGGATACAATCCTTGCGCGGGGTTGTCCTCAGTAATTAATCCCCGCTTCCTCCACGGCTGGGGATGGTATCCCAGATACCAGGGCTCCCAGTAATTGATACTTGGGCGGTCATTCTCAAAGACAATTCCTGGATCGGACCAGGCGGCACAGGCAAATTTATCAAAGAGACAAGCGGAGAACATCGCCCATTTGCCTCCAAAAGAATGCCCGACAATGCCGATGCGTTTCGAGTCAATCTCTTCATGATTCGCCAGTACGTACCACGCATTGGCGGCTGCGTAACCGAGCATGGAAAGCGGTTGAACGGTTGCATGTTCAAGATCCGGATAATACAGAGAATAGGTGCCTGCCTGACTCGCTTCTGTCGTTCCAATCGAGAGTGAAGCGATGCCACGGCGGGCTAACTGCAGAGAAAAATCCCGATTGGGTTTTCCTTTTCCAATAGCAGTTTCCGGCTCATAAAAAACGGAGATCACCGCCGGATGAGGACCTGCCCCATCTGGCATTAACAGATAGCCGGTCGTCTTTTGGTCGGGAGTCCATAAAAATCGAATCTGATGCTCTGTAAAATTCTCACGCTTGGTTGAAGACAAATATTCTACTTCGGGCTCAGTAATTAAGGGAGGCCACTGGCCGAGCATCTGTTCCCATTCCGTTTTGATTTCTTTCCGTCGTTCCTCCCATTGTTCGGGAGTTTTGACTCGTGTGCCATCGGGCAGGACCAGTGGCGATTGATACTCGCCGAATTGAGACTGGAATTTTGCAGGAGGTTGAAAATAGGGTTTGATCAATTCCCCTGGTGCATGCTCGCTTTCCTGCGATGTTCCTGCGATCAGTTGATTCGGTTCTTTCCATTTCAGTTTCGCAACAAACAGACTGTTATCGCTGCCATATTTTTCGATGCCAATTGGCTGCATCCACTCCGTGACCGTCACCCAGGTTTCCTCAGGTGATACATCAACGACTCCAAAATTCCCTAATCTGGCTCCCCGTTCGGGTACAAGAATCTGTTCGGTCGCTCGTATTACATGCAGTTTCTCAGGATCGACTTCTGCAATAAACAGTGGAGCCCGATGTCGGAACACATGATCGTTCTCTGCACCACGGCGAGTATACACCAGAAAGAGTTTTTCATGATGCGTCACCCAGTGCTGTTGCGTGTTGTAATTCCCCAGGTCACTGCCATCGTCAAACGTCCATTTTCGTTCGGGCTCAAAATGCAATCCATCCGAACTGGTACTCACATAGCCAGCCTCATCATTCCGCATGGTCAGATAGTATTTGTTCTGAAACTTCGTCAGAGACGGTTCGTAAAGACCGCGTTTGATTGGAATTGTCAGCTCGTTACCGTGCTCTACATACTCAAGAGTTTCACCATCAAAACGACAGCGAATGATTGTGACGGAATATTGAGTTTGCTCAGGTTCTTTGAAATAGCAGGGAACCAGAACATCTCCCCCCGGCAAATCGACTCGCTGAGCACTGCCCGAACCGGCTGACTGAAATTTCTTTTCATCAGGCAGCAAGATCACTTTCCAGGGATTCCAACCATGCGACTGTTGATCATAAAC
>DOCI01000087.1:9587-10245 GCA_003503535.1 Planctomycetaceae bacterium
ATTCCCCGAGGACGAGCATGCATAACCCGACCATTTCGATACCATACAGTCTGCCCGATTCCAAGCAATCTCTGAGTCGCCGAATTCCACATCGGTGTGAAATCACAAACGGTCGTCTGATCGCCCGGCTGCATAAGCTGTGGTGCAATTTCGGCTCCTTTCGGCAGCGGTTGATCTTGATCTGATTTCGGTACCGTTTGCCGTTTGAATGCCTCTTGAGGAACCGGGGCTGTCCAGGTCGCTCCCAGATCATCCGTTCGCATCTCGTGCAATTCATAAAACAGATCGGATCCACTCAAAAGCAATTTTTGCAAGGTCATCACGACCAGAGGGTCAGAAGACTTCTCGCCGGACTTCTCAGCTGGAATTGCTCCCGCACGGGCATGAACCCAGCATGTCTTTCCATCAAATCCACTCACTGCAGTGGTTCGCTCAATTTGATAGAACGCTTCCTCAGCACGGACAGCGGAAAGCATGGACAGCAATAAAAAACAAATCGTGAAGAATCGTTTCACGTGGCAACCTCTTTGATGATCTCAGTGAATGGGAACGATGCAGCGCTATCATTTCCTGATTGTAGAGCATTTCAGACATCAATCCCAAAGAATGTCTTAAAATAAATGAACGTAAGAATGAATCACGCAAAGGCGCAAAGCCG
>DOCI01000087.1:10443-10615 GCA_003503535.1 Planctomycetaceae bacterium
TGCGGCTTTGCGCCTTTGCGTGAGATAACTTTTCAATAAAACCCACGACTATGATATCCATTAACAATATACAAACCACAAATTGGATTTGCTGAGCGTGTCATGCTTACTTATCCCATTACCATCTAAAATAAGAACCGCAGATAAAAGCAGATGCAAAATATCTGCGTTC
>DOCI01000087.1:10878-11764 GCA_003503535.1 Planctomycetaceae bacterium
TCAGGCACAGCCTGACCTACACCCAAAATACGATCGGCGTTATCACTCGATCTCAGAGATTTCCTGATCGAGCGCATTTCGGAAGCGATTGAGCAGCGGTTGCATATCTGGCAGAACTGCGAGGTCATTTTCTTCCAGAGGATCTGCTTCAAGATCGAAAAGCTGTTCCGTGGGAGGATCGGTTTCAACATAACGCACGTAGGACCAGCGTTTTGTCCGAAGACCTTCAGACTCAGGAATGGTTTTGATGGGAACGCGATGTTCATAGACGAACGAATTTCTCCAGTCGGGATCGCCATGCTTTAACAGGGGAAGGAGACTTTTTCCCTGAACCTTGGCAGGGATCGGCAGGCCAGCCAGATCGAAGATGGTCGGAGAGATGTCGATATTGAGGACCATTTCCGAGCGACGCATATTGCGTTCGATTTCGGGAAGTCGAGGATCGAAAATAATCAACGGCAGCCGAATCGACTCCTCATGCATGTACCACTTACCAGCCAGGCCACGATCACCCAGATAGAACCCGTTATCGGAGGTGTAGATGATGACTGTGTTTTCAGCAAATCCCTTATCATCCAGTTTTTTGCGAATCGCAGCGACGGTTTCGTCCAGCCCGGCAATGAGTCGGTAATAGTCTTTGATCGACTTCTGAAATAATGCAGGATTTTCGAAACGGACATGCCAGCGTGTGCGAGCCTCGGAGGTTTTCAGAAATTCGGGAAGTCGGTTGAACTGATCTTCCGAGGCGAGTGGGGGAGCCGGGATTTCAAGGTCGCTGTACATGCTGTTGTATTTGGGATCGGGCTGGAACGGCCACGGATCGCCATCCTGACAATGAGCCGCTTTTGAATAGAGCTGCAGCATAAAGGGTTGCTCTTCACTGCAA
>DOCI01000087.1:11939-12248 GCA_003503535.1 Planctomycetaceae bacterium
AATTGATTCCGCATGATTTCCGTTAAATGCTGGGAAGCCCCCTGAGGCCCATTCGGAAAGTATTTGCTCTGACCGGGAAAACCTTTCCAGTAGTCATAACGGTCGACAGGCAGCTTTCCACCAATGCCCCATTTTCCAATCATGCCTGTCCGATAGCCGTTGTCCCGCAATTGCATCGGAAAGGAATTATCAAGTTGTTCGGGAGTGTAAGAGGTGCGAAAGTCGTTGATACCATGTCGTCGTGCGTATTGCCCCGTCATATAAGTGGCTCGACTGACTGCACAGATGGAGGACGTACAGAACATATTT
>DOCI01000041.1:0-3069 GCA_003503535.1 Planctomycetaceae bacterium
TTGTGATTTTCCTATGGCTGGGGAATCATTCTCTCTCTTTCTCACAGGAGGACGACCATGCTCTTACTCGGGATCGATCAACATGCACACAACTGATCATCTCCGTCAGAGACCAGCAGGGCAATGTCCTGCTCGCTCATCAGGTCTCCACACGGCCAGCCAGGATTTTGCTATTCTTCAGATCGGTGGAATCCTGTTAAATTTGACCGCATCTTTTAGAATATGAATAGATAGTGAAAATATTCAACCCCATCAATCCATTGGAAATCTCAGGCTGTTCCGACCGAGTCAATCAGATTGAGGAAAAAGAGATGCAGGCGCGATCTGGATTCAATTTGCTAAGTCTGGTTTGATCACAAAATTGTCTGGAGGATGACGAAATCTCGACAATATATTGCTCCAGCCTGAACGGCTGGGCTACCAGCTGGGCATATATTTCGTCGGCTGAAACGTGATTTAACAGAGAAGTGCTGAACGTATCGGTCTGTTGCGATTAGTGTTCTACTTAGGGTAGTCTGTTATCACTATTGTCTCGCGAAAAACAATGAACAGGACTTAGCCATAACACCTGTACCGGAAGTTCTCTTTCTGAGGTCAAGCATGAATTCACTTTCGCCTTTACGTCAATTCTCGTTGGTATTGTCACTGCTGTTGGCTTCCATCTGGAGTCCAGTATTCGCGGCGGAAGCAGATCGCTGGAATCCCGTTTACAACGTGCCTCACCAACCATTGATTTCAGCGACAGAACGATTGATCGAAGCGACGAAGTTCGTTGGCGCTCCGATCTCGGATGCTGATCTCGAAAAGCTGAAGGCGGTTCTCAAGCAGGATGACGAACCTGATGCCGTCGAGCAAATTCAGGAAATTCTCGATTCCTATTGCATCGCTTATGTGCACATCAATCCGGAAAGTCGCGTAAAGTCGGAAGAGGGGCCCGCGGAGAAGCAACTCGTGCAACAGGGTTGGCGAACATTTTTGGTCAAAGTGCATAATGAAGCGGGTATCAATCCTACGTTGGTCGCACAGAGTCCTCAGGCTCAACCCGTCTATATGAAAGGGCAGGGAACTCGTCAACGACCAATGACCGAACAGGATCTTGTAACTTCTCAGGAATCCCGGTTGCGATTTCTCGATCTCAAAATGTTCGACAGCCAACCTTTGCGGGCCAGGTTATCGGGACTGAATCTGGAATATCGGATCATTCAGCTTTACAGTCGTGATCAGGGACAGCGTGAAGCCACGCTCAGTTTTAATGTCGGGCAGGGAACTCAGGATTTGGGATTCCGTGGTGATGTTCCGATTTTATTTGATTGCAAACCATCTGCAGAAATTGTCCTGAATGTCACAGACTATGACGGCACTGCGACCATGGCTGCTTTCACGGTCAAAGATGAAAAAAATCGCGTCTATCCGAATCCTGCCCGTCGGCTTGCTCCAGATTTTTTCTTTCACGATCAGGTTTATCGGGAGACCGGAGAAGTCCTGCTTCTGCCTGCTGGAAATTACACTGTGGAAGTCAGCCGGGGGCCCGAATATCGGAAGCTCACCAGGCAACTGGTCGTAGCCGAGGATGAGCCGAAGCAGCAATTCGACATCCAACTTGAACGCTGGATTCATCCGGCTTCCCGAAACTGGTTTTCAGGAGATCATCACGTTCATGCGGCTGGATGTGCCCATTACGATTCCCCCACTGAAGGCGTCGGTCCGGCAGACATGATGCGTCACATTCTCGGAGAAGATCTGAATGTCGGTTGTGTACTGAGTTGGGGCCCGTGCTGGTACACTCAAAAACAGTTTTTCGAAGGTCAACCTTCCGGTCTTTCCACCGATCGAAACCTCATGCGATACGATGTCGAAGTGAGTGGATTTCCCTCCTCTCATGCCGGCCATCTTTGTCTGCTCAGACTGATCGAAGATGATTATCCCGGAACGAAATCACTCGAACAGTGGCCCAGTTGGACGTTGCCCGTTTTGCAGTGGACCAAACAGCAGGGAGGAGTAGCCGGGTACAGTCACAGCGGATGGGGATTGACGTTGCCGGATTATGACAAACAGGGAAATCGGATTCCCATCAAACGAATGTGGGGCGGTGCTCCAGAAGGCTGGCCGCATCAGGCAGCCGACAAATTGCCCGACTATGCCATGCCAGCATTCGATGGGATTGGTGCCAATGAATATATTATGACGGTTACCCACGATGCATGTGATTTTATCTCAGCTGTCGATACGCCTGCGATCTGGGAACTGAATATCTGGTATCACACCCTCAATTGCGGCTATCGCACTCGAATCTCCGGCGAGACCGATTTTCCCTGCATCTATGGTGAGCGGGTGGGACTCGGACGAATCTATGTGAAGTTGGACGACGGTCAGGAACTCAGCTTCGATTCCTGGGTGCAGGGACTCAAAGCTGGGCGAAGTTACTGCGGAGATGGGCAGAGCCATCTGATGGATTTTCGTGTGAATGATGTCGCAGTGGGAGAACCCGGATCAGATGGTCAACTGAGCCAACTCAATTTGCCGGAATCTCAGCAGGTGAAAATCACTTGCGATGTCGCTGCCCTGTTGGAACAGAAGCCCCGTAATGACATTCGCGATCTTCGCCTTGATCAAAAACCATACTGGCATATCGAGAGATGCCGTCTCGGGACAACTCAGGAAGTGCCAGTCGAATTGGTTATCAATGGAGAAGTGGTCGCCACGAAAAACATTGTTGCCGATGGCAGTCTCACTCAGATTGAATTTGAAGCTCGCATTGAGCATTCCAGCTGGGTTGCCTTGAGGATTTTGCCTTCCTGCCACACAAATCCTGTGTTTGTGGAAGTCGACAACTCGCCAATTCGGGCCAGCAAGCGCAGCGCGAAGTGGTGACGCAAAGCGGTCGATGTTTGCTGGATGGCAAAAAAGAATGGCATTCGAAAAGAAGACCATCAGAAAGCTGAAGCCGCCTACGAACATGCCCGTAAACAGTACGACAGGATTTATGAAACCGCGTTCGATGACGAGTAATAAGCAGAGTTGGTTTCCAATCCTTAATTTATCTGCAGGCGACCATGCTCTTTCTCGGTA
>DOCI01000041.1:3161-6040 GCA_003503535.1 Planctomycetaceae bacterium
TCTTTCTCGGTATCGATCAACATGCACGACAACTGACCATCTCCGTCAGAGACCAGCAGGGCGACAACCTGCTCGCTCGACAGGTCTCCGCACGGCCAGGTAAGATTCTACATTTCTTAGACCACCTCGCCTTTTATCCACATCTGATGGATGCCTGCTTTGTTGGCGATGAACAGCTGCAATCACAGGCTGTCGGATTCTATGGCGGCTGGATAACCAGTAAGATTGTTGGTCCGTTCAAGGGGGAACCTGGAACTCAAGGATAGTAGAAACCCAAAACGAAACCATGAGACATGAGCTTGCTCATTTCGATCAGTTTTTGCTGTGCCAGAGAATCCATTACAGTCGTGATTTCAATTCCTTACAAAGGTCGCTCCAAGTCACATTGGTCTCATAGTCTTCTTAGTTCCCTGGGCTATTTCTTAAGGCAATTGTCTACTTTGGATAATCTCGTCTGCAAAGCTGGTCATTGCTGATTCGTCCGGCGTTTCAAGGGCTTTGTAAATGCCCCAGGAGAATTTCTTTTCCCCATACGGTTTCCCGTTTTCAGGTAGCTTACGGAGTCCGAGCAAGAGTCCCCCTTCGTTAGGATGATCCACCCAACGATGGTTGTGGAATGCTTCAATACTTTTCAAACCGCGCATTTGCCTCCACATGTATACAAAACCGGCAGCTTGGAGTCGTTGACTTTGAACGGAGTAGTCGGTTGTGTTGAATCCCTGTTCCGAGAGGAGCACTCCGCGGATGTCACCGGTTGAGTTCCGCATTTTCGGTTGCTGCATCCATCGATCCAATACCGCGATATTTTTGGGAGTGATTAGCGGTGTCTGAAATTCGTTAGTGACGCGTGTATCGTTCCAGGCGTCAGGTTTGCGGAGATTCTGTGGATAAGGATGGAAGGCAACGCCCCATGCAAAGTCCCCCTCGATCGAGCTGGATTCAACCAGACGTTCAAGCAACTCGATATTGGAGTATGATTTCCAGGACGGATTGGTAGGAGTATTCCAATGGTGAGTCAGTGAAATAAAAACGCGAGAGTGGGGGTCGTGTCGGCGTGTCACATTATGCACTAACCGCATTGAGCGAAGGTAGTGATCCATATAGACCATTGGTGGTTGCCAGCCCATATTGGTCCACTCCCAACCAAAGCCAACTTCATTGTGAACAATCCAGTTGGCAATACGCCCCTGCGGCAAGCCAGGAGCGGAATAACGCTGTGCCAAAAACTCGATCACTGCTTCATAGGCCGCAACACCGTCAGCCGTTGTAAAGTTTGGCATCGCATAATGTCCGGCACGATCCGCTTCGGGATGCACGAGCATCTTGCCGAACTCACTGTTTAAGAAAGGAACCAGCAGGATACCACTGACTACGATCTCGTTCTCTGAGGCAAATCGTATCAATGTATCGTACTCAGCTAGACGTTTGAGGTTCACAAACCACTCGCGACCACCATGATCAAATAGAATCCAACCCTGATGCGGAACGGAGTCCATAAAATGAGAAACGGAGATATTCACAGTGATATTGTGAACGCCAAGTTCTACCAACTCATTTAACGGAAATTGGGAACTGACACCTCCCATCCCCTTAATGCCTTTGGGAACCAGACGTGTCAGGGGCGTTGCAGCCCCGGCGGACAAGTCTGTCGCATATTTCCAGTGAGACAACAGCTTCCATTTATCGACTGGATTTCGTTCCGCGATCGCCCAACGTGAAATCGTGCGGTCTCTCCCGTCTTGAAAGCGTGGAAGCTGTCTTTCAAACGTGTCCTTGGACTCCACCTCTCCCAGGTCGATGATTCCGCTCTGCTGATCGAGAAGCAACTCTCCCTTTTGTATGTTCGCATGGGCGACCATAGAAACTTCTGGAAGGATTTCAAGCAGCCGAATGTTACTTTTCTTTTCAACGGCCCCTCGAATGACCACGCTCTGCTTGTCGATCTGAACAGAGTCGATAATGCTCAGGAACTTCGTTTTATAAAATGTATTGATCCGCGACTCACTTGTTAGCTTACTCTTCTTTTCTTTTTTACGTTCGACGTGTGATCTCATTTCCTCGATATTGGGCTCCCGCAAATGGAGATTGCGAAGCCGAAATGTGATCCCAGGCAACCGCCCAAAATCCAGTCTCAGTTGATTACTCGTCGCCGACCATTTCCCACCGGAAAGCATTTGGAGATCGATGGCATACGGTTGCCACGACTGGGACTTTTCGAGGCTCCCCGCAGAAAACTGTTTTGTCGCGTTAATCGGGGGACCGTAATATATGGTTAGTCCATCAACGTCTTTCAATGAAAAATATTCAAAGGCCAATACTGTTTGTGACTCTGTAACATCAGCAGGGGCAAATCGTTGTAACACAATGAACGGGTCTTCTCCCAATGTTGTGAGTTCGATTTCATCATCAGTCAGCTGATTAACTTTGAGCTGGTTCGATTTTTCAATGTCCAGTTTCAGTGAAATCGTACCTGAGGTTTGACCAGGCGGTGAGCTGTTGGCTGGAATATCGACTGGGGTCTGAATCTGCTCCTGCCAGGCTGAAATGACCCACAGTAATGCGACTGCCCCTATGAGATGAAATGCCAATGCGCCTCGGCTAGACTCCATACGATGAGTAACATCCAAAATGCTGAAGTCTGTTTCGGATGGCTTGAGATTGGACCTGTCGTTTAATAGGCAAGTCCGTCTACGGCTTAGCATCATGGTTCCTCATCTCAAGGATTGCCCTGGCAAACGCCTCTCCCATTAGCGCGAACGTCTTGGCACACCCGAGGTAATGATAGCCGGCGTTGGACGCTCCACGAGTCCGTAACGCAACATCTTCCGGGCTCAGCAGTTTCGCCTCGTATTCCTTCAGGTAGGATTGCTGGTCCTCCC
>DOCI01000041.1:6113-6788 GCA_003503535.1 Planctomycetaceae bacterium
CAGGTAGGATTGCTGGTCCTCCCTGGACATCGAACCATCGGCGTTGGCGGCGTTCTTGTTCTGTGTTCTCAACAGGTATGCCATCTGATTCACCTTTTCGTACTTCTCCTCGATAGCAGCTAACGGCTTGTCCCAAAATGGCGATGTCGGGATCGCTACGACATTACCGCTGAATTCAGACAGTGTAGCCGGTGCGGCCATCGCTTCGCGAAACTCCAGATTGCCTTCATTCGCTTCTTCACCTCCAACGCCCATGACGCCGATGACGAACGGCATTTTCGGTACATCAAGGTCGTTGCGTACGTCCCGAATGAAGTCGGCCATCCATTCGCTATACTTGGCGAACCGATTGACCGAAGAGTCTTTTGGCAGTATCGGGTAGACGTCGCGGCTGACCATGTCGTTGAAACCCTGAAACCACACGAAACCGGCGATCTCATATCCTTGCTCGGGATCGTAGTCCGGTACCACGCGACGGATATCGCCGAGCACGAGTTTAATGTGGTTCAACATCAGTCGGTAGTAGTGCCCCGAGCCGCTCTCGGGGCGTCGCCCTTTTTCAATGTCATCCTGAGTTCGCGAGTACAC
Organism: Planctomycetaceae bacterium; assembly: GCA_003503535.1. Classification (GTDB taxonomy): domain Bacteria; phylum Planctomycetota; class Planctomycetia; order Planctomycetales; family Planctomycetaceae; genus Rubinisphaera. The sequence goes on from DOCI01000041.1 coordinate 6,702, forward strand.
TCCGGCACTCGGTGGGCGGAAGTCGTAGAAGAGGGACTTGCCACCCCAGGCCGTCTTGATGATCAGGACAGGCTCCTCAAAAGTCTC
>DOCI01000041.1:6980-7371 GCA_003503535.1 Planctomycetaceae bacterium
ACCGATCTTGCCGCCGTCCTCAGCAGGGTTCGGCCTCGATCCATAACCGGCTGTCAACTTACCAAACCCTTCACCGTTCTGCTCACCCCTTCCGGTGTAATAAGAGATCCATGCGCCATCACAGACTCGCGGCTTGCCGTCTGTATCTCGCATCTTCTTCAGGAGAGGAGCGGTTGCCGGGTCGTCGCCGATGTAGTCGAATGTCTCGACCCTGGCGTGTCCCTCCATATTGGACTGTCCGACGAGAATGAAGATCTTGAGTGGCTTGTCCGCGGCTGTAGTTGGCAATGTCATTAACGACACCATCAAAACAAACGAAAGCGAAAAAACGAATGAGCTGCGTATTGTCGTCATGATGACATCTTTCGGAATGACCTGTTTAAGCGGGTGT
>DOCI01000041.1:7482-7808 GCA_003503535.1 Planctomycetaceae bacterium
GACCTGTTTAAGCGGGTGTGAGTTGGGAAGAAACAACGCCGAACGGAAGACATTGTAGCAGGAGTATGATGACAACTCAGCATCATACTGAGCTAGCCTGTTCCATCAAAGAGTTAGATTCAATCGCCAGATCGTGACGTTCAGCACGCTCGCAATTCTGACCCACGTCAGATATGGCGCTATTAAACCTCCGGCAGCCATGGGATTTTGAAGAGGAGAATCGTCATTGCCAAAATCGACAGCCACAAGACGATAATCTCAGTAAACGCCCATCCCGGTTGATGCATTCCAAAGAAGATCTATGACCAGGCAACATTCAGAAGCAG
>DOCI01000041.1:7946-11980 GCA_003503535.1 Planctomycetaceae bacterium
GACCAGGCAACATTCAGAAGCAGTTGAACGGAAAACATAAGTCCAGAATGTTGTGACGAACAGCATGTGCTCTTTCGTATTCCGCATGACGAAAACTCGTCAAATAACTCCACAATTTGGTGATAAATAGCAGTGCGGAAAATCTCAGCCAGAAACCAATTTCTTAAAGAAGGCTCCCTCGTTAACCGTAGGGCGTTCCGGACGCCCTTTGTAGTAATAGGTTAGGTCCATATTGCTGAGACCCATCATGTGCAGAATGCTGGCATGTATGTCGTGTACATGAAGCCGATCTTCTACGGCTCGCAGGCCGAGTTCATCCGTGGATCCGATGACCTGCCCTCCTTTCACCCCGCCACCGGCCATCCACATCGTGAATCCGGTTGGGTTGTGATCGCGGCCGTTGCCCTGCTCGGACATTGGTGTGCGACCAAACTCGCCTCCCCAAATCACAAGCGTCTCATCGAGCAATCCGCGTTGCTTCAGATCTTTGAGCAATCCCGCAACGGGCTTGTCCATCGCTTTGCACAACTTGGTATGATTGGATTCGATACTACTGTGTGCATCCCAGCGGCTTCCTGCTCCATGAAAAAGTTGCACGAAGCGCACACCACGTTCAACAAGTCGCCGTGCCAACAAGCATTGGCGACCGTACGATTCGGTCTCCTTCTGATCCATGCCATACAATTCCTGGGTTGATTGATTCTCTCCGTTAAGCTCCACTGCTTCTGGCGCAGCGGCTTGCATACGAAAGGCAAGTTCGTAACTGCGGATTCGAGCATCCAGTTCTGTTTGCTGCGGATAGACGTCGGCAAACGATTGGTTCAGTGACCCCAGCAGCGAAAGCTTTCCTTGCTGAATACCGGAACTGATGCCTTCGGGAGTGTTAAGATTGGGAATCGGCTGCGACCCTTCCGAGAGCAGCGTACCTTGATAGTTGGCAGGCATGAACCCTGCACTCCAGTTGCGCGGTCCATTAACGACAGTACCGCCGCCATCCTGCATCACAACAAACCCAGGCAGATTCTGATTTTCGGTCCCCAATCCATAAGAAACCCAACTGCCAAGAGAAGGACGTCCCCCCAGCATTGAGCAGGTATTCATTTGGCTGACACCAGCCGAATGACTATTTCCATCGGTCCAGCAGGAGCGAATTACGGCAATGTCATCGACACACTGTGCGGTGTGAGGCAGCCAGTCAGAGACCCAGGTGCCACTCTTGCCATACTGTTTCCATTTCCGTTTGGACTCCAGCAACGGTGCATGAAACTCACCCATGGCGGTGATCACGGTGCCAAAGCTTTCAGGAAGATGCTGTCCGGCTAGACGATTCAACTCGGGCTTGGGATCAAACGTATCGAGGTGGCTTGGGCCTCCCTCCATGAACAGAAAGATGACACTCTTCGCAGTGGGAGCGAAGTGCGGAACCGGATTTGCGAATGCAGTTCCGGATTCTAATCGTGACGAAGATTCGGCAAGCAACCCAGCCAATGCGAGCGCACCAAACCCGGAACCGCTCTGGGTCAGAAACTCGCGTCGCGTTCGTGGGGTAATATTGTGATTATTCATCAGGCAGTCATTTTGGGTGAAGTTAATCATCGTACATATAAGAACTCGTTCGAGTTCAACAACACATGGCAGAGATCGATAAATGCGGCATAGCTTGAAGTGAACTTGGGGCCGCGTCCACCCAGTACAATGCTCATTCCATCAGGCCGACTCTCTTTGAGCAGTCCTGGATTGGGTTCAAATTGCCAATAGCCAATAGTCGAAGAGGTGAATTCTTCCGAGTCGTATAGAAGTTCTTCGTTAGGCAGAGCGACATTCGACAGACGAATATCATCGATCAGACCATCGAATCGGTCTCCGCCACGGCCCGAGCCAATGGTCAACGAATCGTGATTCGATACCATCGAGACTAACGGATTGGGAAATTCAACTGTAGATAGAGGGGCTTCGTCGTTGGAGAGATCCTTCAGATGGAAGGTAGTCTTCCCTGGAGTATCCGACGTTGCCATTTTCACGCTAACCGCAGCGTAATACGGTTTGTTCAATTCCAACTGGTGATCTGAAAACTGAACGACTTCCTGCTGCTGTCCATCTCCGTTTGTACCGAAAATTTGCAATACAAGAGATTGCGGCTTGCGACGTGAGCCCTTTCCGGAGATCGCCAACAGCCAGCCCGAACGGGAATCGAGTCGAGCCATCTTCGCGCCCAATGTTCTCACTGCTCCCGAATCATAGATCGACCGCAGTTGAAATATCGCCTCAAACGTAAAGTCGCCAACTTTCAATCGCTCATGATCGGGAATCTGGAATTGCTCCTGTTTGGAATTATCCTCAAAGAGTACAGCCTGACCATGGCGGTGGGGAACCTGTCCGGTATGGACGTTGGCTGGCACTCCATCGTCCCGCCGATCATTGCTTCTGAGTTGTTCCTGGGTGTCAAGAAATAATTTTGCCTGATCAAGTTCATCCACACTTGGTTCACGACCAAAGACCATCCACCATAAATTTTCCAAACGTAGCTGAGCATCATCGTCGTTCGAGGACTGAGCATGAACACGCTCCGCAAGTGTAGTTGCATGGGCCAGCATTACCTGGCTGTTAATCAACATCAGGGACTGAACTGGAGTAGTGGTAGAATCACGATTCGAACTACTTGTAATGAATTGCGGTAGGTCAAATACCTGCATCAACGGGTCGTGACTGTTTCTCATGACACGCGTGTAAATCGATCGACGGGGGCGATCCGCTGGAACACTCGGGCCGCCGCCAGCCGATTGGAGACGCCCCGTGACCGCGAAGATTGAATCGCGGATTTGTTCAGCATCCAGCCGACGCACATCTCCTCGCCAGTACCAGCGGTTCGTTGGATCCTTTTGTTGAAACTCCATCAATTGCGGATGAGAGGCTGACTGACGGTAGGTGGCGGAAGTCACGATCAACCGATGCAGACTCTTCATCCGCCATCCACCATCCAGAAATCGGCTGGTCAGCCAATCGAGCAGTTGCGGGTGTGTCGGAGTGCCACCAAGTTGACCGAAGTCACTGCTGTTCGCAGCCAAACCTCTTCCAAAGTGATATTGCCAGACACGATTGACGATATTGCGAGTTGTCAACGGATTATCAGTTTCGGTCAACCAACTGGCCAGTTCCGCACGCCGCCCGGTGGTATTGGGGATGTTTTCTGGCGGAGAGATCGCAGGCTCATCAGGCTCCATAATTGTTGGAAAACCGGGAGCAACTTCAACTTTTTTCTTGGGAATGATTGTTGGAGGGGCTGCAGCGCCAACGTCACTGATGATCATGGGGCGAGGCAAGTCTTTGGGGCGCAGCTTATCGAACTTGGCAAGCTCTCGTCGCAGGGCCAGAAGTTCGTCTTTCTTCTCGCCTTTAATCCGACCGTCAACCCGAGCCTGTTCGTGAAGAATCAGACGATTGGCAAACTGGAACAACTGCTGCTCGAGTGCAGTACGCTCTTCTGGAGATTTGCGAATGACCTCCTTCAAGTCGTCGGGATAGCGTTTAATGGTCGCCTCGAAGACTTCCTGCAGCGGCTTTTCCAGCAGGGTATCAATTTGCTTCTGGACCTCGCGTGTTTTCTCGTGGTACACGGCAAGCTGTGCGGCATACTTTGCTTTGTCTTCGGGAGTCGCTGCAATGACATCATCGCGGGGCAATGTCGCTTCAAAAAATGCCCTCAAGCGAAAGTAGTCCTTCTGCAGTATTGGATCAAATTTATGATCGTGACAGCGGGCACACTGAAATCCGAGCCCGAAAAAGACATCTCCCGTGACATCAGTAACTTCGTTGAGGATTTGATCCCACTGCCCCCGAATGTCGGGGACATTGTATTCGAAGATTCCGTGCCGCAGAAATCCAGTGGCAATTAGTGCTGCAGGATCGTCGGGGAAAAGTTCATCCCCAGCCAGTTGTTCCTGTACAAAGCGATCGTACGGTTTGTCTGCATTGAAAGACTCAATCACATAATCGCGATACCTCCAGGCCTGGGGGCGATAGTTATCGGCTCGATA
>DOCI01000041.1:12107-17175 GCA_003503535.1 Planctomycetaceae bacterium
TATCGATATCCATCGGACTCCGCGTACCGCACCAAATCAAGCCAATGACGCGCCCAGCGTTCTCCATATTCTGGACGTGAGAGCAACTGATCGACTACGTTTTCGTACGCCTGTGGGTTGGTATCCTGTTCGAATGCCCGCACTTCTTTGGGAGTAGGTGGTAAACCGATGAGATCGAAATACAACCGACGCAACAGGACAGCACGATCCGCTTCTGGAGCTGGAACGAGTTGCTGCTCATCTAACTTCGCACCAATGAACTGGTCGATCTCGTTCTGGCACCACTCCTCATTTGCCAGTTGAGTTGGCGGAGCAGGATCAGTCACAGGCTGAAAAGCCCACCAGTTGTGTTCCTCCTGAGTGAAGGTTGGCCCTGCCGGCCTCAGTTCGGCATCTCCATGATCGCCCGGCCAGGGTGCTCCCATCTCGATCCATTTATAGAGTACGGCAATCTGCTCTTCGCTCAGCTTCTGGGAAGGCGGCATCTCGTAAGATTCGTAGCGGACAGCCTCTATCAGTAAACTGGAATCAGGCTTACCTGGTTGGATTGCAGGCCCCGATTCCCCTCCCAGTTGAAGGGCACTGCGGGAATCGACACGCAATCCTCCTTTGGTCATCTTTTCGGAATGACACTTGTAACACTGTTCAATCAACAGAGGCCGCACGTGCTTTTCGAAGAACTGGATCTGCAACGATGTCGGCTGCTCATCACCCCAGACAACATTTGAGATCGGGCCGTTTATCAACGACAATACGAAACCAATCAGCAACAGGAATGACTTGTTCTGGCAATACATGGATGTCAATCAGATTGTTCAAAGGTTGGTACTTGTTCCGCAAGTGAGGACTCGCTCGTCCACAATTTAACAAGATACGATAATCCAACCAATGCGTCTACAACTCATTGATATCGATGAAAGAGTTGCCTGGAATGAGAACTGTGATTTTCCTATGGCTGGGCAATTACACGCACTCTTTCTCACAAAAAGGGTCACAATGCTTTTTCTCGGTATCAATCAGCATGCATTACAACTGACCATGTCGAGCAACGCCTGAAAAAAATCGAGCTCTGAGTTGTCAGAGGTGCGAGGACCTAGTCGCGATCGAGGTTTAGAATTCGAAGTTGAATAATGGAGCACAGATTTCGAATGAGCAGGGGACTGAAATTCGGGACCGAATTTCTGAACACTGCAGACGATTGAGTGACCAGTCACGACCATAATGTTAAACTCTCGGCCTGTCTGGAACTCGGACAGAAAATAGCAGAATGTCATGACAAACAGCACGGAAATAAGTCTGCGGCTTGATCAAGTCGTTTTAGCGGAAGGTGGCCTGATGCAATTAAAAAATCCTTCCAGAGTTCGATTCTATCTGCATTACAACGTCTGATCTGGTGAATACGAGAGCGAGCCCCGGGCACCGCAGTCCCAATTATTGAACTACTAAATCAGATTGGATTTTCCAGTGTCCTCATATCGTATTCTGGCCTAAAGAAAATAATCGTTATACCGGAGAATACGCCTCAGTTCAGTCATTACGAACTCGAATCCAATGATCTGTAAATTTCAAATGGGGTGCGACTTCGACCTTGGGCATGTGACAGTCGAGACAATCGTTGGAATCTGGTTTATTCGAGCACGTCACAGAAACAGAAGAGTTCTCGCTGTGGCACTTCCGGCAAGTCCGAACATAGTTTAAAGCGATCTTGCTAGCTGGCGCATGAGGATCATGGCATGTAGTACAAGTCAGATATTCAGCAGAGCCTGGTTGAGCCTCCGGATGAAAACAGGGACTGAGAGTCAAGCCGACACTGGCTAGCCGAGGTAAATCTGTCTCCTGAATCGTCAGATCTTCCGGATTCATTTCATCTGCACGACGATGACATCCCCCACATCGATTTACGGATTCCATGGCTGTCATTTTTGACCAGTCAAGTCCCCATTGCCCGTGACTTTCGTTACCGCACTCCTGTGCCTGGAGGTGTTTTACGGAGCCGGGATGGCATCGATCACAGCTCACACCTGGCTGAACTGTATCCTCTGTCAAACGAGACTCTGTTGGAACGATGTTCGTGATATGGCAACCAAAGCAATTCATCGTTTCAGCATGGTCACTCAGTTTGCCTATTCGCTCGACTCCCGACAACGAGTCGGCATTTGTATTCTGCCCTAATGTAGGTCCAAGTTCATTATTGGGATACCAGGATGTTCGTAGCTGTACCAGTTGGTCTTTACCTTGAGCATTCGAAATAAGACTTACTGGGGTCATTGCATGCGATCCAGAGCCAAACACCCAGTCGACCTGAACCGGTTCTGGATAGCGTGAATGATGATAATACAAGCGCCCTTCATGGACTTGAAACTCAGCCTTCTCCTGCTCATTCGCGAATGACTTATCTCCGAATCGGGAAAGCACGAGCGGATCTGTACCCGAGAGCAATGTGCGAGAATGAGGAGCCCCGTGAAATCGATCGACATATTTTTCGTGACATGTTCTGCAAGACTCCGCCGAAGGAGGGGCCGATTCCGCTCGCCAACTGGGAGAGACTGCTTTATTCTGATAGGCTCCTGAAAATAGGCTGTACAGACAGAACAGCAGTGAACCGATTATTGCAATTAGAAAAGGAATACGTTTCATAAGCTGGTTTAATTTATAGAAAGTTTATTAATCATATAACGAGCCAAATCACTTGCGTGAGTTGATGAGCCCAACTTGATTGCCTGCTCAAAGTAATTCACTGCAGCAGCAGTCTCTCCGAGTTCCGTCGCAATGAGTCCACAGGCATAACGTGCCTCAGAAGTGGCAATTGTTTGCATCTCCTGCAAAGCAGACATTAGCTCACCTTGCTTATAGTTCTCGATACCACTGATCCAAGCCGCTTCGTTATTAAAATTAGGGAGCTCCATCCATCCATTCCGTTTCAGTATGTCTTCTTCGTGTCCCAATGCAGATTCCTCAAGGATTAACTGCATCCGAAACAAACTCGCTCGTCCCGAGTGTATTCGTTCTTGTACTGCTTGCTGTTTTATGGTTTGGAGCCATTCTTCTTTCAAATATTCGCTTCCAAAAAATCGACGACAGCTGAATATGATGCGCGACGCAGCAAAATTCATATTCATCGCCTGGAATACTGCAATTTGTTCCTGCAAAGGTTCAAGGGATGGTTTTCCAGATAATATTCCAGAGATATCAATTGGCTCGTCAGCTAATGACGGAGCAGAAAGATCATATTTCCATGGTCCTGCCTCTAGAAATGTCCTCAGTTTTAAGGTCTCTACAATTTGTTGGCTTAGAAGCGGATCTCCAGCCCTGGCAAAGATGAGCACAGGAGGCGTTAAAGAAAGTGGCTTCCAGCGTTCTTCTTCCAGCGACCGAATCATGTTGACTCGATCTGTTGAAATCGCGAGTAGTCTCGTCTCACGTTCCTTCAGCGGAAGATACCATCCCAGTCTCTCACCGAGATCGGTCAGCTGAGTTTCACGGATCCTCAAATCAAGCGAATGATTCATTAAAGCCCAGTCTCGCGCTCTACCCTGAATCAAGGCACGAGGCGGGTAATCATGCAATCTCATTTTATTGCTTTGTGAAATACATGCTGTCACAAAAGCCGCCTCTTCTGTTCCTGCGGCATAGATGCTGTCCTCCAGACGCGGGAGCAAGGAGAACTGGCTGGTCTCCTTCCCACCAAATGAGGAATCGATTCCGATTCCCATTCGCATCGATCCCGCTGGCCATACATTTAAGATGGAGAGTGAAGACATTATCAGCATGAGCAGACTTGCTGCCACAATAACACCCGCTTTTGGCTCGTGTGATTTGTGATGATTTGCATCAGCCTTTTCAAACACGATTTGCTTCTTTACCAATATTGTCGCAACCAGAGGGATTAGTTGACGGTTCAGTACACCGAGCATCAACAGGATCGCACTCGTTCCAAATTCGACGGGACGCCTCCTCAGGTTCTCTGCCAACACACTAACCCCAAGACCTAGATAACCGATCGTTAGTGGACTCCATTCCAGTCGCAAAAGTTCTCCGTAATTCAATTCCTCCAGTACCCATCGATCTTCTGTTAACCAGGGAAGCAATAGCCTGAAGGAATCATGAAAAACGAAGAGGCCACGTGGACAGGACACAAGCCCCAGGATGATCATCGCAAGCCGAACAAGTGTAAGCTTCCAGTTGACTGCAGAACTCGATAGACCCGTTCTAAAAACCATAGCGAAGAGAATGAGCAGGCAATGACCTCCCACATTAGCCCAAACTAGCGATAAGAAGAACCAGCAGATAAGCCTTCGATTGAGACTGAATGTGTTATCGAGTGCCGCGAGGCGATAAGCCAATACTGTCAGTATCATTTCCAGAACCAGCGAGGTCGGTTCCAGAAATGGTTCGACAGCAAGCAGCCAGAAACTCATGAAAACGAAAAACTGAGGCTGCAGCAGAAAAATTTTCCTCCCGATCAGTAATAGAAGAAACAAACTCGGGATAGCGAGCCGAGCAACTATTAAACCAAGCTTGTTGGGAATCAACGAAAGTCCATAGCTTATTAGCCCACCCAACCAGTCGGCCTCTGAAGCGTACTCGTCCAGTAATAGATCTTTTGAGGGCGTCCACGAGCCAGCAACGACCCGAGCACCACGAGAAATATCCCACGCAAGAGGCTCATTCCGAACTGTCTGCAGCGAACAGACCAGCAAAATGAGGCCAAAACAGAGACGATTCAGAACATGAAGCATTTGCCTGCCTATCGGCAGTTTTTATGAAACTGATGATTTAACATTCTTATTTAGGAGCGGCTACTACACGCAAGGCGGCCGATCCTTCCTCAAATGCTTCTTTGACAGCGTCATTTGAGCCATTACTTTCTGCCAGTTGAATTGCTTCTCGAAATTGTTTTACGGCTTTCTCCTTAGCTGCTGATCGTTCTTCCGAATCGTATCCCGATGGAAGTTGAGAGGATTCGAACGCATCAAGAGCCAATTTGAATTCGGGATTCTTTAATTCGGCTTTAGCGGTTTCAATATCGCCGAAGCCGACAGCCGTACCAATCGGCATCAATATCTCC
>DOCI01000041.1:17308-19791 GCA_003503535.1 Planctomycetaceae bacterium
CAATATCTCATCACTTTGCAATGCTTTAAGTTCAGGCCAATCTGGATATTCCTCGTTAATTCGCATTTCCTTGGCAGGATCCGAACATCCGAGTGAAAAACTAAAAAGACTCAACAAAACCAGCATTGAACAGAATTTATTCACAGAGAGAGACCTTCAAATCAATAGCATTATGATAAAAGAGACAGACAAAAAAAATGCACGGAAAGAGATATTTTCCGTGCAAAATTGATTCTCGAAGAGTGTTCAAAACTGAATAGTACTAGCTTCGCCACCCTGTCGTGTTGTGGTGTTGCGGTAGACGCCTAAATCGATATTTTCAGAAATGAAATGAACGGCTCCATCCCCAAATAATGCCTGGACACCCCCTTTGTGCAGACTTGAAGCAGCACGCCCATTGCCGCCTCCATTGTGACCTGAGCCATTCAGGTATTCATTGTTCCAAGAGACTTCATCTTTAGCCGGATCGTTTGGTGGACGATTCGAGTCAGCTTCACATCTCCCGGACGTGAACCAGCGTCCGCATCGGTTAAGTTTGACTGGTCCACCCCCGAGTCGGTCAAAAGGCTTGCCACGCCAAACTTCAATGACTGCGATCGTATTACTCGTTCCGTCAACAATATCACGAAATCGAGGCGGACGTTGTGTCGACATCAGACCGAGTTGAGCGGTATTGGTCGTCGTATGATTTGGTGTGGTTGATGCCATCGCCGCATAGTTAGTACCGGCAAAATTGCCATCGACTTTCTCAAAAGTTGCATCTGAGGGACAGAGGTAAGTATTGATGACCGTCCTCATCTCATTGATTGGGGTAATTTGTCCTCCCGCACACCCGGAAGTCAATATATGCTCTGTAAAATCGATTGAGTCGTAGATGGCGGCCTGCTCAACAAATGGTAAAATAAGGGATTTCCACCCCCAGCCACCTGGACGTTGCCAGGTTGCCGTACATGTTCCCGCGAAATTATTCATATCAACAATCCGAATCGGAGGCATGATTCGATGGGTATCGTGGTAGTTGTGTAGCGCCAGACCAATTTGCTTAAGATTGTTTTTACACGAGCTTCGGCGGGCAGCTTCCCGGGCTTGCTGGACTGCCGGAAGCAACAGAGCCACAAGAATGGCGATAATTGCTATCACTACAAGTAATTCAATTAGCGTAAAAGCTTTCGACCTCTGTTGATTTGCGTTTGAAACAAACATGGGGCGTCCTCTTTAAGAAAATAGAAACTATTAATTCGAGGGATAGTGAAAAACCTCATAACGATAAGACATATCATTATTCTTAGATGTTGGGTTTCAGGTTATTAGATTGATCTAACCCTGTCAACAAGGCATGCTGAAATTCTATTTAAAAATGTGAAGATAACCATAATCATCCTGATTGGAATTACTCATTCGTTTTCTCGCCTGTTTTCCATTTTTTGCAGGTAGATATGTTCGATTTTTTCAAATGCATTCTTTGCTTCGCTGCGATGACCACATCCAGATGCAGCCCGCGCAAAAGCACCTAAAAAACGGATCGCATTTTCGCCCGCCTCGTATCGATCTTTAAGTAGCTCATATGCTTCTTCAGGCTTTTTGCGATACATAAGGATATCAGCAGCAATCAGTGGTGGATCAAGACGTTCCGGGCTTAGCTTCATTGCTGATTTCGCATATTCAAATGCTTTATCGAGATTGCCTCTCTCTCTCTCTACTGCTGCTGCGGTCTCTTGCACAAAACCATTCTTTCCGTCAGTACGCAAACACCAGCTCACATGTTCATAAGCCAACTCAATCTGGCCACTCTGCAAATAGGCAAAACCTAGCAAAGAATGAGCATAATAATGCATTGGCTCAATACGAATCGCAATTTCCAGTGGTTCTCTCATCTCGTCAAACCGTCCCAGTTCTTCCAAAGCCCAGGCATGAAGCAAGTAGGATTCGATCCGATCCGGCTTCAGTTCTATGGATTTTACGATATGAGGTAGAGCTTCCTGAAAGAATCTTTGATCTGTGTACAATTCTGCCAGTGAAAGCTCCACTGCAAAGTCATCCGGATAATCGACATGCAGTCTTTTTAATATAGATTCTGCCTCAGACGTTTGCTGACTCATGATGAAGATTGCTGCCATTCGCTTTTGAGTTTCCAGATACTGTGGAGATTCTTTTGGAATTAGCTGGAATTCCTGCAAAGCCATCTGCTTGTCGAGTGAGAGAAGCTTCATCGCTAATTCGAATCTGGCCACAGAATCTTCGGGCATTGACAACAGGTGCTTTCTCAATGCCAATATGCGAATCATGTCTGGTTGATCGGATGCGTCAGACACATCACTAGCGGCTTGATCTCGGTCAATCCGATTAGGTTCACCATCATCGTTCTCGGTATACGGCAACCAACACCACAGGCCAATCGCGATGGCGATGCTAATCAACAGCGCTGAGCAAACAATATATTGGGACGGCCATTTCATGGAATCGTCTTTCCGCGACCTTCGACC
>DOCI01000041.1:19891-21546 GCA_003503535.1 Planctomycetaceae bacterium
TCCGCGACCTTCGACCAAATTGTATCGGTTATCGATCACAAGATCTGACCAAATCTCCTGGTGACCACCCGGCCAAGATACAATTACGTTTTGAATCTCTTCATGCTCTCTTAATCCGACATGCAAAATCGCTTCATCACAGGAAAGATAACTGCTACTGTTGTATTTCCAAAAGGCATTGGTTCGTTCATTCGTTTCAACAGAGACACGAGCCCCGATCCCATTACGATTGCTTTTTACTCCAATCAGCCTCAACGCAATATAATGTCCCGCTCCCACAGTCTCGTTGTGGAGTAATGCCATTGGACTATTCAACTGGCAAATCGCAAGATCAACTCGACCGTCGCGATCATAATCGGCAAGAGCTGAACCACGTCCAAGCGTTGGTTGAGCAAAATACAGCCCGGCTCGCGAGGAAATTTCAGCGAATCCTTTTCCTGCCAGATTTCGAAACAATTGCGGAACCTGTTCATACGGTTCATCACGGTCAATTTCTGCATAGTGATTATGGATATGTCCATTAGCAACAAACAAGTCGAGCCAACCATCATTGTCGGCATCAAGGAAATTTGTACCAAACCCTAATCGCCTGAGGCTTACAGCTGACAATCGTTCTTCAGAAGTGACGTCCGTAAAATAAAAATCATCGTTTCTGTAAAGCGTGTTGGTTTCACCGAAAAAGTTAGTCACAAACAGATCACAGCGACCATCTCCATTATAATCACCTGCAGCTATTCCCATGCCCGCTTCGTGAATTCCACTGCGGTTGACTCCCAGTCCCGCGAGAAGTCCTTCCTCCACGAAATGACCCTCGCCAGTATTCATCCATAACTGGTTTGGAACAGAATCGTTTGCAACGTAGAAATCAAGGTCACTATCGTTATCAAAGTCGACGGCCACTACACCTAGCCCCTGTAATGCATCACCAATTTTTAATCCGCTTTGATTTGTCACCTGCTCGAACCGGCCATTCCCCTGATTTCGAAATAAAACATCCTGTTTTCCGTTCAAAAATCGAGGATGACACCCGGCAAACAGCTCACCATTACCCCCCTCAGCCTTACAGAGTGGATAATCCTGCGGCTCAATCTGTAAATAATTGACGATGAATAAATCGAGGAGTCCATCGTTGTCGACATCACCCCATGTGCAGCTGGCTCCGTAGGAATCGTCTGATGTTCCCGATGGCTCGGTTACATCGACGAAAGATCCATCACCTAAATTCAAATAGAGTTGGTTGGCCTCAAATCGAGAAACATAAAGATCCGGGAACCCATCATTGTTGTAATCGCCGACACAGACTCCCATCGAATATCCGTCATTGATCAAACCACACTCGGACGTGACATCACGAAACTTTCCGTTGCCAAGATTTCGATACAGTCGATCGCTGACATCAAGTGGGGAATTCTTAGACTTGAAATTATTTTCTGAGTCTGACCAGGGCTGTCCTTGGCAAATAAACAGATCGGACCAACCGTCACAGTCATAATCCAGCCAGGCAGTACCAGATCCCATGAATAAATGCAGGTGCTTCTTTTCCGTGATAGGAGAATTATGGACAAAGTCGATTGCTGACTCAGCGACTACATTCCGATACCGAATCTCACAATCATTATCTTCAGCTTGAGTGTTTGTGCAGAAAATTAGCAGAC
>DOCI01000041.1:21785-22019 GCA_003503535.1 Planctomycetaceae bacterium
CAGAATCATTCTGTCGATAATGGTACGCAAGAATCAACAGCACTGGGAGGATGCTGGTGATATTCGGGGCTGAATAGCCTTTAGCATCGATAGATGAATTGCTTGGAATGGGAATTTTGACATCCCTGTCATCGGGTAAACACAGTCACTTTTTCTCAAAGATGGACGACCTACTCTTTCTCGGTATCGATCATTATGCACGACAACTGATCATCTCGGACCGAAATTCAAGAC
>DOCI01000041.1:22183-32115 GCA_003503535.1 Planctomycetaceae bacterium
ATCTCGGACCGAAATTCAAGACCGATTACCTGAATACTGCAAACGATTGAATTACCAGTCACGACCCAAATGTTAAACTGCTGGCGTGTGGGAGGTCGGGCAGAAACTATCAGAATTTCGTGAGAAACAGCAGGCGGTGCCTGAAAGATTGTCATTGTCTGCTGACAGGGCTGACTTCGAGTTCAGGGGTTAGCAGAGGGGAAGCATCCAAATCCTCGGCATCCATTAGTTCGACGATTCTCTCCAGCGCATTTAACAAACCCAGGCATTCGATGGGGTCGAGTATTTCCAGACGTTTCAAAAACTGCTCGTGCAGAGGTGTCGGCAGGTTTCCGATACGCTGCCATCCAGATTTTGTCAACGAAACGCAGAGGCGTCGGCGGTCTTTGCTCTTTCGTTCGCGAACGACAAATCCACTCTTTTCCATTTTGTCGAGGATCCGCGAAACCGTCGGAGCCGATAGCTGGACGGATTTTGCCACCATCGCCACTGTAACCTCAGTCCCCTCGGGGAACTCGGAAATTGCCTTCAGGCAAAGCATTTGCGGGACACTCACCCCGCTCTGCTTCCCAACGTTGCGAGAGTGCTCTGAGGTCCGACGAATAATCCGTCGAATCGCTCTTAGAATCTGAAACCCAAGTGAATTGTCGTGGTCCAAAGGATCAGCCCTGCGTTAAACTGAGATAAGAACTATATCAGTTTACTTCACAATGACTTTGACTGCAGCTATCCGACTAAATTACAACTCGATTTATTCGATTTCAAAGGAAACGCGTTTAAGTTTCAATTTGCTCCACATTTCGCTCTGCAAGATAATCGGGACGTGGCGGACGGTCACAAAAAGGCTCGACGAGTTGATTTTCGACACTGTTGTAGACAGCGAATAAATTGTTCCGAGGTGTCGGGCTGAGGTTTCCGTTGGAGCCGTGCATGGTATTGCAGTCAAAGAAGACGACCGAGCCAGCAGGGCCTTTTGGTGCAACAATCTCTCGATCTTCAAGCAATGTCTCCAGAGCTTCTCGAGTTGGAACTCCATACTCCTGTCGACGGAGAGATTTTTCATAATTCTTTTCCGGTGTTTCACCAGCACAGCGAATGAATTTCTCGTGAGAACCGGGAATCAGCATGAGAGGGCCATTAAATTCATGACTCTCGGTGAGAAAAATCGAGACGCTTAAGGCGCGCATGCGAGGCATCCCATCTTCGACATGCCAGGTTTCAAAATCGGAATGCCAGAAGAACTCTTTACCGTTCATGGCCGGCTTGTAGTTCACGCGTGACTGATGAATATAGACATCGGTTCCGATCAATTGTCTGGCCCGATCAAGCAATCGTTTATCGGCAAACAGTTTCCTGAAGATATCGCTGTACTGATGCAGACGGAAGATTGATCGCACAACATTCGAGTCTGGTTCCCGCACAATCCCTGGCTGAGATTCTGGCCAGCTTTCAATCAGAGTGTGTGCTTCAGTTAGCAGATTCTGAACTTCATCTTCAGAAAACAGACTATTTGCGAATAGGAATCCGTTGTGGGCATAGTTCCACACCTCATCAGTAGTCAGTGGCCCTGGTGCATCGGAAGCAGTGGGGTCAAGACGCGGAGCAGTCTCCCAGGTATCGGATGTACGGGAATAATAGGGATCTTTCGTTTGTGTGATCATCAATTCTCTTTGAGGTTACGCTCTTAACGTGCGAGCTGAGTTAAAAGACAAAATCCTGCAGATTCTATTCTTGAAGAAGTGCTATTCCATCAATGGGTAAACACCGTTTTCATCGTGAGTTTCCGGCCCCACAACCGGGGGATTAAACACACAGACCATTCGCATTTGATCTTCAGCTTTCAGGATGTGATGTTCATTACCACTCAGGGCATACATCGTACCTGCTTCAATTGCGTAGGTTTGGTCGCTACCGAGATCCTTGAGCGAGCCTTTGCCTTCAATGCAGTACACCGCTTCGAGATGATTCTGATAATGCATTTCCGTTGTGGTACCGGCATGGATAATGGTGTCGTGCATGGAAAAGCCCATCCCATCCCCTTTGAGCAGTAACCGACGACTCGACCACGTTTCTGCCGTGGTTTCACGTTCTGTTCCTGAAATTTCACTCAGACTTCTGACAATCATTGGTTGATGAATCCTGTCGTATTTTTTTTGAAAATGCTCATACAATGAGCTTTTATGAGTAGTTTTGACTTATTTGTAAGACGAATTGCCGATGCTCATTCGTTGTCACTGGCACCGAAACTCAACTGACTAATTCCGGTTCCTTTGTCGTAACAGCAATCGTGCTCTCTGCCAGGATTTGCAGTCCACGACTGAGTTGCTCATCTGAAATCGTGAGTGGTGGCAATGTCTTAATCACTTCATCGTTTGGACCAGCGGTTTCAATTATCAGCCCCCTCTTAAATGCCTCTTGAGAGATAGCCGAGGCGATGCTGGCGTCTGCAAATTCGATCCCTTGAATCATGCCGCGACCACGCACTTCTGCATCATGATTGGCAGCGATATCAAGCAAAGAGTCTCTCACCTGACGAGCATTGCGATTGACTTTGCGTGTAAGGGAATCATCTTGCCAGAACTGTTCCAGTGCAGCTGCCGCGGTGACAAATGCGGCATTGTGTCCACGGAATGTTCCGTTGTGTTCCCCAGGCTCAAAGATGTCTAACTCTGGTTTCACCAGCGTTAACGCCATCGGTAAACCGTAGCCGGAGAGCGACTTGGACAGACAAATAATATCGGGCTTGAGATCAAACGGTTCAAAGCTGAAAAATGGCCCCGTGCGACCACAGCCGACTTGGATATCGTCGATAATTAACAGGACATTGTAACGCCGGGCAAGATCGGACAAAGCCTGCAGCCAGCTTCTTGTCCCGATATTCACGCCACCTTCAGCCTGCACCGTTTCAAGGATGAAAGCCGCTGGCAGGTCCACGCCACTGCTGGAGTCTTCGAGAAATCTTTCCAGAGCGGCAATCGTATCGGCTTCTGTCCCCAGATAATCGCAAAACGGCATATGGGTGACATTATTGAGCGGCACACCTGCACCGGCTCGCTTGCCACTATTGCCGGTCAAGGCGAGCGACCCCAGCGTCATTCCATGGAAACCATTTGTAAAGGAAATGATGTTATGTCGCCCTGTCACTTTTCGAGCCAGCTTCAATGCCGCTTCCACGGCATTGGTTCCGGTCGGACCGGGGAACATGATTTTGTAGTCCATGTTGCGAGGCTGCAAAATCAGTTCCTCAAACTTTTCCAGAAATATACGTTTTGCCGTCGTCGACATGTCTAGAGCATGCAGCACGCCATCGCTGGTGAGATACTCAATGAGTTTTTGCTTGAGAACTTCTGGATTATGTCCGTAGTTCAACGCCCCGGCACCGGCAAAGAAGTCGATGTATTTGTCGCCATTTTCATTCACCAGAGCAGCACCTTTGGCTGTGTGAAATACCGTCGGAAAACTTCGGCAGTATCCGCGTACATTACTTTCAAGTCGTTCAAAAATTTCCATAATCAAATTTTTCTATATAAATGAGTTGATTGTTGAGTGTATCGAGATTTCTCACGCCGTTTATTCAGTGGGAGTGGCTACGAGAAAGCGGGAGGTTAAAAATCAAATCTCTGCAGCATTCGAAAGCTCGACGCGTATCCGCGGTTCAGCTTCATGATCGCCCGGAGGAAAATCGCTGGCGTCAAAACCATCCTCAGGTTTTTCGATGAGTTGGACGCCATGTGACTGAGCAAGCGATTCAAAAAGTCGTTGCGAAGCAATGTTCGATGGTGCAACTGTCGCCTCGATTGCCTTGATCGAAGTGGAACCGCAACGTTCAATCAATTCCCGGAGCAGTCTCATTGCAATCCCTTGCCGTTGTGCTTCTGGAGCCACTCCAATCTGCCATACAAATAAGATGCTCGGATCGTGTGGCATTCGATAAGCCGTCACAAAACCCACGACATTCTTACCGTGACAGGCGACCAGGCAGGTGTTTGCAAAGTCTCGGCACAATAAGAGATAGAGATAGGAAGAATTAGGGTCCAACACCCCCGATTCCTCGACAAGCCGCCAGATATGAGGAGCGTCTTTAGTTGTTGGTGTACGTAATGTTGCTGCTGGTTTCTCAGACTCTACTGAAATAATATGGTCACCCACGTAAATAATGCAGCGAATTCAAGGGAACTCGCCCGGTCGTTTAGATTTATGATTAGCTATGCAATCATTGCGTGTGCAATTATAATCCTTGTCGTCTCTACGTCAACCGCGTTTTAAGTTAAAGGTTAAGGTCGTTTCTGTGACAATTGTTGTTGTCAGTTTTTTGTTTTTTCTGGGAGTTTTTGTTGTCATCGGACTCTCTTCTGCTCGTGCCCGTAAAAGTACCACTGATGACTATCTGCTGGCTAATCGCAGTGTTCCTCCCTGGTTGGCTGCGTTGTCAGCCGTTGCGACTAATAACAGCGGGTTCATGTTCATTGGACAGATCGCCTACTCCTACCGGGTTGGCATTGAGTCGATCTGGATGATGATTGGCTGGATTGTGGGTGACTTTATCGCCTGGTTACTGGTACATCCGCGAGTTCGACGTGAATCCGAGCGACTTGATGTGGCAACAGTTCCTGCACTTCTGGGAACGTCTAATAGCAGAGAGAAGCGAGTTGTTATCATTCTTGCAGGACTGATGACCTTTGTATTACTCGGCGTTTATGCAGCTGCTCAGCTCAAAGCAGGCAGTACTGCCCTGCAAACGCTATTCGGCTGGAAGCCAGAAGTCGGAGCGATCATCGGGGCCGTTATTGTTGTCCTTTACTGTTTTTCGGGTGGAATTCGAGCTTCCATCTGGACTGATGCCGCTCAGTCGTTTGTTATGATTCTGGCGATGGTCACTTTGCTGATCACTGCAAGTTTTCAAGTCGGTACGCCTGTTGATGTCTGGAATAATCTGTCTCAGCAGGATCCTGAACTGGTGAGGTGGTTTCCGGG
Organism: Planctomycetaceae bacterium; assembly: GCA_003503535.1. Classification (GTDB taxonomy): domain Bacteria; phylum Planctomycetota; class Planctomycetia; order Planctomycetales; family Planctomycetaceae; genus Rubinisphaera. The sequence goes on from DOCI01000041.1 coordinate 27,158, forward strand.
AAATCTGAAATTTGGATTTGCCATGTATCTGCTCGGCATGACGTTTGGTGGTTTCGGAGCGATTGGTCAGCCACATATTCTCGTGCGGTTTATGACTATTCGTTCTGTGGATGAAATTCAACGTGCCCGCATGATTTATTTCATCTGGTTTATTCCTTTCTTCATTGCGAGCATAGCAGTCGGACTTTACGCACGGGCCTACATGCCAGACTTGCTGAATATCCCATTAACAGCAGGAATGACTGAATCGCAGGCGACAGAACTTGCCATGCCGGAAATGGCACGCCGACTTTTGCCGGATGTTCTGATTGGCTTGACGCTGGCAGGACTATTTTCAGCAACCATGTCTACCGCAGATTCACAAATTCTCGTCTGTTCGGGATCAATCACACAGGACATCAATCCCCGTTGGAAGAATTCTTATCTGGCATCCAAACTGGCAACTCTCGCGGTTGCCGGCCTCGCCCTTATCATTGCATTATTTGCAGGGCAGGGAGTCTTTTCTCTCGTGCTGATCGCCTGGTCCGCCCTCGGAGCCGGTCTCGGCCCTGCGTTAATGCTGCGTCTGCTCGGCGTCGAACTCTCATCGTTAACGATTACATTAATGATGTCAGCTGGTGTTGGAACTGTGATAGCGTGGAACACAATCGGTTATGATGGAGATGTCTTCAAGCTCCTGCCCGGTATGCTCGCGTCATTCCTGATGTGGCCCATCGGCTCAATATTCGGCTCCTGCATGTTTCAAGAGAAACCAGATACGACTTAATGCGACGTTTGACTTCCGCTTGGTTTCCCACACGATTGCTGAGGCGTTGACGTGCCATAACACTCAATTCAGGTTCTGCCATATTGAGCCAGCTCCTTTGATATCGATGGAAGAGTTGCTTTGAGTGGCAAATATGATTTCCCGATAGCTGGGAAATCACACTCACTCTTACTCACAGGAGGACCACCATGCTCTTTCTCGGTATCGATCAACATGCACGTCAACTACATGGCAGCAACGTCTGACAACAAATCGATCTCTGAGTCGTCAGGGGTGCGAAGATCTGATCGTGATTGAAGTTAAGATTCGAAGCAGGATGAAGGAGCGTAGATTTTGAAAGAGCAGGGGACTGAAACTCAGGACTGATTCCCTGAGCAATGAAGACAATTGAGTGACCAGTCACGACCATGTTAAACTCTCGACGTGTCGGGAACTCCGACAGAAAACATCAGATGTTGTGACAACAGCATCGTTGATACGTTTAAATTCCTAGTTTCGCGCGGTTGTATTCCCAATTCATCTGTGCGATGTGATTGACGCTGATCTGCTGCGGGCAGACTGCTTCGCAAGCTTCGGTGAATGAGCAGGCCCCGAAACCTTCAGTATCCATTTGATTGACCATCTGCACAACCCGTGTGGAGCGTTCGACTTTCCCTTGAGGCAAATTCACGAGATGTGTCACCTTCGCGGAAGTGAATAAGGCTGCCGAGGCGTTCTTACAACTTGCCACACAAGCTCCACATCCAATGCAGGCTGCTGCATCAAACGCATGACTTGCTTCGTCTTTGCTGATCAAAATTGAGTTTGCCTCTGGTGCCGCGGCGATATTTGTCGAAATATAACCGCCTGAATCAATGATACGATCAAAGGCAGACCGGTCGACCTTCAGGTCGCGAATGATCGGGAACGCTGAAGCGCGAAATGGCTCAATCGTGATTTGATCACCGTTTTGGAATGATCGCATGTGCAATTGGCAGGTACTGCTTCCCTGAGCGGGTCCATGTGGTCTTCCGTTAATGACCATTCCACAGGATCCACAAATTCCTTCCCGACAATCATGATCGAATTCGATGACACGCTCTCCGTTGTTGATCAGTTGCTCGTTCACCGCGTCCAGCATTTCCAGAAACGACATGCCAGGATCCGCGTTGTCCAAATGATAATCGACCAACTGGCCCGGGGTGTCAGGTCCGTCCTGTCGCCAAATTCTCAAATTCAGTTCCATAATTATTTGTAATTCCGAGTCATCACGTTGACCGCTTCAAAAGAGAGTGGTTCTTTATGCAGAATCGGTTCTCCCTCTGCACGATGTTGCCATGCCGAGACGTAACCAAATCCTTCGTCATTTCTCAACGACTCGCCTTCTTTTGTTTGATACTCTTCTCGAAAATGTGCTCCACAGGATTCTTCCCGGTGAAGTGCATCAATACACATCAGCTCTCCGAGTTCCAGGAAGTCCATGACCCGCGTCGCTTTTTCAAGCTCACTATTCGGTTCATGTGCACCGCCCGTGATATTGACGTCATTCCAGAATTGCTCCCGCAATTCGCGGATCTGTTCAATTCCGCGGTTCAAACTCTCGCGACTGCGACTGATTCCGCAACAATCCCACAGGGTTGCACCGAGGGTGCGGTGAAAATAATCAACCGGTTGCCTGCCTTTGATAGAGAGTAGTTTCTGAATATCTTCCCTGGCTTTCGATTCGGCTTGATCAAATTCGGGGCCATCGGTGGGGGACAAAGGCTCCTTGATGCGGCTGGAAAGAAAATTCCCAATGGTACTTGGCAGGATAAAGTAACCATCGACGCAGGCCTGCAGAAGTGAATTGGCCCCCAGCCGATTCGATCCATGATCAGCAAAGTTACATTCACCACAGGCATACAAGCCTTCAATTGTTGTCATCAATTCGTAATCGACCCAAAGCCCGCCCATAGTGAAATGTGGCGAGGGAGCGATCAGCATCGGAGTGACATAAGCATCGATACCTGTGATTTTCTGGTACATACCAAACAAATTTCCGTATCGAGACTGGATTGTTTCTCGGCCATGTTGGGCAATCGCATCGCGAAAATCCAGGAATACGGCATTTCGCATTGGCCCCACTCCGTGTCCAGCATCGATTTGCTCCTTGGCAGCGCGTGCAGCAATATCCCGTGGAGTCAAATTCCCAAACGCAGGATATTTTCGCTCCAAATAGTAGTCCCGTTCGCTATCAGGAATCTTTTCCGGCGAGCGATCATCACCTGCCCTGGCAGGGACCCAGATGCGGCCATCATTTCGCAAAGATTCCGACATCAACGTCAGCTTTGACTGATGTTTTCCCAGGGCCGGAAGACTGGTCGGGTGGACCTGCACGAAACTTGGGTTGGCAAGAAAGGCGCCTCGCTTGTGTGCCTTCCAGGCGGCCGTCGCATTACACCCCATGGCCATTGTCGAAAGATAATAAATCTTTGCATATCCGCCCGTGCCCAGAACGACGGCGTGAGCAGCGTGCCTTTCAATTTCACCCGTGATCGCGTCACGAACAATCACGCCAATGGCCCGACCATTCTTGACAACAAGATCCAGCATTTCGTGGCGACTGAATCGTTCAATTCGTCCTGCCTTAACCTGCCTCGCAATCGCTGAATTCGTGCCCATCAGCAATTGCTGGCCAGTCTGTCCCTGAGCATAGAAAGTCCGTTCAACCTGCACGCCGCCAAATGAGCGGTTGCCAAGCGAACCTCCGTACTCTCGTGCAAAGGGAACACCCTGTGCTACACAGGTATCGATCAAACGGACGGAGAGCTCGGCCATTCTGTAAACATTGGCTTCACGGGAACGATAATCGCCGCCTTTGATGGCGTCGTAAAACATGCGATAGACATTATCACCATCATTTTGATAATTCTTAGCGGCATTAACGCCACCCTGTGCGGCGACCGAGTGGGCACGGCGAGTACTGTCGTGAAAGCAGAATAACTTGACGTGGTACCCCAGCTCGCCGAGTGCGGCGGCGGCACCACCACCAGCCAATCCGGAACCAATCACAATTACGGTCATTCTTTTGCGATTGGCGGCGTTCACCAGCGAACAGGTCGCTTGATACTCGCTCCATTTCTTTTCGATCGGTCCATTGGGAATTTTGGCGTCCAGCATCGTCATGCTTCCTCAACCTCTTAAATAGATGTAGATCGGCATTAACGCAAAGATAACGGAAACCACAATCGCGAAAACTTTACTCAGTCGCCGCGACCACACGGAGTAACGTTTGTGATACAGTCCCAGTGATCGCAGGCCGTTGTGAAGTCCCTGGTAAAGATGCAAGCCCAGGGCAACCATCGCTAATACATAAAATAAAACACAGGTCAGACTCGCAAACGATGTAACCACAATTCCGTAGAGATCCTTGTTGCCGTTCGCATCCACGGCAATATCATGTCCGTATTTGTATGGATACCAAAAATTCCACATGTGGATGATGATAAACAGCAACAGGATGGCTCCCATCACACCCATCCACCGCGTGTACCAACTCGTCGTGTTGACGTTCCCGCTGTAGGCGTAACGCTGACCTGCCGTTGCTCGATTCCTCTTTGTGAGTGTAAATGCAAACGCCGCATGCAACAGGACTGCGAAGTATGTCAGATACGCGGCAACCTTGATGGGTGGCAAATGCGTCAGAAAATCTGCGTAAGCATTGAATGTAGTGCGGGCTACCGATTCCGGAAAGAACAAAGCCAAATTGCCCAGTAAATGAACCGTCAGAAAGAGACAGAGAAATAATCCGCTAATGGCCATCACGGTCTTATACGCGATCGATGATAAACGCATTCTCAAACCATGTTCTCTCTTGAAGATACGTTTGTTGGTGAGGATTGTACACAATGGTACATATTGGACTTCCCCAGGAATAGTGGGCGCGGGTAATGGTTAAGCCACTTGCAAAACCTGAACAGGGCTCAGGTAGCCCAGTGCAGAATGTTTCCGTACTCGATTATAAAACACTTCGATGTATTCAAACAGGCTCGCACGAGCCTCGGAACAGTTTTTATATCGCTCGTGGTGAACGAGTTCTTTCTTCAACGTTGCAAAAAAATGATTCCATCTGTCTTCGACTACCGCCCTCGCTATACCACCTCCGCACTGCTCGATGGTGCTCGGTTGCTTCCCAGCAGTTTCCCTTTCGGCTCATCGAACAGGTGATTCCCAT
>DOCI01000041.1:32283-32649 GCA_003503535.1 Planctomycetaceae bacterium
CTCATCGAACAGGTGATTCCCATTGAGGTCAACATTTTCTCGCCATGCTTTCGCATGAACTGCGAAATCCGCTCAACGCAGTAAGCAGTGCGACAGCGATCCTTTCTCGATACGACTGACCCGCCAGATTTCGCGCTTGTGGACATCGGATAGCCCGACATGAGTGGCTATAACGTGGCTCGCCAAGTTCGTAAGCGATTACCGAATGAAAATCTAAAGCTGATTGCACTAACAGGTTATGGACAGCCTTCCGACGTCGAAAAAGCTCTTGAGTCAGGTTTCGATGATCATATAGTCAAGCCCATTGATCCAGTTCAGCTCCAATCCTTGTGCGTTTCAGTTGCGGCAGATGCAGACAGTCCTTTG
>DOCI01000041.1:32683-40866 GCA_003503535.1 Planctomycetaceae bacterium
AAGAGTTGCTTTGAGTGGCAATTATGATTTCCCTACCGCTGGAGAATCACCATGCTCTTTTTCAGTATCGATCAACATGCACGACTGCAACGGTTGGAAACCAATCGAGTTCTGAGTTTCCAGAGGCCCAGTATCGCCATCGAGAGTGAAAAGTCGAACTTGAATGAAACTACAGATTTCGAAAGAGCAGGGGACTGAAAATCGGGACCGATTCACTGAAGACTGCAGACGATTGAGTGACCAGTCACGACTCAAATGTTAAACTTTAAGCGTGTGGGGAACTTGGACAGAAAATATCAGAATAATGTCAAAAACAGCAACGCTGAATTTCTCAACCAATCGCTGCCAATCACAGCAATTGGCCAGGTTATTCGCTGTCAAAACTGATCATCACCGCTTCGGCGGAATTGAGCTGGACGGAAAAGGACTTGCCATTGCCAAGTTTTTCATCCGTTCGTTCATTGATTGCGTTTCGTACCGGTTCTGTGAATTCAATATTCAACGTGGTTATTTCCTTTTTAAGCCCCTGAGCACCTCCGCCCCCCAAACTGTCACCACCAACCGATACGTTCTGAATCACAAACAGTAACGTTCGACCATTTTTGTTCCAGTAGGTCAACTCCAGATTTGCCGGTCGTTTTCGGTTTTCATCAAGTACTGTGACCCACAGTTCAACACCAGCACCCGAGACATACTGAAGAAACGGCATGCGAGTAGCGTCGGTCGCGGTCTCCTCTTCCCTGTCTTGTAGATAACGTTGCGGCGACAGATTGACGTAGACAGCTTTGCCTTGTCCGACAGTTCGCACCGTATGGGTCGGCAATTTCCGCTCCGCTTTGGCATAGCCATCCTCTATTGGCGATTTGATCGTCCCAAAAAACTCACGGTACGTTTTATAACTGAAGCCGGCATCCTGATCGGTTTCCACCCAGAGCCGATCACCGAAAAAATCCGCAGCCCGTTCGGTGCCATCATGTTTCACGCCGAACAGTTCATCAAGCACACCACTGCTGCGACCATTGCCGTGCTGGTCGAACAGTCCGCAGGCAAAATCGGCAATCACAGTACCGCCCCGCACAGCAAACTCAGAGATTCGCTGTGCTTCAATATCCGACAGTGCATAACAGGCTGGCAGAATCAAGACCTTGTATTCGTCAGGCACACCCTCGGTAATGACTTCCTCATAGGACACAAAATTGTACTGCAGACCAGAATCCGTGAGCAGATTCTCCCACGCTTTCCGTACATTGTGTGATGTACCGAGACGATGGTCGCTGCCACGATTGACCCACGTTTTACGATGTGCCTCAGCGTCCAATAACCATGAAACCTGAATCGACGGGTGCGAGTAATAAATTGCTACACCATCGTGAATCCATTTCGCACCGACAACCTTCTTGCCCTGGATTGTTGTCAACTCGTTGAACGTCGGTTTAACATCGTCGAGCCAGGACTTGGGTGTTTCGCCGTCAAACCAGCCATCGACCCAGCCAATCATGCCACGGTTGCCATGCGCCAGATAATACCACGCCTGCCAGATGTCATTGGCCGAAGTCAGCTCCGGCTTGTGAAAATGCGTCGTCACCACTGGAATCATGTTGTCAGGATTGAACGACCGAATGATTTCCGTTGACGACCCCAGATTGTACGATTCAATGAACTGCACTTTCTTCATGAGCTTGGCGTAATCATATCCGCCCCAAATGTTCGGAGACTGCCCGCCGACAAATCCAGCCGGCGTGTCGGGGTCGTATTTATTACAGGTTTTTACGAGATTGCCAATCGAGTTACTCCAGACCGAATCGTTGTATGTGATTCGATCCAGTAGTGGGGCGAAATTCAGTTCGTTGAGTTGGCCTGAAAGCTGCGGATACGTGAAATCGGGTGTCACAAATTGGGCTTGAGGTACATTTTCCCCTCCATAGTAAAAAGTCAACCACTGTTGATACGCTTCGTCATCCTCATTGATTCGCCACGCCAGCGGCGTCACAAACGCCCCCCACGAAATTTCATCATCCAGTGCGTGCGCAACGCACAGTTTGCTATTTTGTTTCACATTTGTAATGTTTCGTCTGATGCGATCTTCCAACTCCCGCTGCCATTTGATAGTCAACGGCTGTGGACCATCGGTCCCGGAACGAATTGCCAGCCCGTCGCGCTGAAACTGAGCGAAATTGGATTTGCTGTTCGCTCCCCTCAAATACAGCAACCCTTTACCAGCCGCGTGGTCATGGTAAAATTTCAGATCCCACTGATTCAGCCACTCAAAGGGGCCTGATCCGCTGTCTACAAATCCTCCATGAATACCATAATCGCGTGAAAACTTACCACCGGCCGCGTTCGTGCCGATTGTCCAGCGATATCGCCATGGCATGTACAGCCACGTATTCCACTGATCGGTCAGCATCTCCCGCCTTTGCGGGACGGATTTGAATTCGGGTGCTGTCTCGATGTACGTCAAATATGTGTCGTCGGCTCGCACCGGGAGCGACTGCAGTGAACAGACTCCCAATGCAATCCATACTCGTAGAAGTTGATTCTGAGCATTCCACATATTCGATGTTCTCTATTGGTTCAGGTCGTCGGATTTACGATGTTTGCAGCGGTCCAACTCAGCAGATACATAGTATGGGCCATTCGAGAAATTGGACATCTCGATCATCAGCTGATCGTACATGAACCAGTGCTTGCAAGCCAATAGTCCGAATATGCAATTCGGACGCGAGACGAAAGCTTATCAACGTCAAAAATCGGCCCCACCGAACGACCCGACCGAAACCAATCTGCCAAAGGCCAGAAGGGGCCCATTGGTTAAAGCGTAGCTACACGTCATGTAAAGATGAATGAAGCACTGTTGCATGGGGACTGGGGCCACCCATTTCTAATCGTTCAACATCATCATCACGATGAAAGGTCGAAACTTCGATTATAGTTGAGTACTGATGGTGAGGAGAAATTGCTGTCATTCGATGCCAAAGTCCAACCGGCACGTGAAATCGTTCACCTTTGGATAAGATCTGAACCTGGTGGTCACTCTTGTCGTCCTTGTATCCAAATTCTATTTGAAAACGTCCTTGAGATATAAAAAACACTTCATCTTTGATGAAATGTCGATGCATACTGCATCTATGCCCCATTTCAAAGCCTAACTCTTTGCCACAGTAATTTTGAATTTCATCATTTGCAAACCAGATTTCGTATCCCCAGATTTTGTCAACCTTGTGTGGAAATTTCATATCGAATAACTCCTGTGAGAATCTGAAATGGTCACCATCATTTTCAATCGCCCAGTAACATCGGACAGACCTGATTAATTGCTTCACGTCCCTCGTCAGATTTCTGATGAAGTCTCCAGCGAGGAACTCAGTAAAGTCACAGTTAGACGAGAACACTCAAACTGAAACGAGTTGAAACGATGGTCAGAAAATAAATAAAACTACGAAGGAAGTTACTACCTCCGTTGGTATCACTCGCTCAAACCTAATAGTGAGCTTTTCAAGGGAATCAAACTGGCATTCTGGGCCAGTTCACCTTGAAAGTGATAAGCTCGAAGAGTGAAAGATTTCTCGTTGTTGTCGAAAAGTGTGATATCCGTGACTGGCACAAACTGCTTAATTTCGAATTCCAAATGATTCAACAACTGTTGACCGATTGGCAACTCTGGATCAATCAGCACCCAGCGAACCTGATATTTCGATAATGTTTCCACTAACGAGTCTTCCGATAATGTCAGAAGGTCATCGCCTCTCAGTAAAGCATGTTCCCGTTTTGTATCTTGCAGTCGGAGAAAGGCGGTAAATAAGTGATGATCTTCACCAAAATAGGCCACATTTCCCGTAGCTTGCGATCCCATCACTTCCTGTAGATATTCTTCCATGTTGGCATATCCAACCGGACGAGAATGCGGTACCGCATTCAAATTTGGAACAACCAATGTCAGACAGGCGATCGCCCCCAGAAAAGAGAGTGCGGGTTTTTGTCTCCACATCCATTGTAAGGCAACTCCACAGGCCAGGCATAACAGCGGAATCACATAGGCAACGAAACGGACCTGCTTGTTATCGAAATAAGAAAATAGGAGATACCAGGCAACGGCTGACCATAACCAGACTCCCTGCTTTTTTCGGAATTCAGGATGGAAGGCAAGTAACGCAAGGCCAACGACAGACAGAACGAGTACGATCCAGGAAAGTTGACCAGGCAGCAATTTTAAATAATAAGTCCAGGCATCCATGGTCCAGCGGCTTGCTACCTGATGATGCTCCACATAAATATCCCCCTGATTCCCAAACGATTGGGCGATGTTGACTTTGCCAAATTTCCAGGTGAACAATGCCAAAGGCGAAACTGTTACTCCAGCCGTTCCGACACAAACCCATGTTTTCCAGTGCTTCAATAAATGGCGATGATTGATCAAAACATCGAGGAAAAGTCCCAGCAGTACAAATACGGCTGGCTGCTTAGTGTAGGCAATCGCAGCACAAGCCAAGCCTGCCAGAATCGCTTCCCCATTATGTTTCCAACCAGCGCGACGAGTGACATTACCGTAAAGCCAAAGGACGAATAGGCAAAAGACTATGGAAGGAATTTCCAGCATGACAGAATTCTGCAAAGCCACCATTTCTGGAGCCGTCACCGTTAGCAATACCACCATCAAAGCCAAAGGCACCGATAGTAAAGAACGACCCCCGGCATACAAGCAGAGACTCAACACGAATGCAAAAGCTGTGACAACTGCATAAACAGTTGAAAGCTGAGGGCCTGTGACCAACATCGCCAATCCGGAAATCGCGTGAAATAATGGAGGCCAAAAGATCAAACCTAATGCTGGATATTGCCGTTGGTAGTCATACGTGTATTCAACAGGGTTGTTAACAGGCATGTCACGATAAAGATCGTAAAAGAATAGACTGGTTGTGACATTGTGAGCCTGGTCAAGCCCGTCAATTGTCTGTTTGGACCAGTTCGGGAAAGTTACCCAGAATGTGATCAATAACGCTGACAGTAATCCCAGCCAGCCAATCCAATGTGAACCGTTTTTTTGAGGCAGATGATCCGTCGAACAATTTGCTGTTTGCTGGAATTCTTCTGACTGTTCCGTCACGGTGAACTGTTCGGAATGTGCCTGTGCAGACTCGGCTTGAAGATGACCCGTAATGAGTTTGAATTCAGGTTCCCGCTGAGGAAAGACCAGATAATTGCTCAACAGGAAATTCATGACCACTCCTCCCAGAATTCCTATTGCTGCAGCAATTTGAGGAGTGTGCAAAACTTCTGAAAACTGAGTCCACATGAAAGTAGACAGCCCCCAGGAAATAATGGCTCCCAAGGTGCAGGAACCACAAAATTTCAAATACTGGAAACCGAGCGACTCTTGTTTCCGGTCGGAAAAGGTGATAAATCGGTTACCCAGAAAATTCCAGGACATCGCACCACAGATCGCGACAGCTCGAGCGACTGGAAAGCTGGCTACCGTTAACAATAGCGTCAACAAAACCAGATCGACAATTGCCCCGGAAGCTCCGACCAGTCCAAAAAGCAAAGGGGTAAACCATTGACCCATTTTGAAACGATAAAGTCGTGCCAGATGACGCAAATAATTCAACTGCTCTTTCAACGAAAGCTTGCTTTCCCCGTGTAGACGGTCCTTGAAATGAATGGGGACCTCAGCTACTTTCTGGCAGCCGCATTTTACAATCAGTTCCAGTCCGATTTTGTAACCAATTGGGTTAAGTTCCCTTGCCTGTTCATAGGTATGACGAGTCAGGGCAAAGAAACCGGCCATAGGATCTTTGGCCGTTGTCAAACCACGGGACATCCAGGTCGCGACCTGTGAATTTAGCCAACGGAAGAAACTCCAGTCGTCATCGGTACTGCCTCCAACGACATAACGACTGCCGATAACAAAATCTCCCTGCTGTTCCAACGCAGCAGCAACCAGTTCAGGAACTTTCTGAGGGGGATGAGACAAGTCCGCATCCATCACCAGCAAAACCGAACCCTGAGCGTGATTAAGACCATGCAATACCGCACTGGAGAGTCCACGTTCCGTTTTACGTACGAGCAATTGAACCGGATATTTTTCTGCAAGTTCTACACAAACCTGTGCTGTTTCGTCGGGGCTGTTATCGTCAACAAAAAGAATTTCTGTTGTCATTCCGCATTCATTCAATGCCTCAAAGACTTGAGGAATCAGCACTGGTAAATTTGCCGCCTCCATAAATGTCGGCACAATGATGGAAACCAGTGGCCGGTTCGAGTTCTGAAGCAGCTCTTCTGAGTTGGGCGTCTCCGAATCGGTCTCTGACCGAAACTCAACGGGAAATGTCATGTCTAATGCTCCCTGTGTCTTTAAACATCAAGCTCGAAACGAGTTGTATTTTTAGACTGAATGGAGGGAACAGGCAGGGGCCACGATAATTTGACAAGAATCAGTCAGATTCCTCTGATGGCAAGCGGTTATAGTGGATGTACGAATTAGTACGATCGTCAACAGATTGGCATTATTGCGTATTCTTTAGTCATCTTTCATAGTTGGACCAAAGAATACTGATTCTGATTGATCACCTTTGATATCGATGAAAGAGTTACTTTGAATGAGAATTGAGATTTTCCGATGACTTGGGAATCACGATCTCTCTTTCTCACAGGGGGGCGCCTTGCTCATTATCGGTATCGAGCAGAATGCACGACAACTGACCATTTCGAGCAACGTCTGAAAATAAATCCAGTTATGAATCGCCTGAGGTGCGAGGATCTGACCCTTATTGAGTGTTCTGATTCGAAGTTAAACGAAAGGACACGGGATTGAAATTCAAGACCGATTCCCTGAACACTGCAGACGATTGAAAAACCAGTCACGGCCAAAATATTAAACTCTCGGCGTGTCGGGAACTCGGTCAGAAAATAGCAGAATATCGTGACAAACAGCAGGGCTGTTTAAGTCAGGTTTGTCATCCAGCGTTTGAGCAATTGCATTTGAGAAATCATTTTGCCAGTGCCTCGGGCCAGTTTATTCATGCAAAGCAAACCCGAACCAATCGCGACTCGATTCGGCCAAAGATTTTCCAGGTACGATCCAGCACTTGAGCAGCTATCGATTCGGTCATACGGCAACTGTTCGGAGATTAGATAGTCCACCAGAGCAACTTCATGCAATATTCCCGGGCTGCATTTCACGAATCGATCATCCCAGGCAATTTTGAACGCAAAGAGTTCTCTTCCCGAACAGAAATTTAAAGCAGTGGCGACTATGTCTTCACCTGCTAATAATTGGCTGATCACCAGATAATCCGAACTTTGGGACTGATGTGTCAGATGTTGGATGAACTTCTGATCCTTTTGAGTCGATTGCAGCGCTGTTCCGATTTCTCCTTTCCAACTGGATTCTTCGAGACGCAGAAAATGACTTAGGGCTACATCAAACTCGCTTTTATTTTCTACAAGTCGAAACTGGATCGGTCCATTTTTGGAGAGACGATTCTGGTTCTTCCTGATGGACTTCCTCCTCGAAGTCGACCAGAATTCAGGCAATCCTTTTTCTGGAAGTAATCGTAAGTCGACAGCGGCCGACTCTGATTCCGGCAGCAAACGAAACGACCCTCTGTTCTCAGCCGTGAACTCTCGTAATTCTTGAGCCCATTGGGAGTTAAATCTCAAATTGCGAAACTCAATCCCCAGGATCTCATCCTGCTTTTCTTTAAGAAACTCCGTCAATAATTGATAAAACTCGGTCCTGGAATTTTCAGCGATCAGTAATCCACTTCGGTATGAGTGTGGACAATTGACAGAAATCCAATGAGGTAACGGAAGTGCTTTCGTTGCGTTGACCTGATCGAATACACCCAAGCCGATCAGATGGTTTCGCTGACGGTTTCTGCATGCCAAAATGATTGGCTGATGATCACGCGGTCGAATGGTTGCCAGCGAAAGCACAAACTCCGGAGACAAGAATGCATTCCCACTTAAACTTTCCTGTTCGAGTTTTTTCCAGTCTCTCTGGAAATCAGTGGTGCACTGATCGGGAGTGAGTATCAATAGCTCGGAATCCAGGTTGGATTTAGACGAAAAAATCATAAAGCAGCACCGATCTCTCGAATTTATCGCGAGTGTTTGCCTGGAAATACAGGGTTCTAGAGCATATTCAAAATTTACCTGCAGCGTTCAGCAGGAGCAAACACATC
>DOCI01000041.1:40976-43941 GCA_003503535.1 Planctomycetaceae bacterium
TTTGATGTCCATGCGACTGCAGATACCATTTGAAAATGGTCTAGCCATCATGGTGCCGCTCAATGCCACCGTGAATTCCAGGCCGCCGTAAATTCCAGTTGCCCTTGAATAACAGCAAATGGATATGTTTAACCATGGTCCAGGGCAAGTCAATTATGAATTAAATTGAAGGCTGAAGTTCGACCGAAATCAGATTCGATGCATCAATAAAAACAAGAGGGAGCGATGATAGCCCTTTGTTATCGATGAAAGAGTTGCTTTGAGTGGAAATTATGATTTCCCTATTGCTGGGCAATTCCACTCACTCATTCTTGAAGGACGACCATGCTCTTTCTAGGTATCGATCAAGCAGCTGTGATGCGTTTGCTGCGGCTGCAGATCCTGAGAAAACATTAGATATCTAATTTGTAGTAAATATGAATCATATAAACACGATCTCACATTGTTGGAGGATGATTTTTTTTTCGAATTTGGTCACGAGAACATAACTATGGCTAAACCATCAATGACAGAAAAATGATTCACAATCGACCATAGCTCACTCCTCTGAACAAGGGGTGCTCACTATAAATAACAGTCATACTTGATAATCGGCAAACACCCTCATTCTTTCATATTACTCGAGAACAATTTCATGACCTACGCCCGCGCACGACTTTATCTTGGCATCAGTGGTGTTGGCACGTTTGTATTATTGGCTGCCGCGTTCCTCATCTGGCAAATACCGCACACAATATTACCCAATCCCGCAGTTGATTTTGCTGCTGAACTTCTCAGAGTTGAAGTGTTCCTCGCGGTGGCAGTCTTATTGATGGTACCTTTCGATTGGCTCGGTGGATATATTTTGCCCAAACTCTACGGAAAAACAGACCAGTCGCCAGCTCAGTTTGCCGCCCGCTGGATACGCGGAGTTGCGATCCAGTACTTGTTTTACGTATTTTGCGCGGCGATGATTCTGGCTACCAGTCGGATCGGTAATCAACTCATTTCGCTGGTCGCGATCTTCGGCTTGATGCTGCTGCTGATTCTGCTCCAGTCCTTCCTCGCTAAACTGTTAGTCGGTACTTCTGTGACAGAGGAACCGACGCGGGTGGCTCCTGCACTCAATCATGTTTCGGACTGGGGGTACACCTCCCCCCGCCTGCGCTTTCTTAACAGCAGCGACCCCGGCTTCACGGGCGGTATTGTCGGCTTTCCCGGTTTCGAAACCGTGATCCTGCCCAGTGCCTGGCTCGATAGATTATCGAGTCGCCAGCTGGCGATCATCATCACAGGCCGTATCGAAGCAATGGCGTCGGGCAGTCGCACCCGTGGACTGGTATTTGCGTTTATCTGGATTCTACTCGGAATCTCACAGGCTACTCGTATGCCCGGTGCCGGATTAAACAATGCCGCTGAGTTGATTACCACGCTGTGTGGCTTCACACTCTGGACGTTCCTGGGGTTGCTGATTCTTCCAACCGCCTCCCGGGCTGCCTGTTTCGCGATCGATCAACGCATTATTTCCAGCGGCGTTTCATCGACCGAATTGGCCGACACTCTGAAAATACTGGATGGCTTGCAGGACGATGAACCGATTCGAGACGCTTGGATAGAAACCATTTTTCACCCCGTCCCCAGCCTTAACAATCGGGTTCGGACAGAACAGGGCAGTTCCTTCACGAGCTGGCATATCGCCCGCAATACCTTATTGTTTTCCTGGCCGTGCCTGGGTTTGCTGGCTCGAGTGGTGCACTGCAACTCCGGTCGGCCTGATCTATGGGCCCTGCTACCGACCGACTGAGTTACTGAGGGATTACGCTTCAGTTGTCCGATGCCACTAATCGCTGTCCTCAGTACGTTCACTTTCCCTATGATATTGATCAATCAGTTGCTTGGATTGAGGAATCATACTCTTTCTCGGTATCGATCAACATACACGAGAATTGACAGTATCGGACAGAAATTCAAGACCAAAATGGTAAACTTTCGGCGTATCGGTTCAGGCATCGAATCGAACTTGTGAAGTGACTTATAAACAAAAGTTAAAGTAGACCTTACTCTCTGAATGACGAGGTCTCACACTTTGGCATTTTCAAATAGAGCTTCATCTCTTCGAGAGTGATACCTGAATTTTTCGCGTGCGTCTGGGAATTATCAAAAAATGCCCAGCATTT
This sequence comes from Planctomycetaceae bacterium, assembly GCA_003503535.1. Classification (GTDB taxonomy): domain Bacteria; phylum Planctomycetota; class Planctomycetia; order Planctomycetales; family Planctomycetaceae; genus Rubinisphaera. Next base: position 43,133 of record DOCI01000041.1, read on the forward strand.
TATCCGAAACTGCGTTCCGATGACGCTGGCGAAATAGTCAGTTTGATCCTGCTGAGCTGGCGAATTATCGAGCTGCTCGACGTCCTCTGTCAATCACCAGTCGCGTTTTCCCCGTTATACGAGAGGGGAGTGAACGCTTACTGGGCATTTAATTGAATATGATCTGGATGACACGAGAAGAATTTCATTAACTACGACTCTGATTTTCGATTAACAGACTCCATTTGTAAGAGAATCTCCTCGGTGACCTTCAAGAAATTCATTGACATTCTGAAGTGTGGTTTCTGCAATATTGTCCAATGCTTCACGGGTCAGAAACGCTTGATGCGAAGTAATTACGACATTATTAAAGGTCATCAGCCTTGCCAGAACGTCATCATTGAGAATTTGATCTGAGATATCATTGAAAAAAATCCCGGCTTCTTCCTCGTAGACATCTAATCCAGCCGAGCCAATGTGCCCCGACTTCAATCCTTCTATCAGAGCAAGGGTGTCGATTAACCCTCCCCGGGAAGTATTGATCAACATGACGTCTCGTTTCATCTGACGGATCGTTTCTCGATTGACCAAGTGATGCGTCTCTTCAAATAGGGGGAGATGCAAAGTGATGATGTCCGACCTGGAGAATAGATCGCCTTGGCTGACATACTCCGCGTTGGACAATTTCTGAACTGCGGGGTTTACATGAACATCGTAAGCTAACACCTGGCAGCCAAAACCAACCAGTATTTCGACAATACATTGTCCAATTTTTCCCGTACCGACCACACCGACCGTCTTGCCATGCATATCGAAGCCAGTCAAGCCAT
>DOCI01000223.1:0-12813 GCA_003503535.1 Planctomycetaceae bacterium
GACAGAAATGAATCGGGAAATTAATCTCACCCTGATTAATTATGAAATTGTCCGTTTCGCCCATGAAATGGGTCAGCAGTATAATGCGAAACCGAATGCCCCCCATTGGAGACTTTGTGCATCCCGACTATACACGGCATATCAGCCTGAGTTTTCTAATTCGACAGCATTACTGACTCGTGTGAAAAGTGCTCCATTCACCGCATATCGAGCAGAGATTCAAGGAGCGTATGATGTTGTTCTCCCGTTAGCGAATGGGATTCTGAAACTTCCCCCCCCGCCGGGAGCTAAGCCTGTCCCTCCCAAAGTCTTGTCCGACCTCAAAGCATGGCTCGATGCCAATACTCCCGAGAACGATATCATCGGACCCAATACAAAACCGCTGAAAAACCCTTAATAACGAAAAAATTCGTGTCCTGTCGAGCATTAATTGTCGTTTGATGTGTTCCACTGCTGGCTTACTCAGCATTGAATAATCCGATGGGTGGCTGAGGTCGAAGCACTGCGAAGCCCCCAGACTTGTTTCGACTCCGCTTGCTGCAATTCCCCCCGGATTCGACACTCTCTTCCTGCCAGAGTTCCCTCTCAAATTGCCAGTTCCTATAATAGAGTGATACACCGATTCGGAACTCTTGCGCTGCTTTTATAAAGCAGACTTCAGCAAAATTGAAAGACACTATGTCGCATCAGCAAATTCATCAATACGAAATGTCGAACGGGATGACCTTGTTGATTGAGCATTTGCCAGCTGTCCGCTCGGCTGCCGTCACGCTCACCTTTCCAGCCGGAACCTCCCACGAACCAGCCGGAAAAAATGGAACGGCTGCACTCCTGAGCGAATTGATGCTCCGGGGGGCGGGTGATTTGGATTCCCGACAATTATCGATTGCTTTCGACAATCTCGGCGTCCAGTATTCAGTTTCTCCGGGCTGGTTTCATGTAACGATCTCCGCTGCTACCATCGCCGAGCGACTGCCCGAAGCACTGGAATTGATCGCCAAAGTGTTACTCGAACCACGGATGGAAGCCAATCATTTCGACATGTGCAAGGTTGGTCGAGAACAGGCTTTGCGATCGATCGAAGATGAGCCCCGTCAAAAACTGATGATCGAACTTCGCCGCCGTTGCTATCCACCACCATGGAATCGTCCGCTCGAAGGGACGATGGAGCATCTCGATACAATCACACTCGAAAATGTGACCGACCATTACCGCCGCTGCTGCGTGCCCGAAGGAGCCATTCTCGGAATCGCCGGCTATGTCGACCCGCAAACCACGCGTGCTCTCTGCGAACAACTCTTCGGCGGCTGGCAGGGCATCGCGCCGAAGCCGCTGACGGAAATTGAACCGAAAGTTCATCAGGGACATTTGAAGCACGATTCCACTCAAACCAACATTGGCATCGCCTACCCGGCTGTGCCCTATAATCATCCCGATTACTACAGCGGCTGGGCTGCTGTCGGCATCCTCAGTGGCGGAATGAGTTCCCGGCTCTTCACCAAAGTCCGCGAAGAACGCGGCCTGTGTTATGCGATCGGAGCCTCTCTCAACACTTTGAAAGACCGTGCCCGGGTCCTGTGTTATGCCGGCACAACCAACGAGCGGGCGCAGGAAACGCTTGATGTCACGCTTCAAGAACTGAAAAACTTCGGGCTCGATATCACCGAAAATGAACTGCAACGCTGCAAGGCTCGTGCAAAATCATCATTGATCATGCAGGAAGAATCGACCATGGCTCGCGCCGGTTCGATGGTGCGGGACTGGTTCCATCTGGGCGAAATCAAAACGCTCGATGAAGTCCGCCAGAAAGTCGACTCCCTCACCATCGACGACCTGACACGCTACGCCAAAGAACATTCCGCCGAAAAATTTCAGGTCCTCACCATCGGCCCTGAACCCCTCGATGTGCAGGGTGAGGTCGACATCAGCGAGTTATAAATAAGGCGAGCCGAGTCAGTCATGACTCGGGTGGGTTCGAGTTAGCAATGGCGTTTATCGCAACAAGTGCACAATAATCATGAAGACACCCCTGCCATGACTGGCAGGGCTCGCCAGAATAGTGGGTGGCTAGAGTCGTAGCGAAGCGAAGCCCCCAGAGCGGTCGAACTTCTGGGGGCTCACTTCGTTCGCCCCCAGCCACCCAGAGAGATGTTTGATGTGAGAAATCTCTTTAGAGACGAAAAATCTCCCATTCGGGATTCAAGAACCTCACTCGGTTGTGATATTGTACTCACATAGATTTCCCATGAGCTGACGCTGGCCCAAAAGACTGTTTCCAGATCGTTCGGCCTGACATCAAGGATGAACACGATGAGATTATATAGCCTGATGGCTGGAGTGTTAGTTATTGCAGGTGCTGGTTCCAGTCCGACATTGCTGGCTCAGTCGTACTCGTTACGAGAACCGCTTGCCGATACTCGAACCCTGCAAGTGACTGCCCAGGTGCAGGGACAGGGAACTCTCAAAACGCCGACGCAGGATAAGAAAGATCTCGATCTGCCTCTCGAAGTGCAGGCTTCACTCACCTTCTACGAACGTCGGCTCCCCTCAGCCGGGCGGGATGAGCGTGCCTGGCGATCCTTTCGACTTTACGACAACGCCCGCTCAAACATCAAAGTCAAAAATCAGGTCACCAACCTCACGCTCTCTTCACTTGTCCGTGAAGTCATCTGCGAAGGCCAGCGGGAAGGGGTGCTGCTCTATGCTCCCAAAATGCCAATGCGACGTCACGATCTCGATTTGATCACGATTCCGGGAGACCCGCTCGCATTGCTGGCGTTGTTACCTTCTTCTGATGTCGAACTCGAAGAAACCTGGAAAGTTCCCGACTGGGCCGCTCAAATGTTTGTCGGCATCGAAGCGGCGACCTCGGTGGAGATGTCTGGAAAATTAATTGCCGTCAAAGATCAAATTGCCACGATTGAATTCAACGGAAAAGTCGCCGGAGCAACGATTGGAGCCTTGACAGAAGTTTCGATTAAAGGCACCGCAACCTTCGATATCGCCAATCAATTACTGACTTCACTGAAGATGGAGCAAGTCGAAAAGCGATCCGTCAGCACCGTTTCTCCCGGTATGGAAGTCACCGCCAATTTTTCCTGGCAACGCAAAGTCAGCCCCAGCGTGACCATTTCTGAAAACCAAATCGCCAACATCCCGTTCGACCTGCCCGAAATTTCCAAGCTGTTGCTGTTCAAATCGAAGCACTGGAACATCAGCCTGATTCACGATCGCAACTGGTATGTCTTTCAGGAAATCCCTGAAGTCGCCGTACTCCGCATGGTCGACAATGGCAGCCTGATCAGCCAGTGTAACATCGCCAAAATCGGCAGCGCTGCTCCCGGTCAGCATGTAGCTCCCGAGAAATTCGAAAGCGATATCAAAGCCTCTCTCGGCGAATCGCTTTCAAGCATCGTCGATAAAGGCGTGGTCGAAGTGAACTCCGGCAACTACATCTACCGCGTCGTTGCCTCCGGCTCAGCCAATGGACTGGAGATGGTCTGGATCTATTACCTGTGTGCAGCAGAAGATGGTCGTCAGGTTTCGTTTGTGTTTGCCGTCGAAGGCAACAACATCGAAATCCTCAACAGCCGCGACCTGTCGATGGTGGAATCGATCGAGTTTGAGCCAGTTGGACCGTAATGAACCTTTCAATTTATTGGGTGGCACGTCCCAGAACGAAGTGATGGGCGTGGTGAGTGTAAAAAACCACGCCCTTCGCTTCGCTCAGAGCGTGCCCCCCATCAAATTATAATGTCGATGAATTCATGAGCGATCTCACCAGCATCCTTTTTAAAAAAGTCTGGTGGCAAAACGTCGCATCCGACACGTCGTGGTTTTCGATTGTCTATCACTGGTTCAACATCGCCGAAGGCGTCGCCTGGGTTGTGTTTGCGATTCTTGTTCTGATGCGTTTTTTGCGACATCGAAAATCAAAGCTGGAGCTTTGGTATGCGTTCGCCTTCCTGTTATTTGGAATCACCGACTTTCGCGAAGCCTGGCAGCAATCGTCGCCATTGATCTGGAGTAAGCTGTTGATTCTGATCGCGTTGCTCTGGCTCAGGAAAGTTGTGCTGACAAAGTTCTATCCAGAGGCAAAGCTGTTTTGAACGGAGTGGCGACGGGTGGTTGTAAAGACTCATAACAACTCGTTGGGTGGCACATCCCTGAACAAAGTGATGGGCGTGGTGAGTGCAACTGACCACTCCCATCATGTATTCTGAAAAGGCGAGCCGTCGCAGTGATGCGACGGGTACGGTCGATCTATTTCGACGGGATTGTCGGGCATCAATCATTTCCACAAGGATCGTGACAACACCCGTGCCATGACTGGCACGGCTCGCCTTTCGAGTGCTTTGTTATGCTTGCTCAGCTTTTCTAAAACTACCCCGAGGGGCAACCACATAAACAATGCTCGAAAGTGCAGCCAGCAGCAGTCCGAACCAGGCGAGTAATCCAGAGAGTACTGCGAAGCCGACCAAGCCGGCAATCATCAATCCGAGTGCGGTTTCGCGAACCCGGCGGCCTTCGGCTAACGCTCGGCAACTGAGCAGTAGCCAGAGGACGAATGCTCCGCAGAGAATCGTCCAGCCCCAGCCAAGGCCGGTTTGCAGGAAGGTGCGGGATTGCACGCGGAGCGTCAATTGAGGATTCCCACCCACTTTCGAAAAGACAGTCACATTTCCATATGTCGGCAGAGTGACAGGAATCGAAAGCCCACCAGCGGTGGTCCACTGCTGTGGAATGACAGCAATTGATTTGCCGGCCGCTCCACCAGATGCCCGCCCGAAAGTGACGACATCATCCTGACCGACAATTGCGAAGTCATACGACTCGACCTGTCGTTCCAGGCCACGCTGTGAATTATTCAACTCGATTTGATTTCCGTTACTAACCCCGGAGTTACTGTAAAATTCATTATTCGGCACGTCGGTGTAATAGCGATAAGGAACACTGCCGCCGCGACCTGTGTTCGCTGCATTTCCATCCGCAATCATAAATCCATTAGCATCAAAAGGATTGCCAAACAAAGGAATCCTCCCCTGTTGTGGTTTACTGTCATCATCCCAATCAAGTGTCGAGCTTCTCCAGCCCAGGGGGACATCTGACGGGAAGGGGGACTCGGAGGGGTACACAGGCGCATTGGTGTTATTGTAGATTGTATGAGAACGCAAACTGGCAGGGTCTCCGTTTTGAGAAAGTGGATCCATGATACCATTGGAATTGTAGTCGATCTGCTCACGTTGCTGTTGCTGCTTGAGAAACTCGGTGTTTTTGCGAGTGTTCTCTTCCAGCAGGGAACGGCGATTTTCGAGTTCGTTCTGACCTTGCTCAGCAGCCTTTCCTTTGAGAGCCGGCTTCGCCTTAGATTGCGGTTTTGTAGGATTGAGTTGCTTCAGATCAAACCGCAGCTTCACATCATCATCGAGAGATTCGCCTTCAGCACCTGGACTGGACTTATCGACTCCCAGACCAGATTTTCCATTCTCAGCCAAAATATCGTTATTACAACCGAGAATAAAGAGCCGACCGAGTGACTGTGGATTGACATTCTGACGTCCATTTTCCGCCGCGGGTAAACCTTGAAGTCGATTCAGACTCTTCACCGCTTCGTCAATCACCTCGACCTGCTGCTGCCGTTGCTGATCGGAGACTCCTGTTTGTGCAGGAGCACTTTCCAATGCCTGTTTGAGACCTTTCAAATTGGAAGCGGCTTGCAACTTCTGATTATAAGAACTCGATTTCCGACGCACGATGCTCGAAAGTTCCGAGAGTTCCTGCAGGCGATTCCGCAGGCGAACTTCGCTCACTTCCTGACTTTCCGTTTCGTTCATGTTCGAACCATCGCCCCGCACAGCCGAGATGTAATAATCATCCGGCGTGCTCACTTTCCAGATGGAGTGCATCACCGGAATACCGAATTCCGCAGAGGCTTCGGGCGAGAGCACATCCGGACGTTCGAGCGAAATTGTGGTTCCCATCCAGGCGGAACCGAATCCCCGTGGCAGTTTTCCCTGCGTCACCACCCGCACATCAAACGCCAGATCAGCCGCGCTGGCAGGGGGGAGAGGAATCAGTTGGGCAGACTTTCCGTCAATCGTGTGCCGGGTTGCCCGAGCCGCTTTGCCATTCACGAGTACCGATATCAACTCGGTCGCTTCAGGCAGCACAATAGGCAGGAATTGACGGCGACGATTTTTTACAGTGTATGTCGCAGTCGTTCGATAGGTTCCCTGCCGATCGAGAACCGTCATCAGTTCAGCCAGGAAAATCGTAGCCGCGGGAGATTCCTGTTCTTCGAGCGGTTTCAACTCCCAGGAGGGAACCACATGAGGCGTCACTCTTACAAATTCGACCGCCTGACGGGCAAGGTCTTCGGGAATTTCGATGGGCAACTCCCGTCGTGAGACCAGTTTGGAACTGTGATTGGAAATCGGCTCGAGTGTTTGTCGCCCCAAATTGGCGAGCACGACGTAATGTCCCTGAATATCCAGTGGCGCAGTCGAATTGTCATCAGCAGCGTTGGCCTCGGTCTCCACAAATTGTAGCGAAGGCGTTCGCACGGTCCGGTCTTCGGGATAAGGGACCGAAATGACAGCCGTCGCAAAAAATTGATCGCCATGTGAGGTTCGCGTTTCCAAAATCCATTTCGTGCGTTGTTCATCCAGATCGACCGTAATGACCTGCCGCAAATCTACAGCGGTGAACTCGATGCGGTCCTTCATCCATTTCGGGCCAATGAAGGCAAATCGATCCGTCGCTGCTTTCGAGATATTCCACTCGAGTGACAAACCATAATCGATCGATGCTTCCGAGACGGCGATCAACGTGACGGAGTCTGCTTTCACCTGAGCCTGTTCCCGTTTGAGCCGAATCTGCACATTCTGGGCAGTGCTCGAATTATTGAGAAAACCGATGCGAATCGGGAATTTGGCGACGGACGTGAGAACCGAAGGCAATCGATCAGGAGCGATCGTTTGCGAGTTACCCGCATCGGCGACCGTCAAACCATACATCTCGGCTGCACCAACAGCCAGATACTCCGTCGAACGCGTCGCACCCAGCATCCGCAATCCTCGCACAGGAATACTTTCCTGAAGACTGTTTTCCTGCTGAATAAATCCGCGAACAACCAGCCGGATATTTCCCTGTCGAGGTTGAGAAAACAGAATCGTCAGTACGCCATTCGCCTGACCTTCCGGCTGGGTAACAAACCAGTCCTGGACATCATCGCCATTAATTTCAATCGGCTGCATGTTTTCGGGAAGTTCCAGATCAACCGCCAGACGAGCCGCTCCCTGCAGATTGGCATCGATAATCGAAACGATGTGCGTCTTATGAGGTTGCAGATCGACCAGTGAATACTGTTTCACATCGGCCTGCGATGGTTCGCGTTTGATTTCGAGAGTCAACCCCTGTGGACGGCTGGAGAAACGATAGACCCGCTGAATTTCGGAGATGGTTCGTTTGTCATCGAGCGGACGAAATTCGTTGTTCTGTAATTGACGCACGCCGTTCGTTTCGACGAACACGACATCGAGCAGAGATTCCCAACCGACCGCCCAACTGCCAATCTCCCGGGTAATGCCTTGAGGAATCACATCCGGGCAGACAAACCTTTGACGTTCCGAAGACACCGTCAACGGTGCGAATAGCGACATTGTGAGCAATGTCCGGTTATCGACCGAGCGTTTCAGCAGCACCCGCAAACGACCATCCGCCTGCTTCTGCCAGCCCGCCAGGTCTGCTCCTTCGAGTGATTTCAACGCGACGTTCGCAGGCATTTCAAATTCGAGTTCGGAAAAACTTCCCTGAGCGATATCGAACTGGAACGTGTATCGCAGTTCGACTCCCACTTCGCGAATAAGCACCTGTCGAGTCGATTCGCTGGAGAGGAATTGCAGTTGAGTCGTCGACACCTTCGGCTGCCAGGCGATGTTCAATGCCCCCCCGGCTGTAATCGCGAACTCAGCAAACGTCTTCCCTTCCCGTTCAATCAGCTGATAAGGAATCGAACCTTCGTTAATACGTAACTGCAGATTCTCCGCGGGCAGTTCAAACGTCATCGCTCCAGAAGCGACCGGCAACAGATTCAACTGAAACTGACCAGCAATTCCAATCGCACTGGCGGGGAAGCGGAACGTCGCATCGACCAGATGCACACCCTTGCCGGCGATTAAGACGGATGGACTTTGATCATTATCGATACTGGCCGCGACGGGTTTGCCATCGACTTCGACTTTATCGAGCAGCAAGGCTCCAATCGGCAGTGGAACGAGTTGTTCCTGATTTCGATAACTGCGAACCACATAGCGAGCCTTCAACTCGACAGTATGATTTTTCGCATTCGCCTGCCCGGCAAGAATGCGAGCAGAGTAAGAAGCTTCGCTCAACTGGTAATCAATCGGAGACGATTCCAGAGAATCATCGGGATTCGCATTCTTCCACAACTTCAAATAAATATCCTTCGGCACATACACCCGCTCGGCTGCCAGCGGAGAGGTGCCCTGCTTGTAAGGAAAGACGAGAGGTATTTTCGCAGGTTCGGGAGGCGGACAGGGAATGATAATCTCCGCCTGTTGTGCGGGAGGTGCCTGCTGCATTGCCCGTTGTTGTTGCGAACTCTGTATTTGTTGCACCGCTTGTGAAGGCTGATTTGTTTGCGGCATTACAAATGCGTCTGACTGCGCCTGAACTTCCGAGGAAGTCGCAAGACTCAATGCACACAGAATGGCAGTCGCGGCAATCGATTGTCGAGTACTCCACAACCAGCCACAAACTTTACGGCAGCAGTAAGTCAGCAGTTGAATCAGCTTGAGGGCAATCCACAGACAGACACCAACCAGCACTCCCAGCAAACAACCCTCGACGAGCGGATAGGCAATTTCAGGGATGATGCCCGTCAATGCAATCGGTATTCCGACCAACGCGACAACGACAGCCGCCCACAAGGCACGGGAGGCATCGCGAATCAACCAGAGCAGCAACAAGCCAACCGCGGCAATCAACCAGCGAATCTGACTGGTAAACTCTTCCGATATAATCCGAACATTCGCGACCGAAGAAGCCCGAAAACTCTGCAGCCGGGTAGTGATCATGTTGCCGGGAATCTGTAAGCGAACCGGCAATGAGAGCAGACCATCGTTCCGGCTGGGACTCCCTTGTGCCAATATGGTCCGTCCTGAGTTGGATATGATATCAACGTGCTGAAACCCAGGTTCCATTTCAACTTCTCCAAGCATTTCTATTTGCTGTCGCATTTCCGCTTCTTCAATGACCATTTCTTTGGTGAGTTGATCTTTCTTTCGTTTCAGTTCTTGAATCTCACCGAGCTTTTTATCTAATCCGAGGGAGTCAGCAGGAGCATTCGGTGCGGCAGTTCTGGCACGACGATCAGTCAACGAATCCCACTGCTTTGCTTTTTCCTCAGAAGCCGGCTTGGAATCCAGAGGCTGATCGGCTCGCGGCGGTTCAGGACGGCTCATTGGTTCGGGAGAGTTCGCTGGTCGGTCTATTGTTGCTAATTCGCTTTTAAGGGAATCAAGAGAGTCGGAACGGCCTCCGGGCATCGTTTCAAAGCCCGAAGCGTTACTGGAACGATCACTCGGCTGCTCCCATTCGGAATCAAAAGCAATGCCTTCAGTTACAGCTTCATCGTAATACTCATCTGTATAATCTGAAGATGATCTCAAAGAGGCGATACTAACGGGATTTTGCACCGATTTTGTCAGCAGCAGTGAAAAGATCCCCAGGCTGCCGACCACGACCACACCGAACAAAATCCACAACCCCGGACGCACCTCACCCGATTGCAGAGTAATGACTCCCATCTGAATCAATTTTGCCAGGCCGATTGGAATTAGCAGCAAGGCAAAGCCGATTCCCAGATTCTGAGCCAGTGACATCCAGCTTTGAGAACGGATTTTTTCGATCACGCGGCCCAGCCAGGTGGACGTCGAATGTTCTTCAGCCAACTCCACGTCATCCGAAACCGGCATAACGATCGATTGAGGATCGTGATGCACGACCCAGTTCGTCACCAATACATACAGCGGTTGAATTTCTCCCTGACCAACCTGAATCGCAAACTCGGGTGCAGGAATCGCCTGCACTCCGAAACCGGTTTGAGAATTCTCATTCGCCTTCGGCGTGTAGAGCAGTCGCAATTTCCGTTGATAATTCTGCCCTTGAGCAGGCGGGACAGGAATGTGAAATCCATCCCCATCTTTACGGGCAGTGACCGGAACATTATCGACGGTCGCAGACCACAAACGCGCGTTCGCGGGTAACTTGACGAGCAGATTCTGCACGCCGACCGCAGCAAACGTCAGCTCGGCCTGCTGTTGCATTTGGGAGGCTTGTTTCCAGACGGTTTCGATTTCGAGCAGTTGACCGATAGCCGTCGGGATGGGAGCAGCCTCGAATTTATCGATGGATAAAGTCGCAATCGCACCCGGTTCGATCAGATGATAACCAGCCACGACACGCTTACGGCCCTGTGAAGAAGCTATCGGCATGTCAGCCGGGTCCACTGGAGAGACGGCTGTCCCTTTTGCGTTCAGCACCTTCACATCGAGATACTGATCCTCATCAGCCAGGAACGCGAGATAATCATCCTGCAACTCGGCTCCTTCAAAATAGATTTCCGGAATCACAATCCCCTCATCGCCTTCGCGGGGAATGACAACCTGCAGCGAAAGCGGCAATACTCCTGTGAGATAGCGATCAAATGTCAAATTCCAGATTGTCTGGTCATCTGCAGTAGACTGCTCCTGCCGCGAAATCCGAAATGGTCCCCCGGCTACGAATTCCGCAGTCGATTCCAGTTTCTTCGGCAGAGTCACCCGCAGGTTCCGCAATCCCCCGCCGCTGATTTCCAGTGTCGCCTGATACGAGAGCATCACACTATCTTCATCGGCATCGACGAGCGTCATCCGCGTTGCATTGAAGCGGGTCGGTTTGCGTTGAATCTGGAATTCACCACCGATATGGGCATTCTGATAACGATAGCCAAACCGCTCATTCGGCGTCCCCAGATGAGTCGGGTCCATTCCTTTGACATCGACCGGCACGACATCGAGCCGAAAGTCAGCTGCAACACTGTAAGAGCCTTCGAGAATTTTCACATCATCAATTCGAATTTCCGGCAATGCGATGGTCGTGGCTTGCTGACCAAGTTCAGCATCTTCGAAAGGTTGCTCGACAGCAATCGAAATCGATCGCGTTTGCCCCGGCTGCAACGGAGGCTGCAGAGGAATACTGATCCGCGAACCCGCTTCTCCCTGAGAAAGATATTGCCACTCCAGTTGAGTCCCTTCGGTTTGCACCTCTGCAATTGTCCAGCCAGCTGGAAGATCGACCTTCAACTCAAACAACGGTGCGAACAGAGACTGCAGCGTAAAGACGGAAGACAGATGCGAAGTCACTTCGCTGATTTCCAATCGATGCGAAACCGCTGCCTGAACTTCTCGACTGGTTTCATCGGATGTGATTCGGAAAACGAACTCGGAATTCCAGATGTCATAAAACTGAATGGGGCCGCGAGGTGTATAATCCTCAACCGGCTTCCAACTTCGGGTCGCTGGTCGAATTCCATCGAGAGTCAATGTCTTGATGCGAATTTGTGAAGGAGCGGAAATAGCCAGTCCGCCTGTATGCGTTGTCGCCCCTTTGAGCCGGAGAGAGGCAACCGTCCATTCACTTTCCTGCTGAGTCAGCTGCACGCCGTGCATTTCGATGCGAGCCCGCTGCGGGATCGGTTCCCGAAAAGTGAGGGTGATCAATGTCCGATTCGGATCTTCAGGATCATCCTGCAAATCCCACGCCTGCAGGCCGGGAACAGAAACGGAGGTAATTTCCAGACTGTTCGGCACGGTGAATTCGAGGCGGGTAAATCGTTTGCCATAAAGGTCGATTTGTGTCAGCGTCTGCCAGTCGAGACTGTCCCGCTCAACACCAATCGCATACACGGTTTGCGCAAACACGAGCGATTCATCGAGCGATTCGCCCAACGCATCGGTCCACCGCAGTTGAATGACTCGCATGCCCCCGGTCGGCACCTTCACGGATCTAGCAACGGCTTCATCCTGTTCGGTTTCGACTTCGGCTCCATTAATGCGCAAATGTCTCCCCTGAGCAATAGCAACCGCCATCGACGAGGCCACATTGGGGAGCAATGTCATGGAAGCCAGTTCGTCGGTTCCAACACGTGAAATTGGTACCGACATGGTCAGTGTTAATGACTTCGAGCCGACAAAGTCGCTCAGAAACGTCAACTGCTTTTGTTCGCCACGCATCCCGAGTGGAGCGGGTTGGTCATCAAATGTCGCTGATAACAACGAGACGCCCGTCAGAGGCAGAGGCAATGTCGCCCAGCCGGTTCTCAGCTTTGTCAGTCGACACTCGGCTTTAATGTTGAGGGTATCGCCCACAATCTCGACATTGTATTCAACATTCTCCATGACGATGCCATGCGGCTGATCGCTATCGGGTTCGAGAACCTCGTCGGATTTCTTGAGCAGATCCTCAAACGTCGCCCGATCGACCAGCACTCCCGGTTCCACATGCGACCAGTACTCCGCCAGCGAACCTTCGGGCACATAAATTCGTTCGAAGTGATCATCAATCGTTTTGCCGGGAACAGTTGCGTTATCCTGAGCCTGGAGCGAAGCTGCAGAGGAAACAACAAAGCAGATGCAGGTCATCAGCCACAAAAGATTTGAGAGTGCATTATGATTAAAAATCATCGACGGGTGGCGGGGGCGCTCCACGCAAGTGGAACCCCCCGGAAGCTGATTGACTCGGGGGCTTCCC
>DOCI01000223.1:12960-15570 GCA_003503535.1 Planctomycetaceae bacterium
GCCCCCGCCACCCAGTCCATTTTTGAGTCAACGTTATGTTTATTTGAAAATGCCATCGACTTGACCGCCTTGAGATGATTAACGATTGCCTTCGAGAAGTGAGTTGCATAAGTTCTCATACATCACCTCCCGGAGCAGGATCGTCGTGAATCGATTCTGGCGGCGTTTCATCGAGTTGAGTCAGTTCTTCCGACTTCGGTAAACAGCAGGTGCGAATTTGAAACAGTCCATGCACAATCCAGATACCGGCGACAAACACAATGCCGTATCGAGCCGAGTACACCAGTTGCTTCACCACTTCCGGGGCAAACTGCAGGCCAGCTGCCAAAGCCGCAATGACTGCCAGGACGACCAGAACTTTGTTCTCCCAACTCGTTTTCAGCAGTACGAAGGCCAGCACCAGCAAGAGTATTGTCATCAAAGCGGTCACATAATGCCGATTCCAGTAAGTCAACTGCAGTGATTCTCCACTGCCAACTGCAACAAACGTGTAAGCCAGTCCTTCCGTCGGGAAATTAACGGCTCCCATCGAGTTGCCCGCCCATTGATGCTGATCATTCTGAGAGTAAGTATCATCAGAGACGCCATATTCGAATGAGATGTGGGAATATCGCTGCCAGCGTTCATAAGGAGAACTCACGCGAATCGGAATGAACGTCCGAGGCATCCAGACAATACACCGGCTCTCCTGCACCACCGCAGAATTCTGACCGGGATTCAACACCCGAGGCACCGAAAATTCAACCGCTCCCCGCAATGTCGATTCCGATAACGGACTTGCCTTCATCAGATATTGCAGTGTCAGAGTGAACGATTCTTCCGAATTCTTACTGCGGGACACATTGACCACATAATTGGTCCAGCCCGCTTCGGTCGATTTCTCTCCCTTCTGCAACTGGCGCGTTTCACCATCCAGCAGAACCACCATCGGCTGAGCAGACTCGGGCAGTTGAACAATGAGTCGCTGCCGTTGACTCGATTGAATCTGCATTTGAGACCGGACTGCCAGATCGGCTGAGGTTCCCAGCACATATTCGCTGAGCATTTTGGAAACAACCGTACTCACTACCTCGGCCACTTCAAAACGTGAGACCTGCAGTTCCAGGCGAATCGGATCGTCATCGGATTGGACCGGATATCGAAACGCCTGATGCCCCTGTTGCGGCAGCATCGTCAATTCCCGCACATCAATCGGCTCGATGCCCGTACCCATCCCCTTGACGGCTACCGATAAAGCGGAATCAGTTTGAATGACGATTTCACCAGTCGAGCGCGTCAAATCAATTCGGTCTTCTGCTCCCCGTTCCCAGCCAAGTGGTTTGGGGATCAATAACGATTCCGAAAGCTCGGCTGCGGACTTCTCTTCTTCCTCGGTCGCCTCATCAGCATCTCCAGTATTCAGGGAGATGTCGTACGTCATCTTAAATCGCTGACGGCCCGTGACTGGCCGTTGAGTCTGGATATTCCAAATCACCCACGGACTCTCTTCTTCACTTGCCTGAGGAGATTTCTGCTGAATGGGCACCGAATTTTTATCAGCGATTTCAATTTCGATCTGATCGCTGAATTCTTTAGGGACTGCGATCCGAAACTGATCAATCCCTGCATACTGCACGAAGAAATCGAGATACGCAGTCACTTGAATTCCGGAAGGCTGTACCTGAATCGTGCTGTAGGTTTGAGCGGACAGGCGTGTCGGACGACGAATAATGCGAACGGGAATTTCAACGGGCCGGGTTTGAAACTTCCACGCGGCTCGCACCTGAGTGTCCGAGAATTTATACGGGATTCCATTCACAGGAATCGGCTGAGCATTCTTCACCTGATCTTCATTGGCAGCCAGTTCAATCGCCTCAATCGTATAAGCAATAATGCGGCCCTCTTCCTGACGAATGCCGACGGGCTCAATCTGCGGAAGGTTCGCCAGCGAAGAGGCATCGGCTTCCATATATTGCTGGGGCGGAGGAATGTAACCACGAACCTGAATAGAAAGCGTTCCCTGAGTCCGCTCTTTCAGAACGACTATCAGAGAATTGCTCGCTTTTTCGTGCTGAAACTCCGACATCTGCGGACAGTTTACCCCAAGCAGCTCGAAGTCAGCCGGCAGTTTCAACTGCAGTTGAAAAACCCCCGCTTTACGGATCGTGTATTCCAGTTGAGACGTCAATTCAATTCGCTGCTCGCGGAAGATGACGAGATTATCGTGCTTTAAATCGAGAATCGGCTGGACCGGTTCAAAGCGGGCGACAAAACTGAACGTTGGCGAGAAGTAGCGATAAGCCAGCTGTGCGGCTCCTTTTTCTCCCAGATCTGTCCGCACCAGCCCGGCCTGCTCTTCGACAACAACCGTCAGTTCATCGCCGTGCGTCAGACGAATCTGACCCTGTTCGCGAGTCACATCCAGACTGTGAATTCCGTGCACGGTTTGATCTTCTCCAATACCGGCCAGCGTGATCGGGCCCTCCGGCAGCGAGCGTTCGGTATGAATTTCGACGGTGCAAGTAGAGTCGACAGCCGAGAGCAGTTTGATGTTAATGATCTGCCCCCGATCTTCCTGCTCGACGGTCCAGCCTTCCAGGCGGGCGGAGCTGGTCACATCGAGAATACGCT
>DOCI01000223.1:15728-23084 GCA_003503535.1 Planctomycetaceae bacterium
CATCGAGAATACGCTGCCCCTTCGGCACGGCGATTCGCAATCGATCCAACTCGCCCCGCAGCACGCGATATTCGAGTTTGGCTTCGGTGTGAATCAGTCCGTCGGCGATGGCGATCTGCAATTGATTGGAAACGGTCGTGAGCAAATCCATTTCCGGACGATCGCTCATATCCGGCACCCAGGTCGCAGTGATGCTGTTTGTCGCCCCCAGACTGACGGCTATCGTCGAGCGATTCTCAGCAGCAGGTTGTGTCGGTGGAATTTCGATATGTCGCGGCGAGATACTGATTTTCTGATTCGATTTCGGAATCGACAATTCAAACGTCGTGATTCCGACCGGCGGAACTTTCAATTCCAGAGAGGGGCCGCCGGGGGACTGCGTGATTCGCTTGAGCAGTTTCATTGTAATGGTGTAATCGCCCGCTTTCGGGAACAGGATTTCGTAAGTTCCTTCAACCGTTCCCCGCAGCAGGACTTTGTTTTCTTCTGCGGTGGTCACTTCCCCGACGGCGGCATCGGCAAAACTGATCGGCAGCGACGCCCAGCGATCTTTCAACGCCCGGCACTTCAACACCGCCGTAATTTCCGCGACTTCTCCGTTCACCACTGCCGAATAACTGGCGGTGGAAAGAATAGCCGGGTTGTCCAGTTTGTGGGGAGTTTGATTCCCCTGAGCTTGCTTGACCAGTTCCAGATACTCTTCATACGAGAGCACAACTTTCGACTTGAGCCGATCAATCACATCGCTCAGGCGGTCATACGGAATATAAATCAGATGATCGACCGGACGGGTAGCCTCAGCTGGAGCTTCAGCAGCCGGGGGATCTTCCACTGCAGCAGGATCCGCCACCGGCACAGTCGACGTCGGCACCTCAGCAGGAGGTTGAGTCAATGCCGGAGTCGGCACAGGCGGTTCATCCTGCCCCCAGGCTGGACTGGCGAACATCACCGCCAGAATGGAAAAGCAAATCAGGACAGAGTTCAAACAGAGGCGAGCATTCATCGAGAACCCCAGTAATTTCTTGGAGCAATAGAAATCGATGATTCCGGCCAATTGCTCGTGCAATCAGCCTGAAAAAATCGATCGATATCGGGAAAATTCAGTTCAAAGAGCAATTCTCGGCTCGACCCTCCAGCGATTGCTGGAGACTTTTGACGCGATCGAGCCAGATTTACCTTAACCTATGACGCAACCAGATTGCAGAATGTTTCCCAAAATTCCGTATTTTTACGGATCGCTACAGATTCTGGGGAGAATTAGCAATATTTACGTGCCACGGCTCTGTGAGCCTTGCGAGTCTTCCCATGACGCCCAAACAAGGCTCACAGAACCGTGGCACAGGTATTGAGTTACTTTTGGAACTCTTCCAGCCATTATGTCAAGCGTGTATTCTCAAGATTCCTGAACTTTTCAACCTCGGTCTCAGGCAAATCAGCAATCACCTTGAGCCGACATTCGTCAATTTTGTCTGCACCGATAATCTTCAGATACTCAGCCACAACTCCAGATTCAATCCAGACAATCCCCGCTCCCGCCCAATGACGATCCTGTCCATTCTTCTTAACCCCGGAGACCCAATACTCTTCACCCGTTTCGAGATCAAAATAATTCGCGGAAATCCCTTGACCATCCGACCGCTTCAACGCTTTCCCATTGAAGTACACAGTCCGACCAGACTTCGAAAGTTTCACACGAGCAATCCAAGCTGGCCCCTGATCATTCTGACCACTCTTGAGCTCGATGTATTTCAGCATTGATGCCTCTTTGAATTTTACAGTAGAACCGGTTAGCCCAGAGAATCTCGCAGAGTTCTCTGGGTGGACGAAGTCCACAAGAGGTTTCAATACTTATGATTGAAAAAAGTTTTTAATCCGACTTACGGACCTAAGGGTGGAAAGTACGACCAATGTCGGGCCAGTATTTGGCACTATTTTCTACAAGAACGGCCAGTTGAGTCGATTTGTCAATACGATAGACAGCAAGCACATCGCGGTCATTTCCGATGGAAACCACAACATGATCCGTTTCATTCGTGCAAATATGCGACCAGTAATCTTGATCGTATGGGCCGACGTGCTGGGAGTAAGCCTCGAATGCAGAACGTTCGTAAATAGATTGCCTCTTATAAGCGACATCGCAGGAGGTAATTGCCCCTTGATGATATAAATAATTTAGTATGGCAGGATTATTGCCGCGGTACCGAACCGCCTTCACACATGATACACTCACTGCCATGCAGGCACGTTCTATTTCATCATGGGTTGTTGGGTTTCGCCGGAAATAGCAGCCATGATCCCGTTCAGATGTGTAAGGGCGTGCCATCAAATCCGGGGCTTCATTGTACGGCGCTTCGCACGCGATGCAGGAGTCGCATTCCACGTAGAAGTCACCAGTGACATTGTCTGGATGAGGTTCATTAGTCTGCATGGAAGTTAAATTTCGGAAGATGATCTGGGACGAGTCGCGGTAATAAATCTGGTTGATAAAGTCATCGTTAGCCAAAGTTCTGGGGGCTGCGCTAGGATCCCAGCCACCCGACGTGTTTCCCTATCCTCCGACAGGCTCGCTTAAATATACCCATCCTCTGGTCTGATCCCACCCTCCCGCTGAAACCGCAAAAAGTGATTCACATCCTTGGAGTGAAGCAGCCGATATGTCATTTCCAGGAAGACAAAGCTCATCGAGCCCAGGATCAGGCAGGCCCACAGGTTATCAAGTGGCATCTTTACCAGCAGCATGATTCCAGCGATTCCATACAGCACGACACAAATCCATTTGGCAGCTAAGCTGCCGCGATAGAGCCAGATCAGCAGTAAAACAGTCAACACAGAACGAACGATGCGGGGAGGCAAGGTCTCAAGCCCGAAGCGCATAACGTAGCTGACGATCACTATCACAGAGAGCAGCAGAAGCTTCACCATGCAGGTGATTAGAAGACTCTTGCCCCGTTCCACACTGGCGATGGAAAATTCAGATGTCATGTCTGTGACTCCATAAAAAAACGTTCCGTACAGTCAACGACTATACGGAACGTTTATCCAATTGTCAGCTTCACCTGAATATTACAGGCCGGCGATTTTTGCAATCAGGTCGGCTGTGCGGCAGGAGTAGCCGTATTCGTTGTCGTACCAGCTGAGGACTTTGACCATGTTGCCATTGATCACGCTCGTCCAGCCGGAATCGAAGATGCTGCTGTACGTGCTGCCGACGATGTCGCTGGAGACGATCGGGTCTTCGTTATAATACAGAATGCCCTTGAGAGGACCTTCAGCAGCTTCTTTCATCTTGCTGTTGATCTCTTCTTCAGTCACGTCTTTATCCAGAACAGCAACCAGGTCGGTCACACTTCCTGAAGGGACAGGAACTCGCAGGCTGATGCCGGTCAACTTACCTTTGACGGATGGCAGAACCAGTCCGACAGCTTTGGCGGCTCCGGTTGAAGTTGGAATGATGTTCAACGCAGCAGCACGAGCACGGTGAGGATCAGAGTGATACTGATCGGACACGCGTTGATCGTTCGTGTAAGCGTGAATGGTCGTCATCAGACCGCTGGTGATCCCGAAGTTTTCCTGGAGAACTTTGGCCATTGGAGCCAGGCAGTTCGTAGTACAACTCGCATTGGAGATGCACTTGTGATCGGCAGTCAGCTGATCGTCGTTCACACCCATCACAACAGTCAGGTCGACGTTGTCTTTGGCAGGTGCAGACAGAACCACTTTACGAGCACCCGCTTCAAGGTGGCTGTCGTATCCGGGCTTGCCATTTCCAGCGCGTGCGGTGAAGAATCCGGTTGATTCCAGAGCCACATCGATATTCATTTCTTTCCAGGGCAGTTCAGCAGGATTACGCTGAGCAATGACCTTGATTTTCTTACCGTCGACAACGAGAGAATCGCCATCAACTTCGACAGTTCCAGGATAACGACCCTGAACGGAATCGTATTTGAGGAGCATGGCGAGAGCTTTGGGATCGCCCAGGTCGTTAATTGCGACAATGTCGAACTCTTCGGGACGAGCAGCCATGGCTCGAAAAGAAATACGACCAATACGCCCAAAACCATTAATACCAACACGAACTGCAGCCACGGCGAGTTCCCCTTTCTGGTGTTTCTACACAGAGTTTTCTCAAAATCCCGGAAACAAAACCCGGGCACGGCACCATACACAGGAGTACCGCATGCTTCCTTCATTAAGGCAGTGAATGAGGAAGTATATCGCCAAGCAGTTGCCTGCTCAACTAACTCACGAGGTCGCAGGCAACGCATCAACAGGTTCAAATCTCAGGAGATGAGAGGAAACGAACCTATTTACATACAAGCACGAAGCGCAAGCGAGTGTGTTTATCGATTTCGACTCACTCGCTTGCGCTTCGTGCCTGTAATTTCATATTCTTTTGGGGGGATGGCTGGGTTCGGAGTGTAGCGCAGCCCCTAGAATGTTCGATTATTCCAACCTCTACAGCATACTGGACGCCTCTCCAGAACCGTTTATGATGTCGTAAGCCAAAAACCGACATGCTGAACTGGATATTTAAATGCGACTATTAATTGTCGAACCCTCAATTGCCACACGATTTACGCCGATTGCCCTGATGCGTCCGGTCTTTGAACTCCTGTGTGGGACACGTTCGCTGAGACAACGGCTGCTGGAGACATTGCCGGTCAATCAGTGGGGCGTGATCGTGCGGGACGAGTTGCAGGCTGTCTATCAGGAAGAATTTCCAGAAGCAGCCGTCAACGATTTTGCCTGGATCGATGCAGAGGCGACTCTGATTGTCGATGGCACCTGGCTGGGTGATCCTCGAATTCTACTTGATTTCTGGGATGGCGAGTCCGGTAAACAGGTAGACGATTTTCCATTTGCATTTGTACGACGCCCTGGTGATTCCCAACTCAGCACGCTCTCAGCGATTGTTCAGAAGTGTGACAGGAGTGATGACTCGGCCTCGGTTTCAAAACCCCATCTGCAGTTTCCCTGGGATCTCATCAAGCATAATGGAGACATGATTCAACTCGATTTCGTATTGCAGGCCGAAATGTTGGCCGGGCGAGGTCAGGATGTTTCCGGATTGTGCAGTCGCGAATCCAATCCCAGGCAAATCTTCATTCACCCAACCGCCAAACTGGAACCGTTTGTTTCTATCAATGCCGAGAACGGGCCGGTGATTGTGGATGAGGGAGCCATTATTCAATCGTTCACGCGATTGGAAGGTCCCTACTACATCGGCAGGCAGACGCAACTCTTCCGGGCCAACATCCGCGGGGAAACTTCACTGGGGCCAGTCTGCCGCGTGGGGGGAGAAGTCGAAGCAAGCATTATGCAGGGCTACTCCAATAAATACCACGATGGATTCCTCGGGCACAGTTACGTCTGCCCGTGGGTCAATCTGGGAGCATTGACGTCCAACAGCGATCTGAAGAATGATTATTCCAGTGTGAAATTTCCGCTGGGAACGGACTTTATTTCGACCGGCGAAAAGAAAATCGGCTGCCTGATTGGGGATCACGCTAAAACTGCCATCGGCACGTTATTTAATACGGGTTCGAATGTGGGTGTGATGTCGATGGTCCTGCCAGCTGGGAGGCTTTGCCCTAAGCATATTCCCAGTTTTACAAGGCTATGGCATGGCAAACTGGATGATCAGGTCGACTTCGAGGCTGCTTGCCAGACCGCACAAATCGCCATGAGTCGGCGGGGGCAGAAGCTGACGGATTCTCAAATACGATTGCTGCACTCGATTCTTGATCAGACACAACAGGAGCGTGAACTGGCGATCAATCGGTAATGCTATACTTTACCCCGTCAATACTGACGTTTCTTCGAATGTTTGGAATTTGCGGGTTATCAGCGTTTCAAGCCCTGCGGTTTCGGATGCCCTGAAACTGACCTCGTGTTCAGTATGAGTTAGCATAGGCAATCAATAATAAGATTGCAATGTGATGCCGTCTCCGCACGTTTGATGAGTGCAGTGAATCATTGGGATTGGAAATCGACATCCATTAATTGAAGAAGACCCAGGCATTGGCATGCTCAGGCCTTCTTATTCAATCTGACTCTGGGTTTGGTGCGGTCACCCCGGCTTTTAATAAACCCCGACAGTCGTCGTTTTCGCGAAGACATGGTACGGTCGCACGCCGCTCACGCCATCCCAGGGATATTTTTCGTGGGGGAGTTCGCGTTCGCCTTCGTCCCGTTCGAGGAACCCGGGGATGAAGAGTTCGTCGGTCATTGTGTAAAGTTTGACGCGCCCAGTCTGATCGTAATCAACCAGTTTGGTGTGATCATCGAAATCAACCACTTCAACAGCTGCACGAGGTTGTGGAGCGTAGTAGGTGATTTTGAAATTATCTTCCGGAATGAAAGGTTTTCCGCAGGCCAGGCCCATCAGTGTATTGCCGTAGGTTGGCGTGATATAGACATCTGGCCCGAGCAATTCTTCACGAGCAAACCGATACCATTGCTGAGTGAACTCGGTGCCGCCGCAGAAAATCCCTTTGATGCCCGATTCGGCGATGCTGGACCCTTCATCCATCAGCCGCAACGCCAAGGCCTCCAACAGTTTAGGAGTGGTGAACATGCACTGGATTTCATGGCCGGCTGAGAGAATCGTCATGGCCTGATCAATCACGTGAGCCGAGTATTCCTTGGCTTCATCGATTTTGCCTTTTTTGATCAGTTTGACGACCCAGCGAGGATCGAGGTCAACACAGAAGCAGATCCCGCCGCGGGTTTGACACAAATGCTCGACAGCCAGCCGCAAACGTCGCGGACCGGAAGGGCCGAGCATCATCCAGTTAGCTCCTTTGGGGAAAGACTCGTCGGGGAGCGTTTCACTGAACTGTTCGTAATCGATCCGGAAATCGTCGACGACACATCGGCTCTTGGGAATGCCGGTCGTACCGCCGGTTTCGAAGGTGTAAGTTGGTTTGTCCCACCATTTCTGGGGCAGAAATCGGCGAACCGGGCCGCCACGAAGCCAGTCGTCTTCAAAGAGCGGGAATTTTTTCAGGTCATCAAAGCAGTTGACATCTTTGAGGGGATCGAAATCGTAGGTTTTGGCTTTTTCGAGCCAGAAGGGAGCCCCCAGCTCAGGATGGAAGTGTAATTGAACGGTGTCGACCACTTTTTTGTCGAGCGTTTTTTTCGCATTTTGAGCCAGCGACTCAAGTTCAGGCGAGAGTGATGCGTTTGTCACGAAGGAATCCTGTGTGGTGAAGGTTGATTGATTTGCTTGCTACTAAACCAAGTTCAATATGAAAACCGGAGAAATTTATCAAACTGCAAATAGACCGGCACGCAACTGTTTAACTACGAAAAACATTTGAACCCGGGTGGCGGGGGCGCACTCGAAGAGAA
>DOCI01000223.1:23197-31541 GCA_003503535.1 Planctomycetaceae bacterium
GAAGAGAAGCCCCCGAATCGTTGGACTTTCGGAGGCTCCGCTAAAGCGGAGCGCCCCCGCCACCCGGGAAAACTTTATTCATTAGGATATTGGAAATCCGGTTTCCATTTGGAACTGGGTTAAAAATTTCGTCATGAATTCGTTAGTTTATATTCAGCTGATTTTATGCAGGATTGAGTCTTTTTCCAATTCACAAGAGCCTTTGTGAGGGAATCCGACAAGAATAATGAGACTATAAGATGGCGTTCATAACGAGATCGTCTTGCCCTGTAAGTCGATTTTCGACTAAAACTCGCACTTCATCACCCGGGAGGGGCCTGGGTTTCCTTGGATTTTTTGCTGAATTGAGGGGTGGCATGGACGCCAGCACGCATCCTCTGCACCGATTTTACGCCCGAATGACACCATTTTTGCCGGATCGACAGTTTTTTGTCTCCGCCTTATTGGGTTTCGTGTGTGTTTTCTGGATTCATCTGTTCGTCACCACCTGGGGATTTAGCTCGTCCCTCGGATGGGCAGTCGGCTTGAGCGCGCTGATCGCAATCAGCCTGCCCCGACCACAGACAGCACTTCTGCCTCAACTGGCCACGGCATTGCTATTGCTACTGACCATTACCTCCTCATTCTGGTGGGGCGGTTGGGAATCGGTATTGTCCGAGGCAATGGTCGACCAGTCGATTGGCTCTTTGCTGATCGTGACAATCTCCCACTGTTTTCTGATCTCACTGCTGTTGGTTTGTGGAACCTGGTGCCAGGAAAACAATTCACAAGCTTCAGAAATCTCTGCGAAATCATTACTCGGCTGGGCCTGCGGAATTGCCATTTCTGGACTGATTCTCTCTGCCATCTGGCCAACTTACTGGACCGCCAGTTTTGCCTGTCTGGTCCTGGTGGGCTTGTCGATGACTTCAGCCCGCTCAACAGAGACGGCTTCTGAAACATTTACGAGACAGAGATCACGCGGCCGCGATTCCTGGATGTCTGCACTCATTTTATCGATGGGACTCGGGCTGCTGCTGCCTGCTCTTTATCGATTTCTCTGTCAATTGCAACCCGAAACGGCCTTTCTGTTTTATGCGATCATTGCATCATTCTGTTGCAGTTGCAGTCTCGCCGTCTGGGCAGGACGCCGTGTGCGATTGATCCATGTCGCAGCTTTACTCAGCCTGGTGATCGTCGCCTTTCCGTTGTGGGTACGGGGTTATCTGGCCGTTTCGGCTCTGGTCTCTACGGTTACAATCGCTCTGCTACTTCGAACCTGCATGATCGTCCTTATTATCCTGCCAGCCGGTTTATTGGCCGGGCATTTGCTGGCGATGGCTCGTCGGATGTCATCCTGCCAAAATGGAAAATCTCAATTCTGGTTGCCAACAATGCTGCTTTGCGGACTGGTTGGAGTGACATTTTCTCAGGCACTCATCCCTCTAATTGGTGTCCCTTTCACTGCGATGGTAGTGATTGGAATTCTGCTGTCCGTTGCCTGGGGACGCTATCAGGCTTCGCGACAATTTACCTGGACATATTCGAGGAGCCGATCTCAGAAAATCGGGATCGGGCTCCTGTATGCCGCTTGCCTGTCGATGTTGCTGGCTCCGCTGACTTACTCACCTCTACTGGCTTCCCGTGCGTTGTTCTCCACTTATGCGTTTCAATCCTGGCGATCAGGAACTCAGCTTTCTGAGTTGCCGGGACTTGATGATGGGCGTCTACTCAAGTTGACTGAAACCCAAAATGGAACTTTGTCGTTCTGGAAGCATCAAGGCGAACATGTGCAAATTCGATCCAATGGAATTCCGCAGGGACGAATCAGCCTGAATGCTCAGCTTGTGCCGCAACCAACCGGCGCCTTGTTGGGCGCAGTGTTGCCACTTTCGATGCACAAGGCTCCGCGTGAAGTGTTACTGATTGGACTCGAAAGTGGTCTCGGCTTACAAACAACTCTTGAATTTCCTGTGATGAACGTGCACTGTTGCGATGAACGTGCCGATGTGTGGGAAGAAATGAAAACGGGAGTGCTTGCCAAAGCGATGCAACCCGCAACATCTGATTCCCGAGTGCATTATCGAACTCTTTCGCCGGCAATGGCTGTTCGTACTCAGTCACAGACTTACGATGTGATTATCGAATCGCCCCGACACTCCGCCAGTTATCCGGGCGCCAGTCAGTACAACGAAGCTCATTATCGTCATCTGGCGGAATTGCTCAGCGATGAGGGCATCTATTGCCAGCGATTCATCTTCTCAGATTACGGCCCCAGTGTGCTGACCAGTCTGGCGACAACCATTCAAAATTCTTTCGGCTACATGACCGCTTTCGACACCGCTCCCGGTGAAATTCTGTTTGTTGCAGCTCGCAGTTCAGAATTCATTCTCAGCGAAGGCCTGATTGAGCGAATTTCTACGCCTCAAGTTCAACGAGCATTGTCACACGTCGGCTGGGACTGGTCGGTGGCAATGAATCTGGCTCGTTTTGAACTCGAAGATTTGCAAAGCGTAACAGACAAAGCGAAAGCCTCCGTCTTCACGGGCACCGAAGCCTTCGGGCGTTGTGTTGAAATGATGCGGTGGGGCAACAAGTGGAATGAAGTCCGCGACTTACTCGCCCAGAATCCCAAGCGATTGCTCAATCACTATGCAGATCAAAAAGAGACCGATGATATTCTGCGACGCCTTTCCGATGTCGCTGCTCGGGAACAGGTCCTCGAAAAACATCCGGATGAATTCTGGGTCTATCGCAAGTCGGTCAAAAAACGATTGCTCGACAATCCTCGTTCCGTCATCGAGCCGGTTAAAGGCGAAGGCATTCAGCAGAAAATGCATCCGGAGGACAAACGTCGGCTGAATTACTTTGAAACGCTCGGCGAAGCGACACAGCAGAATCCCTGCCAGTTGTGTGACTTGCTGAAGGTCGAAGAATTTGAACAGCCGTTCGATCCACTGATCAGCCATTTCCTGCATGCGGAAATCGCGAAATTGTATCAGCGCTGTGAACCGCCTGAACCCGAACGCGAACTCGAACACTGGCTCTATGCCGTTTACTATGGCGGACGTCAGGAACGCTCGGTCCGTGGGATTCATCGAGCTTTGGAATTGCTGAATGAAAATCAGAAACTGGATCCTCAGGTGAAATACGATCATGCGAATGCCCTGATGGAAATTCTCCGAGTTCGCTGGCAGATGCGTCAGGGACACAAGGATATTTCTCAACCGGTGCTGCTGATCGACCTGAAAGACTCACTCGAGCTGAGTCAACAATCGTTGACAATGATGCAACAGATCGCCGAAGAGAACGGTTTGAATTCCGCTGAGACGACAACCCGCGTCAAACATCTCGAACGAGCCTTGCTTCGCACACTGCGAAGTTATCGCACAGAAATGCTAGCCAAGGCTTCAAGCCTGCCAATACCTCCTGCTCAACAAAATAATGAGTAGAGACCTGCCAGAGCCAGGTCTTGAACCTGGGATATCATCAATGCACTCCGTTGTCGTGCATAACAGTAATTGACGAATCCAATTCGTCGTGAAAATAGAGCAGTCGAGTCTTCTGAAGGTCCTGGGTGGCACGCCCGGAACAAAGTGATGGGCGTGGTGGTCATTGGCTACCACGCCCTTTTTCCTCATTCAACAAGAGCGAGTCGAGTTAGCGATGACTCGGGTATTTTCATGATCGTTGTACATATACAACGTATCCTCAAGTTCCTCGCTGGGAAAAATGAGTATTTGCAGGGTGGGCTTAAACGCATCTGGGAATCCCAGTTAGTCAATGGTCATTTTTTGCGTGGATTTCATTTCGTTATCGCTCGAATTCAAGAGGTTTGCACAAGCATCTATTCGACTTGAATCGTCGCCAGTTAACGACATGTGAGGAACGCCCCAATCACCCTAACGAAGATCAGCGTTTGCACACTCTCTTCCTGTGACTGCCCCAATTTTAAAAGACATGAAGGCACAACCCACTGCAAGCAGCCAGCCCAAGACGAGGGCGGTATAGACGACTGACTTTCTCGCAGTGAACATGGGCACTGAACCGGACGCGTGAGTTACGCGCTTTGTTCCGTCTGGAAGTTCATACTCTGCTTCATAGTAAGTGAACACATTCAGCAGGCTGAAGTCACGGCCAACTCGATATTTGTTAATGACAGAATCAGGTGGAATTTCCAGAATGTGACTGGGAGAAAGTGGTCCTGGCCCGATTTGCCATGAACCAAACTTGAGCGACGAATAACTCTTTGGGCGATCGTTTTCTATAAGTTGATGGTATTCACTACCAGAAACAGCCATTGCGAAGTAGTGACCAAGGATGAGCGGAACAAACGATGTGCTAAAGCACAGGACCGCTGCAACAGCGAATAATTGACAGAGGATCGACCGAGTTTTCATTGCCACCTCATTTCCATTTCCTCAGAAGTGAGTTTCTTAGGCTGGTCGTGACGCCCTTGCCATGATTGTAGTGATAAGCCAACGATCAATTATAGAAGCTCTCAGTACGCACCAATTCATCAGTGGAACCAACCGAAATGGTAAGAAGACGGGTTCAAAAGTTCGAATGCAAGGTACGTCTCAACGCACTTTGCTTCACTACATCTCCGCGTCATGCACCTCAATCTGCAATGCCAATGAAAGTCGAGCGCACAACACGGAGATCCACCCAGTCCAATGAGCATCATTCAGATTGCCATTGATTAAAAGACCGCCCGGTTCGACAGAAGCCCATACATACATTGGAGATGAATCCGTCCCGTACCATTGTGGTATGTTATCATTTTCAGACTTTGCAATCCATCCGTCCATCTCTTCAAAGACACGACTGACGGCTTTCCATTGCTTCTCATTTAAGTCGTACGGCAAGTTGAGTGTTATGGATGGCATGATACTAACTCAGAAGTAGTGCATGGACGGTCGGGACACCCTGAGGTGAGCCCAGAAAACTTCCCAATGCAACATATGATACGGAGATATGTTTATTTTGCTGTGGCTGTTCAATATGAAATGTCATTAAAATAAGAAATCAGCAGGCCATGAGCACCTAATCAGATATGGAGATTTGAAATCGTGATCAAGTACTTCCTGAGTATTGCAATTCTGCTTCTGTGCAAGCCAATCTACTCTGGGGCAGCGGACGAACGCCTCATCATTCATGTAGATGATTACCACACTGTGGAAATGGGGCCGTTTTATACAGATCAGTGCAATCAGAATCTGGCTTTCGACAAACATTTAATCAGTTTGTCCTATTCGAGACACCGGGATGATGTGTCCAGTTTTCAGCAGCGACAGCGTGAAATCCTTATCGAGCTTATTGAAAAATATGACCTGGATTCCCTGAACCAGGCACGTCTTTTGGTCGGGGACACAAAAGAAATTGATAAGAGGGTCTCGATTAGAAAATCCATACGACAAAGATATCCGGAGATCGAATCCACATCGCAAACACGTGCTCATGGACAGTTATTAGTAGACTTGAGCATAGGGAATTCCGGGCAGTTTTTAGTGGAACAGATCATCAAACAGGTTCATCCCGTCGAAGATGCAAAGTTATTTGCCGATGCCAACCCAATGAAGTCAGGCCAGTTTAGAATCGATGAAAAAGCATATGAGGCTCGGGAGAATTTCATTATCCAGCAAATGCTCAAATCTGACGATCAGGTCATGATCCTGATCTGCGGACGCGGCAACGATTTCAGCGACAACATTCCTCAGGGTGTTATGTTGAAACGAATCGAAATTCCGTTTAAAGAATGAGTGACAGCAAGTTGGCACAGGTAGATGTGAAATAATTTCCCGTGGCTGCGCCCCAGAGAACTCTGCGAGATTCTCCAGGCTGCCCGCGCTCCAATTTTTTGTCAGCCACTCACGGTCGATCCGCTTTCTCTCAATTTTCATTCGCCAAACGGGTTCGTTCACGGTAGGATAGGAATCCGTCAATAACTGAATTCGCGGCGTCTGGAGAGTTCCTTATCCCTTGCCGGATGCAGACTTCACCGCTTGCACACAATAGCGACCTATCATCGAAAGTTTTAAGGAGAATCTTCCTATGGTTCTAGTTTCAGAGTGGACGGAATCGACCTTTGATCCCAAGGGTGAAATTCCGATTGATAAAATCTTCAAGTCTGCCATCAAGCTGGGTTGTTCCGATATTCACCTGCAGGTCGATCGTCCTCCGATTTTCCGGATTAAAGGGGGACTTCGCCCGCTGCAGATGGATCCGATCAGTGAATCGCAGATGATTGAACTGACCTTTCCCATGATGGATCAGCGTAACCTCGATATTTTCCATCGTGATGGCGGGGCCGACTTTGCGAAAACACTGATTGTGGATGGCGAACCCTGGCGATTTCGTGTGAATCTGATGACCCAGATGAGCAAAATCGGGATGGTGGCTCGAAAAATTGAACGCTCGATTCCGCCGTTCGAAGGGCTGTATCTTCCGCCAATTATGGAAGATCTCTGTAAGTTCGATCAGGGGATGGTGCTGCTGGCGGGGGTGACCGGTTCCGGTAAATCGACGACAATTGCCTCCATGCTCGACTGGATCAATCACAAATACAACAAGCATATTCTGACGATTGAAGACCCGATCGAATTTATTTACACGTCGGATAACTGTCTGATCAATCAGCGGGAAATCGGGCAGGATGTGATCGACTTCCATGTCGCGATGAAACATGCGGTTCGTGAAGATCCGGACATCATGCTGGTGGGGGAAATGCGAGACCAGGAAACGTTTGAAACGGCTATCCATGCGGCGGAAACTGGTCACCTGGTGTTTGGAACCATCCATGCTTCGAGTGCCCCGGGAACGATTTCCCGTATTCTCGACCTGTTCCCTTCCTCAATGCACGCAGCGATTCGTGCCAGTATTGCGATGAACATGCGGGCGATTGTCGGTCAGAAATTGCTCAAGACGATTGTCGACAAACCGAGCCGCGTGCCGATTGTGGAAATCATGCGATTCAATCCGACAGTTCAGAAACTGGTTCGCGAGCATATGGATGAAAAACTCTCTGCCGCCATTCGTATCGGTAAAGACGAAGGGATGCAGCTGTTCAACGACAGCCTGAAACACTTCATCGATTTGGAATACGTCAGTCGAGCCGACGCCTTCGAGATTTCGCCGAATGTCGAAGAGTTGAAAATGCGACTCAAAGGAATCGACGTCAAAGCGGCTGCGATTCTGTAGTATTGACGAGAATCTTTATCTACATGTGAATTTTGAGAAAACGGGCCATGAAAGTTTCTTTTCTAATTTTGACGGGCAAGCATCAGGGGAAAACGCTCACCCTGCCTGCTGATGTCGTGATCGTTGGCCGGGACCCGCAGGCTCACATCCGTGTGAATTCCACAGAAGTGAGTCGGCATCATTGCGAAATTCATGTCCGTGGAACCGATGTCATTGTCAAAGATCTTGGCAGTCGCAATGGGACTTTCATTAACGGGGAAGCAATTTTCGGAGAAGTTCCCATACATCCGGGCGACACGCTGCATGTGGGTTCGATGGTATTTGAGCTGGCAGGAAAAAAGAAACCTGTTCCTCAAAATACACCGGGAGTCCGCAAACCGCCTGGGGCTCGGGCTGCAGCGAAAGCTCCCTCGGAAGATGAGCTGATTGACTGGCTGGCAGAGGATGAGCCGACACTCGATGCCGACACAACGATTATTTCGAATGCCGATGCCTCGAAAATGGGTTTAGGAGAAAAGCCGAATGGTGATGACCATACTTCCCTAGAATCTCCGGTGCTGGTTCCGCGCTCGACATCAATAAATGTGAAACCGATAGAAGAAAATTCCCCCTCTGGTGAAGCCGCAGACATTATTAAAAAATATTGGGCCAATAAATCTTAACCCCTGTTAATCATTATTTCACAGCCATCTGCGAGTGTCATCAGACCGAATTCAGATGTGAATTCGATGATAAAACCGCAAGTTGTAGAGACATAGACTCTAAATACATCAGGATTTTGTATTCCGTCAATTCGTGAGGAAAGAATCGATCCTGTCGGGTTTTGTCTGGAACTCTCATCAAATCAAATTTTTCCCATCTGTTCGCTCTGGAACTTTCGCCAGAGCGATTACAATAAAAAATAATCGTCCCGATCATTCAATCGGATGACGAATAGATTCCATCGAAAAACGCTCCCTCGATTTACAATTCTGGATTGAAAGACTTTGATTCTCATGCGAGACATTATTGGCCTGGTTCTTGGTGGAGGAAAAGGATCGCGACTTTTCCCGTTAACAGCCCAACGTTCGAAACCAGCCGTTCCACTGGCGGCAAAATATCGTTTGATTGATATCCCGATTGCCAACTGTATCAATAGTGGTGTTGATCGGATTTATTTACTCAC
>DOCI01000223.1:31668-33989 GCA_003503535.1 Planctomycetaceae bacterium
TTTACTCACTCAATTCAACTCGGTCTCACTGCATCGTCACATTCGCCAGACCTACAACTTTGACGGCTTTCATGGCGGGTTTGTTG
The DNA here is from genome assembly GCA_003503535.1 of Planctomycetaceae bacterium. Classification (GTDB taxonomy): domain Bacteria; phylum Planctomycetota; class Planctomycetia; order Planctomycetales; family Planctomycetaceae; genus Rubinisphaera. The sequence goes on from DOCI01000223.1 coordinate 31,755, forward strand.
AAATCCTGGCCGCGCAGCAAACCATTGAAGGTGCAGACTGGTATCAGGGAACTGCTGATGCTGTCCGTAAAAATTTAAAATACATTCAGCAGCCTGGCATTAAGCATGTCATGATCCTCTCCGGCGATCAGCTTTATCGGATGGATTATCGCGATATGCTCAAAACCCATCTGAATGCCAAAGCCGATGTCACAATCGGAGCTTTGCCGGTCGACCGCGAAGCGGCCAAAGGCTTTGGTGTGATGCAGTTGGACGATAACTATCAGGTCAAGGGCTTCGTTGAAAAACCGAAAACCGATAAAGAAATCGATGCCGTCCGGACCGACCCGGCCTGGATCGATTCCCAGGGGATCGAAAGTAAAGGACGAGATTGCCTGGCCAGTATGGGGATTTATCTTTTCAATCGCGATCTACTGGTTGAATTGCTGGAAAAAACCACTCACGAAGACTTCGGTAAGGAAGTCTTCCCCATGGCAATTGATACCAAGCAGGTCAATGTGCATCTGTTTGATGGCTATTGGGAAGATATCGGAACGATCAAATCGTTTTACGATACGAACCTCGAACTGGCCAATCCGAACCCGCCCTTCGAATTTTATCGACCGGATTCACCCATCTACACACGACCGCGATTTTTACCCGCGACCAAAGTCAGCGGCACCTATATCGATCGCACTTTGATCGCCGATGGTTGTGTCATCGAAGAAGGCACGCGCATCGAGAACAGCGTGATCGGACTGCGCTGCCGCATCGGAAAGAATGTGACGATTAAGAATTCGATCATCATGGGAGCCGACTTTTTCGAGTCGGAAGCCGACACCGACAAGCTGATCTCCAAGGGGACCCCTATCATTGGAATTGGTGATGGCTGTGTGATCGATCGGAGTATTATCGATAAAAACTGCCGACTGGGAGATGGGGCCATCGTTGCTCCAGATGATCGTATCGATGCCGACTTGACGAATCCTGAACTCTACATTCGAGACGGCATCCTCGTTGCCCCGAAAGCGACCACAATCCCGCCGGGCTGGAAGATTTCAAAATAAGCACTGCAATTTGCTTAGCGAACATTCGCAATTAATTGACTTAGCATCAGGACATATTTACCCGAAAAAGGTGTAAATATGTCCCTGCTCAGTTTATGGCATGCAAATGTTTTGATATAAAAAAGGGAAGTTCGAAGCTCTTAAATTCTGAATTCGATCTCTTCGTACATTGGAATGATTCTGGAATTCTTCAATGTCCATTCCTTCTCAATCCTTATCTGGAGTCGTGCGTCGATGAAATGCCTGAAAGCTGCCCTGATTGCTGTGTTGTCGATTTCCATGGGAAGTCATACGTTTGCCAAAGACTATCAAAATTATAGAGAGGCTTGGAACGCAGGTGCCGGCTTCATGAATGCCGGTAACTTCGCCGCGGCCCAGGAACCGCTCGAAGCGGCATTCAAACTCAGTGACAGCGACTTAGAGAAAATGCGAATTCAACGCGCTCTGGTTGCCTGTTATCGCTTATTGCCGGAGCCAGAGAAGTTTATTGAATGCAATGAATACATCATCCTGAATTCCGATCACGATGCCACGAAATCTGTCACGCGAAGTTCCTTACTGTCGTTCATGTTCCAACGCGGAAAAATCGATCAACTCGAAGATCGCTACCAGAAATACATCAAAGACAATAAACAGGAGGAACTTTCGCACTTCATGCTCAGCGAATTGTATGGACGTTACAAACGCAATGCGGCTCTGGCGATCAAGCATACCGAGGAACTCGCCAGGCTGACCAAAGATTCCGGTGGCGGGATGACGGCCGCTCAGGTGGCGGAACTGGGACGCCAATATCTAACCTCCAAAAAATATAAAGAAGCCGCAGAAGCCTATGAAAAAGCGGCCGGCCTGGATGAACGAACCGCCTCCTGGAACTGGAAGGATGCAGCCGGGGCCTGGATGAAACTCAATCAACCGGAAAAAGCTCAAGCCGCGATCAAGAAAGCTGAAGAACTCGGCCCCGATACCCGGAGCGATCAACTGACTTACTACTGGCACAAATCACTGGCCGACTTGCTACTCGAACTCAACGAACCCAAACGAGCCATCCCGCATCTCGAAGCAGCTCTGGAGAAGACAACCATCGAAGGCTATCGCAAAACCTGCGAAGCCGACCTTGCCCGTGCGAAAAATCTTGCTCAATAGTTTACCGGAAACATATTAACCCGAAGCGTCAGCGAGGGGACGACGT
>DOCI01000223.1:34121-39561 GCA_003503535.1 Planctomycetaceae bacterium
GTAGGGTGCGTCTTGACGCACCTTTCTCTGATTTGTCTTCCGTTCAATATCCGTCAACGTGTGCCACTGCTGGCTTACCCAGCAGTGTATGACTCGATGTTGACTTCATAATCAAGGTATTGAATATCGGCCACCCAGTCGGATTTCGACTTTGAATCCGTAATACAACTGTGAGCCGTGTTAATCCGCATCATTAATTAGTAAGAGGCTGGAAGAAACAAGATCGTCTAATGCACTGCTCACATCCGATTCGCAATTAAGTTCAGATTCTCAGAGATCGCCTCGGGAATCTGAACTCTTTTTCGATGACATTCAATAACTCAACTCCAGCGCCTCACACAGAAACGTCATCAACGGCGTCCCCGCACGAAGTCTCTCGACAACCTGCTTCTGAAAATCTTCGCTGGTCACATCCTGCTCTTCAAACTTCGAAACCGCGATGAAATCTTTTCGTTTGATCTCTTCAATCGCCGGGTGCTCTTTATCGAACCCTTTGGGGGGACGAATCAGTTTGTCACCCGCCATTTCAAAATGCGTGGCAAACTTTTTCTGAGTAATCGCCTTCTGCCAGACCTTTGGCTCCTCCGCAATTTTCTGTCGAATCCACAGCAGGGGATCCCGCTCCGGATGCCACGTTCCTACCGCAATAAACGCATTGCCCGGCTCGATATGCAGATAACACCCCGGTGCATGAATATTCCCCCCCGCTTCGTGCCGAAATTGCATGCCGATATGCGTTTTATAAGGCGTCTTGTCGTTTGAAAAACGGGTATCCCGATAAATCCGCAGAAGCGAACCTCCCATTTTTTTCGGAATCGCTTCCAGAAACGGAGAAATCTTCTTCAACGGCTTCTGCATCGCCGTAATGAATCCCAAAGCGGGCTCCAGATAAAACTCTTCATACCGCTGCTTATTCTCTGCTAACCATTCCCGCTGATTGTTCTTCTTCAGGTCCTTCAAAAACTTCAACGTATCGGTAGGAAAACAGGTCGTTGTTTGCTCAGCCATTATTTTCTCCGTTGTAGGAATTACGGAATCTTGTGGAATATTTTATTTAGTTGGATAGCCCCGAAAGATTCTTTCGGGGCGGCGCAGCCGCAAGAAACGTCTGAGAAATCTACCACATCAATCTGAAGTCTTCTTGTGGACTTCGTCCACCCAGATAGCGGAGCGATCTGGGCTATCCGTTCCCAAATTGAATCCCCCATAAAACCATCTGATGATTCAATCATTCCTTCATTTCTGTATAAGTTGATTAGAGTCATACGACGGCGGCATTTCCAGTCTTGCCCCAATAACGCGCTTGTAATCAAGCTTCTCCAACATTTGCGCTCACTGCAGACTGTATCTTTTGACGCTTCAGTTCTACAATCGGGCGTGCTGATGCTGATGATATTCGATGATGCATCCTTCTGATTTTCAGCGTTTTTCGATATTTTGCCCGTTTTCTCCTCTGTTTTCGTGATACCTGAGTCATGGCTAAAGATTTTCTCGCAGATGTTCGCGACCACTACGATGTCATTGTGATTGGCAGCGGCCTGGCCGGTTTGACCGGGGCCAATGTCCTCGCCAAACAGGGCTATTCCGTCCTCCTGCTCGAACATCACTACCAACTCGGCGGCATGGCGACCTGGTTCAAGCGTCGCGGCGGACACATTTTCGACATCTCCCTCCACGGCTTCCCCAACGGCATGGTCAAAAGCTGTCGCAAGTACTGGACAAAAGAAATTGCCGATAAAATCGTTCAGCTCAAGGGAATCCGCTTCGAAAATCCACAGTTCTCGCTGGAAACCACCTTCAATCGCGATGATTTCACCAAGCTCCTGATCGACAAATTCCAGGTCGAACCGCAAACCGTGCAGGATTTCTTCGACACTGCCCGCAACATGAACTTCTACGACGATCAGTCGATGACGACTCGCGAACTGTTCGAAAAGTTCTTCCCGGGCCGGGATGATGTCGTTCGTCTGCTCATGGAACCAATCACCTACGCCAACGGCTCGACCCTCGAAGACCCAGCCATCACCTATGGCATCGTCTTTTCCAACTTCATGAACAAAGGTGTGTTTACCTTCAAAGGCGGAACCGATGCCCTGATTACCGAGATGCGGGAAGAACTGATCAAAAACGGCGTCGACCTGCGTATCCGATCTCTGGTCGAGAAGATTGAAGTCGACAAAAATCGCAAAGTGACTGGCGTCGTCGTCAACGGAAAACGGATTGGCTGTACTGCCGTCCTGGCCAATGCAAATATCAAATCGACAATTCTGCATCTGGCTGGCGAAGAGAATTTCGATCCGGAATTCGTCGAAGAAGCGAAAGCGGTTCGCGTTAATAACAGTTCCTGCCAGGTTTACATGGGACTCAAACCGGGCGTCGGTTTCGATTACTGCGGCGATTTGCTGTTCCACTCAGAACATCGCGGGTTTGATATCGAAGCGATGCTTAGTAAACAAATCAGCAGCCGGACGTTTTCGTTTTATTACCCCGAAACCCGTCCCGGCTCCGACCGCTGGTTGATTGTCTCCTCAACAAACGCCCGCTACGAAGACTGGGCAAATCTTTCGGAAGAAGATTATGAGCGGGATAAGAAGGATCTCTGCGAAAAAACTCTCGATTGCCTCGAACAATACGTCCCCGGCATTCGCGAAAAACTCGACTGGGTCGAAGCCTCCACGCCGCGAACTTTTAAGCATTATACCCGCCATATCCAGGGGTCTTCCTTCGGCACGAAGTTCGAAGGCCTGAAGGTCAGTCAGGATCTCCCCCAGCAGATTCAGGGTCTGCATCATGCCGGCTCGGTCGGCATCATCATGTCGGGCTGGCTGGGAGCCATGAATTATGGCGTGATTGTCTCCAACGAGATCGACAAATATCTCACTCCATCAGCAGCCACGATTTAATCACAGGATGTCACTCCATCTGGTGCACGCTCAGAACGAAGTGAAGGGCGTGGAATACGCTCCCGACCACGCCCTTCGCGTGGCTCCTGTTGTTTATACATAACTCTCTTCCCTTCTCCTTGGGGAGCGGTTGGCCGAAGGCCGGATGAGGGGATTCCTTCGACGTTCTTATTCAATCAACACTAAACTCCCTCACCCTCTCACAGAAGGGGAGGGGACAAAAACCAACTGATTTCTCTGGAAGGTGGAATCACCACGCCCATCACTTCGTTCTGGGTCGTGCCAGCCAATCGACAGTTAACAATTTATTTGTCCTGCAGTTTCCGTCTTTCCAGAGAACATATTCGAATTCTTCGTGTCATGGATTGCAAGTATCTGCGAACTACACATATCACAGATGCGGGCGTATAATGTGAAGGATATCAATTCGATGAAACTTCCCTCGCATCGGTTATCCATTAAGAAAATTATAAGGTGAGAAATGATTATTGTGATGCGACAGGATGCGTCCCGCGAAGCGGCTGAAGATGTGGCGAAACGAGTCGAAGCTCTTGGTTTGAAGCCGAATCTCATTTTCGGGGAAGAGCGAACTGTGGTCGCAGTCATCGGAGATGACCGGCGAAAAGATCGCGAGAAATTCGAGTCCTGCGAGGGCGTCGACAAAGTGCTGACTATTCTCGCAGAATACGAAATCGCCTCACTGGAAACCAAACACGAACCAACTGTCATCCGGACTCATGACCTGGTCATTGGCGGCGGCAATTTCGGAGTGATCGCTGGCCCTTGTTCAGTCGAAAGTGAAGAGCAGATTCTCGCATCGGCCCGGGCCGTCAAAGCAGCTGGGGCAACCGGACTACGCGGCGGAGCTTTCAAGCCACGAACAAGCCCTTACTCATTCCAGGGTATGAAAGAAGAAGGCCTGAAACTGATGGCAGCCGCCCGTGAAGAAACTGGCCTGGCGGTTGTGACCGAAGTGATGACCCCCCAACACGTTGATCTGGTCGCTTCCTATGCCGATGTCATGCAGATCGGTGCCCGGAATATGCAAAACTACCATCTGCTGCAGGCGGTCGGAGAATGCGATAAACCGGTCATGCTCAAGCGGGGAGCCTCGGCTACGATGGACGAATTCCTTCTGGCAGCTGAATACATTCTCGATCAGGGCAATCAGCAGGTCATGCTCTGCGAGCGCGGCATTCGCACGTTCGAAACGCACACTCGCTTCACACTTCCCCTCGCTTCAGTGGCTTACCTGAAATCAAAGACTCACCTGCCAGTTGTGATCGACCCCAGCCATGGAACAGGCCATTCAAATCTTGTCCCTTCCATGTGCTCGGCTTCAGTCGCTGTGAAAGCCGATGGAATGATCGTCGAAGTCCATCCGGATCCGTCCAACGCTATGAGCGACGGAGCCCAGTCGCTGACCTTCAAAGTGTTTGAAGCCACCATGCAGGAATGTCGAAAAATCGCCGACGCCATCGGCCTGACTTTGCACTAAACCAACATATCAAAGCATGATCAAAATAAACAAGTCGGGTGGCGGGGGCGCTCCGCGTTAGCGGTAGCCCCCGAAAGTTCTACGATTCGGGGGGCTTCTCTACGAGAGCGCCCCCGCCACCCTTGTTTTATTGGCTAACCCAGCCTGCTCCAGTTCGGAGATTGCCTGTTTTTGCTCTATTATCCCGAAAATCAGCAAAAAAGCGTAGCAATGCCCTTCAGATCAGTTGACGAAACAACCGAAATCGATCATCGTACATGACTCAATTTTGACAGATTCACGAACGGAAGGTTCGTGCCCGCTGATTTTGCGGAACATAAATCCTTTATTTGATGAGTAACAAGGCGAAATGGCTTCTAAATCCAAGATCGAAAAACAGAAACGTAACCGACTTCTGATCGAAAAATACGCTGAAAAACGCAAAGAACTCAAAGCCGCTGGCGATTACGAAGCTCTGGCCAAACTGCCACGCAGTTCCAGCCCGACTCGCCTGCGTCGTCTTTGCCAGTTGACTGGTCGTCCTCGCGGTGTTTATCGCAAGTTCCAGGTCTCACGTATTATGCTGCGTGATATGGCATTGGATGGGTTGATTCCAGGAATGCGAAAAGCCAGCTGGTAAGATCGATCGAGTCTACACAATCTTGAGCACCTCTTGTGAGGTGCTTTTTTATTGCGCGGGTTTAAATTCTTCTTGAGTCATTGTCAAATGCGGCTCGATCCGGGCAAATGTTTTTGCCCCAATGCCTTTGACCTCCTGCAGTTCCTGAATGCTCTCAAATCGTCCCTGCTGTTCACGATGAGCCACGATTCGCTTGCCGATAACCTCTCCTATCCCGTCCAGCAGCGAAAACTCCAGCCAGTTCGCCTCATTGATATCAATCACATATCCAATCGGCTCTGGCTGCAGACGACGAATCTCAATTTCCTCCGCCCGCCAATGGGAAAGCGAAAGCGAGCGGATCAATACCCAGCTTGTCAAAATCAGACAAACCAGGGCGACTATTTTCTGATCGGACAGCGAGAGCAGGGGACTTCGAGA
>DOCI01000276.1:0-536 GCA_003503535.1 Planctomycetaceae bacterium
GAGAAGTTGTTGGCCGGGGCTCGTCAGGCGAAAGAAAATCAGGCCAAAACCTACTGCATTGTCGCCAGCGGACGCGGGCCGACGAATCGGGAAGTCGAGCATGTCGCCAAAGCCGCCAAGCGGATCAAAGAAGAATTGGGCATGCACCTATGCTGCTGCCTCGGACTTTTGAAACCCGAACAGGCACAGATTCTGGCCGATGCCGGTGTCGATCGCATTAATCATAATCTGAATACATCCCGCGAGTTGTACGATAAAATCTGTACGACACACACTTATCAGGATCGCATCGATACGCTGAAAGTTGCTCAGGAAGCTGGGATGGAATTGTGCAGCGGAATTATTGTCGGCATGGGCGAAACTCATGACGACCTCATCCGCGTGACAAACGAACTCCGCGAACTGAACGTGAAATCGATCCCGGTCAACTTCCTGACCTCCATCGAAGGCACGCCCCTTGAAAACGTGTCGGAACTCGACCCGCAGCAATGCCTGAAAGCCCTCTGCCTGTTCCGCTTCACAAATCCCTCGACGGA
>DOCI01000276.1:634-869 GCA_003503535.1 Planctomycetaceae bacterium
GCGCACCCTGCAGCCACTCGGTCTCTACCCCGCAAATTCGATGTTCGTGAGCGATTATCTGACAACCAAAGGTCAGACCCCCTCCGAAGATTATCAGATCATCAAAGATCTCGGCTTCGAAGTTGTGACTCAGGGATTTGAATCGGAAAAACCAACAGAGTTGGTTTGAACGACGTACAGATGATCAGAGCATTTGATTGATTCCAATCGATTCAGGGTGGCGGGGGCGCTCCGC
>DOCI01000276.1:1070-3519 GCA_003503535.1 Planctomycetaceae bacterium
CAGATAGCTCCGCTATCTGGGTGGACTTCAGTTGGAGAATAGATCTGCTGGTCGCATCATACGGTTTTGTGTCTTTGACGAATCTTTCAGGGGCACTCCTGTATTCATGCGTTTCGACATCGCGTCCACTGGATTCAATCATAAACTGGATGGATATTCTTCCAAATTCGTCTTGATCTCTCCAAACTCGACTGAAAAATTCAGTAACACTCAACAACACTTCGGCAGTCATATCTCTGATGTGAAAGGAGTACTCCCGTCAATAGTATCAATCGAGTATATATAATTGGGATTTCATTGGCATTTACTGCATGGACGATATGGTGCCTGCTAATGAAATTCGTTGGAGCACCATTTGACGTGCCGTTGATCCGTGCTCTGGCTCGATTCGCGATTTTCGCTTTTCCAGCTTATGCCTTAATGGCGAAATTGGAACCAAACAGTGCAGATCGTTTTGCATTTAAACAGAACGCAAAACATGGTCTCTTCGTCGGTGCTCTGGTATCTCTTGTTTGGGGCTTCGTACATTTGAATTACGATTTTGACATTCCCTGGACGATTCATGCGTGGTTGAACGTCATCCTATTGTCGCCAATCGCCGAAGAACTACTTTTTCGACGAGCAATAATCGAATATATGCAGACAAATACAAAAATCATAATCGCAGTGTTTTCATCGGCTATTCTGTTTGCCTTATTTCATATCCCATGGTGGGTCATCTCTGGAGAAAAAACATTCCGGGAAATGGGGATTCTGCTTGCGATCATGATCGTCTACGGACTCGTCTTCGGGGGCCTCTACATTCGGACGAGGTCAATTTGGTCCTCGCTGATTCCTCATGCTGTGAATAACCTGATTTCGATTTCAATGATTCGATGAAATCTGGTCTCACTGTGAAAGTAAGCACAGGGTGGGATTGCATATACGTTCAAGTTAAATCTACAGAGGGCTTTTTGCAGTTACTTCGTCTCGAAAGAATCTTTCGGGGCTTCGTATTAAAAATACGCATTGTCGTAAATTCCACGGGCCGAGTATCAAATTCATGCTAAAAAGGGTGCTCCCATGAAGCTCCATTACTCGAAATCCGCCCGGATGTCACGGAGTCTGATTGCTCTGCATCTGTTCGCAATCGCTTGTAGCAGTTATTTAATCTATTGGAGCTGGCACTCATTCGCCGGGCATCACTCTCCCTATAACTCACCGATTTTAATACCAGTAGGATTTCTTGTCCTCTGGTTGATCTCAATCCTCTCGATGATCTTCAAATGTGGGCCGGTTGCACCGCTGACAATCATGGGAGCTCTTTTCCCCTTCGTTTATAACTTTTACAGGCCGTGGGGTTACTTTGATCCAATCACCTTGAAGTTTTTAGGTCCGCTTTCTGGAATGTTTCTGGGACTGTTGCTGGAGAACTTGCTGTTCAAAATCAAGCAAACTGAAGATCCACAAAATGAGAAGATTGACGCCTCAACTCCGCCGCTTCCCTTGGCGAACGAGTGACTCTCCGATTATGCTACTTCTGGTAAGTTGAGCTCAATAACATAAGAGGAACAGCGATGACGGATGTTTGGCCGATTGGTGTGTTTACTTCTATTGATGCCGGTTTCGGTGTGCACCTGGATGTGGTTTCGGAATTGGGAATTCCGACGATTCAAATTCATACCCCCCATGCCGACCAGCGAACGCCCGCCCGGGCGAAAGAGTTCCTGGCTCAATGTCAGGCAGCAGGCATTACCGTGACCTGCGTTTTCTGCGGCTTCTCGAACGAGAGTTATGCCGATATCGCCACGACTGCCAAGACTGTCGGACTGGTTCCGGAAGCAACGCGGCAGGAACGGGCGATCGATGCTCAGCTGACCGCTGAATTCGCTCGCGAACTCGGCTGCGATACACTCGGAATGCACATTGGATTTGTGCCGGAAGATCGGAATTCGGAATCGTATCGCGATTTGATCGCCGTCACTCAGGCGTTACTCGATGAACTCGAAGAGCATGGCCAGAAACTGCATCTGGAAACCGGTCAGGAAACAGCAGTGCATCTGCTCAGTTTCCTGAGCGATGTGAACCGCAAAAACATCTTCATCAATTTCGACCCTGCCAATATGATTCTCTACGGCACCGGCGATCCGATCGAAGCTCTCAAGAAAGTCGCCCATCTGGTTCGTAGCGTCCATTGCAAGGATGCCGTCTGGGCGGAAAACGAAGAAGACCGCGGCACCGCCTGGGGACGCGAAGTCGCCCTCGGCAAGGGCGATGTCAACATGAAAGAGTATCTCACGACCCTCAAAGAGATCGGCTACAAAGGCCCGCTTACGATTGAACGCGAACTTTCCGAAGACCGCGCTCAACAGAAAATCGACGTCGGCGAAGCGGTTTCTTTGCTCGAATCACTCCGAGCGGAATTGTGGTCGTAATTCAACTATAGCCGGTTAGCCCAGATAGCTCCGCT
>DOCI01000276.1:3686-8422 GCA_003503535.1 Planctomycetaceae bacterium
TGGACGAAGTCCACAAGAGGCATTCAGTTTGAGTTCCAATTTCGCTGCAAACTTCTTGCGGCTGCGCCGCCCCGAAAGAATCTTTCGGGGCTATCCTACTGATTGAGGAAATCCACTGTGAATCAGATGGAGCAGAACGAGGATTCGACTCGCAAGCCGACGCCTCGTTCTCCTGCTCTGGTTGTGGTCATCCTGTTTGCATGTGGAATTGTGTTGGATCGATTTCTCAGTAGCCGCTTCGATTTCTGGCGTTGGGAATTGCTCCTCACTCTGGAATTATTTCTACTTGTTGGCTGGTTCGTTGGCCGATTTATCAATGCTCAACTTGCTTTGATTCTTCTTTGCGGTACGGTAGTGATGAGCGGATCTGGCTGGCATCACTGGTTCTGGGAATTGATTCCTCCTAATCACATCCGAAATTATGCCGGTGAAGAGGCGACTCCCGTTCGGCTGGAGGCGATTGTTCTTTCCGAGCCGATCTGGAAAGAAAACCAACTCCCCGATTTCGCCTCGGCCTGGCCCGGTTCGGATCGGACGATCTTTCAGATTCAATCCGAGCAAATTCATTTGCATGATCGCACGATTCCCGTCAGCGGACGCATCCGGCTGACTGTTTCTGGAGCATTGAGCGGAGTTCAAACCGGAGATCGGATTCTCGTCATTGGGAAGATGCGAAATCTGCAGCCGAATCCCAATCCTGGAACCTACGATTTTGCAGAAGATCAACGAAGAGACTCGATCCTGACCACGCTCTTTTGCGAACATGCAGAAGGTGTGCATGTTCGCAAAAAAGTAGACATTCATATTATTAGCTGGTTAGATCGAGGTCTGGATACTGTTCGTTTCCGAATTCGCGATGTCTTTCAGCAAACATTGCCGCCGGAATCGGCTGCGATGGCAAATGCTTTGATTCTGGGGGATCGTACTCAGTTAGATGATGAAGTTAATACCGCATTTCGCCGCAGTGGCTTGATGCACCTGCTTTCGATTTCCGGCCTGCATGTCGCATTAATTGGGGCACTGGCGGGTTGGCTGGCTTGCCTGCTGGGGGGAACGTCTCGGTCGTTTAACCAGTTTACTTTGGCGGGTATGACGCTCGCCTGGATTCTCGCCGAGTTTCGACCGCCAGTGTTTCGAGCCTGGTTGCTGGGTTTGATGTTATTCTGGAGCTGGACGAGTTTTCGAAAGATCAGAACGGTCCAGGCATTGGGATTAGCGGGTTGGATCTGCCTGATCGTCAACCCGAGTTGGCTGTTTGACGTGGGGACGCAGCTTTCTTTTCTGGCCATCGTCGCCATCCTCGGCTGCTGGAAATGGATGCCGAGTCTGTTTCGTAAGCAGGAAGAAACGCAATTGGTAGCTTCGGAATCGACCTCTGATTCTCCCACTTATTTTCAATTGGGCCTCCGTAAAGCGATTCACTTCCTGAAACAAACCGCGTTCATTTCTCTGGCGATCACCCTGTTTCTCCTTCCCATCCTGACGGCTCATTTTCATCTGATCTCTCTGGCCGGCATCCCGGCAACCATGCTGGCGTTGCCATTACTTGCAATTGCACTTCCCGGTTTGATCCTCACAGCAGCTATTGGATATTTCTCACCAGCGATTGCCAGTCTGATCGCAATTCCCACACATTACATTCTCGTGTTGATGAGCGACCTGGCAGAACTCTTTTCACATGGTCCACTCCAGTGGTTACCAGCTGGCATGAGTCCGGGTATCATGGCCTGTTTTTGTCTGCTGGCTGGCCTGCTGATCTTTCTGCCAAAACAGACGGGCAGTCCATGGAAAGCTGGGATCTCAATCAGTTGGTGTCTGCTGCTTGTATTCGGTTTATCGCCATTCCCTCGTTCAGTATTTCAGCAATCGCTGGAATGTCGCGTTTTAAGTGTTGGACATGGCAATGCCTGCTTGATGCGATGTCCGAATGGTCAGACCATCCTCTTTGATGCTGGTTCGATGGAAAATGGACGCTTCGCCTCATCTGCCATTATTGCCAGTTTGAGCGACATGGGATGCAATCGGATTGATGCCATCGTGATCTCACACACTGATACCGATCACCTGAATGCAATTCCGTTTTTAATTGATGAAGTCCCTGTTCATACTATCTTTTTGAATCCTGTCGGCTTGAATCCCCAGCATCCAGGATTGGCGGCTGTCATCGAAAAAATTTCTGACAACCAGGTTAATCTTCGTTTGCTTCAACCGAAAGATGGAATTAACCTGGACAAATATGTACGAATATCCACAAGGCAATGCGGTTCATCTCCCTTATCACATTTGGCTAGCGATAACGAGCACTCCATCGTGATGGAAGTCGAATACGCCGGTCGTCACCTGCTGTTTCCGGCTGATGTTTCGGGGAGCGGGCAAAAGCGATTATTTGAGAAGAAATCGCCGGGATACGATTTCCTCGTTGCCCCCCATCATGGCAGCATCAAAGATAACACGCCTAATTTCATGGAATGGGTCGATGCGGAGAACATCGTCTTTTCGACTGGAGATGACGACAATCGACTCTATTTGACGGAACTCTATTCACAGCAACAGGTTCTGTGGACCACTGGCGGGGCGGTTCGCTGCAGAATCAATTCTCAGGGGCAATTCTCTGTGGAACAGTGGAATAATAAGCAGCGATGGGTCAACCCGCTGAAAAAGTGAACGGCCTTATGTTGGTCCGCGATTGGATTCGTTCTTGTCCAACGTCTGGCATTGCATTCGCGTACAGGATATTATCGATAATGAAAATTGCTTTTGCCTGCCTCAAAATCTCACGACTCGTGATCAGGGAACGCATCACGAGGAAAGATGAAATATGAACGAACCTGCCAAAACTGAAACTCCCGTGGTTCCTACAAAAACTGAAAAGTCAGTAGAGACGAAACCTTCTAAGGGAAAACCGAAGGAAAAAGAGACGGCTCGAGAGACGATCGAATCGATTGTCTTTGCATTTGTGCTGGCTTTTCTGTTCCGAACATTCGAGGCAGAAGCGTTCGTCATTCCGACCGGTTCGATGGCTCCCACTCTGTTCGGACGGCATAAAGATATGCAATGTGAGCAGTGTGGTTACACCTTTCAGTTCGGGGCCAGTTCCGAAGTGACTCGCGATGGAACGGTGCTCATTCCCAACAGCCGAATTCACGAGGCACGCTGCCCCAATTGCCGCTTCAGTAATCCTTCCGCCTTTGCATCTCCTCCATTCAAAGGAGACCGGATTCTCGTTAATAAGTTCCAGTACGAACTGGGCTCACCGAAACGATTTGATGTCGTCGTTTTCAAATATCCGGAAGACTCGAAAACCAACTTCATCAAACGGCTTGTTGGCTTGCCGGGAGAAACGATTCGGATTCATCACGGCAATTTATACCGTGTGACCGAGAATGGACGTGAAGAAATCCTGCGGAAAGATGATCCCAATAAACAGCGGGTTATTCAAATTCCTGTTTATAACGATGCATTTCCCTGCGAGGCTTTGAAGGAGGCTGGCTGGCCAAATCGCTGGGCAGGTGTTGATCGAACAAATGCAGAGGGCTCCATTGCAGGCTGGTCAGAAGCCCCCAATACCTGGAAGTTAAATGAGGAAAGTCGGTCCTATCAATTGACAAAAGAAGGGCAGAAGCCGAATCAGCCGACCTGGTTGCGTTATCGTCATTTTGCGCCGAAAGATTCGACCTGGATGAGCATTGAAGCGAATGATCCTGTCGAGCCTCGTCCAAGATTGATCGGTGACTTTTGTGGGTATAACACTGTCGTCGAAGATACGCTCAGAAGATCGAGCACAGACGAATTATTCTGGGTGGGTGATTTAAACATTACAGGTTCTGTCGATATTGATGAGATTCAGGAAGGAGCCAATTTCACAATCGAGCTGACCGAAGGGATTCACTGGTATCGCTGTCATTTGAACCCCAATACCGGCGAAGCTCGGCTGGTGCGGGTGGAAGCGGGATTGAATCCAGATGAAGAAATTGAACTTGCCACTGCGAACACATCGTTCAAAGGAACAGGAAGTCACACCTTCTGGTTTGCGAATGTCGATGATCGACTCTGTCTGTGGATTGATGATGACCTGATCGACTTTGGAGAAGCAGCCAATTATGAAAGCAGTGAATTGCACGGCATGATGCCCGACGCGTCCGATTATACGCCTGTCGGAATCGCCATGCAGGGCATGACGGGATCCGTTTCTGACTTGAGAATCTTGCGTGACATTTATTATCGAGGTAGCGGTATCTCACTCGAAAATGGAGAATTGCTGCTCGACAACGTGTCCGAATGGCAAAGAGCGTACCGGAATCATGGCAAGGAAATTGATTTCTATGAAATCCAAATTCCCGAAGACAATTTCTTTGTACTTGGTGATAACAGCCCGATGAGCTCCGATGGACGCTTCTGGGAAACGACACATACCGTTCCTCGCCAGGCATTTGTTGGCAAAGCATTTTACATTTACTGGCCCCATGCAATTCCGATCGGAGTCGAAAGTGGATATGCCGTCACACTCAGCTATCACAAGAAGTTCACCCGCCAGGGAGAAATTGTGACTGACCGCAGCTATCCACTTCACTACGGACCGTTCTATCCCAACTTCTGGCGGATGAAGCGAATTCGATAAAGTCGTTTATTCTACGATCTGAAAGCTCCCCTGGCATTTGTCAGAGGAGCTTTGTCTTTTTGATAACTGAAGTTTTGCAAATTTCAATAAATCACAACCCGACGCGTCAGTTTTGAAG
>DOCI01000066.1:0-695 GCA_003503535.1 Planctomycetaceae bacterium
TGAGATTACAGAGTCTTTAAGTCCGTCTCTCCAATTGTCGTGTTGGCTCAGAATTGCTGAGGCTGAATGTTCTCATCCAGTCATTCGCAAATCGTGTGAGGTCACGCTGGAGCCTGGGAGCGTATTTCACACCATCGTCTTCGATCTTCGCAGCTTCCTGATAGATGGGCGGGATCGCCTGCTGGAATGTCAGTGGATAAACGCGTGTGTCATTGTAACCGTGCACGCCCATTCGAGCAGATTTGGGTCGGAATTGCCTGCGTAATGGGCTTGGACGGTTACAAAAATCAGGTGGATTCAATTTTGAAACACAACTGACTGTCTAATAATTTTGCACAGTGGTATAGAGTTAGTAATTCCCACCAATTGGATTTTTTGAGAAAATTGTAAGAACTGACATTTTTTTTGCACTTTTCTCAGATAACATACGTCTACATCTCATTGGTATGTTCTCATACAGAATCCATCGGGGTTTCGACGTTCTGTCAAAATCTTTATCGATACGTCTGATGTCGAAACATCTGGCGACGGCAATTGCTCTCGAAACGGAGTCACGCATTAACTTCCAAGGAGTTTTGCAATGCGAAGTTCACTCTCTACTCTAAGATTTCCTCAGCGAATTCAAGCGACTCTTATAATTACAGGAGCGATTATCCTGTGTCCTTTTGTTCTGCAGGCGGAAGAAGCTCCTCCCA
>DOCI01000066.1:855-6324 GCA_003503535.1 Planctomycetaceae bacterium
GTCGCTTTGAAAGCGTTGTTCTCTCCGAACCTAGCTCCTGCCTCAGCCCCCGAAAATGCCTTACCTTCCACTCATGAGCAGATCAACTTGATCAAGCTCAAAGATAAGAATGGTCAGAACACAACAATTCATGCATTGGCTCTCGATAAAGATGGTCGATTACTGGCTGCCTGCGGGGGGACTCGCGTGAGCCGTCAGGAGTCGCTTGATGGACCAGCGGTGACGACGATTACTCAGCCGGGCGAAATTAGAGTCTTTGATGCCGAGGGAAATCAGGTCGACAGCTGGAGTGTGCAGATGGCCCCGCAGGCAATTTTTGTGGCTTCCGATGGTGCGATTTTTGTCGCTGGTTATGAAACGATTCTGCAGTTATCACCTTCTGGTGAATTGCTGCACGAAGCGAAGCTGCCTCATGTGGCAGATATGGAAGAGAATACCGATACAATTCGTAAATCGTTGATCGAGCAGATTAAGCAGCAAAGTGCGAGCATGCAGACGTATCTCGATCAGCAGAAAGATCGTCTGGCTGAACTGGAGAAGAAGCCTGAGAGTGATCGGTCGGCTTTGGAAAAGAGTCAGATTCAGGCCACTCAGCAGATGGTGGATGCCTATTCCCAGTATGTTGCCACGGATGAAAAAACGATCAATGAACGCGTCCTCGCTTCGCTGAACTCCAAAAAGAGCGTCGCCTCTCTGGCAGCAACGAAAGACAATGTCTTTGTCGCAACCTCCGATACTGCCGGCCATGGATTCTGTATCTGGCGGATGTCCCGCGATTTTAAGGACTCCAAAAAGATTGTCACTGGACTTTCCGGCTGCTGCGGAAATATGCACATTGGAGCGGGGAATGGTGAGGTCTATGTCGCTGAAAACGCCCGGCATCGCGTCTGCCGATATGACGAAAATGGAGAGTTGATTACGACGTTTGGGAAGCGTGATCGCGAAGGAGAGGAAGGGTTTTCCAGTTGCTGCAATCCAATGAATGTGTTCATCACTGGAGATGGTGAAGTCTACACCTCGGAATCGAATGTCGGTCGTGTCAAACGTTTCAATTCAACCGGTGAGTATCAGGAATTGATTGGCGATGTCAGTCTGGTTCCGGGATGCAAGAATGTTTCGATTGTTGTGACTCCCGATCATGATCGCGTCTACATGATGGATATGACCCGCTCGCATATTATTGTGATGAAACGCAAGGCTGCGAAATCAGTCACTGCAGTTGAGTAATCGGACTGCAAAATGAAATTACCTGAGAAATCGATGTCCTGGAGTTTTTCAGGCATCGGTTTCTTAAATTCGCTCAGAAGAAAATGAGCCTCTAATCTTAATGGATGAGCATAATGAAGTTTCTCTCGACCGTTCCAGCGATCTTGTGTTTGACCGACCTCATGTTCACTTCTCCGATGAGGGCAGCCGAGAAACCATTAACGATGGTCGTGATGGACCCTTTGGCGGCTCCGCTATCCTGTCCCTGTGTGGAAGGATATGCTCAGCGAAAATATGAAGTCCTCGGAGATTATCTGGCAGAACGCCTCGGTCGTCCTGTTCAAGTTGTGTTCACCGAATCGCTGGTGCTGGCAAAGTCGGAGAATAAGATTCAGACCGTTGATATTGTGATCGGTAAAGATTCCGTTGTTCGTTTCGATGCCAGTAAAATTCAGCAACCCGTCAAGGCGATTGCTCGCCTGACGGGAAAGGATGGACTGACAACACAATATGGGATGATTCTGGTCCGCCATGATGATCCGGCTCAGAAGATTTCCGATCTGAATGGTTACCGCATTTTCTTCGGCCCGGCTGCAGCCGATGAGAAACACAAGGCTGCTTTGGAGTTATTTCAGAAACAAGGAGTGACGATTTCTGAGAAGCTGGAAATCAGCGAAGCCTGCAGTGACGGGGCTTGTCAGGTGGTCGATCTGGGAGCGGGGAAAGCCGCCGCAGTGATTTCCAGTTATGCCGCTCCTTTGCTGGAAGGCTGCGGGACGATCAAGAAGGGGGATTTGCGTGTGATTGCACAAACCGAACCGGTCCCTTTTGTGACGGCTTTCGTTTCCAAATCGGTGGATGCGGAAACTTCGGAGAAAATTGAGCAGGCCATTTTGGAATCGGCTCAGAAACCTGAAATTCTGCTGGCACTGGAAACTCTGTTTGGGTTTGTCAAAATTGAACAAACCGAGCAGGTAAAAAAAAATTAGTAAATTCGGCATGGCCGCAATGGCGCGGACCTGATCGCAACGGTTTGTGCGACTGGTTGCCCGTTCCACCCGAGGAAGGACTGCCGCTGAAATGGGAAGTTCCCCTGCAGGGCGAGCCGAATGCGGGCATTGCTGTTGCTGATGGTCGCGTGTTTGTTGCCGATCGCGATTTCCTCAATCAGTTTGATCGTTTCGTATGCTTGAGTGCAGATTCCGGCGAGTTGATCTGGCAAATGATCGTCCCTGCGATCGGCGATCTCGACTATGGAAACTCTTCACGATCAACTCCGCTTGTTCAAGAGGACTCTGTCTGGTTTCAGAGCGCATTCGGTAATGTGTATTGCTGTCGCGTAAAAGATGGTCAGCTAATGTGGCAGTCCAATGCGATCAGTCAATATGGAGCTGGTCGGGAACTGGTGTGGGGGTTGTGTTCTTCACCGCTATTGGCCGATGGAAAGTTGATCCTCAACCCAGGTGGACCGAAGTCTTCACTGGTGGCTTTGAATGCTCAAACTGGGGAATTGCGATGGAGCACTCCGGGAAATGACTATGGATATGGATCGTTCATTGCTGCTCGCATAGGTTCTCAGAATGTTGTGATCGGCCACGATAAAACAACTCTGGGTGCCTGGGATGTTGCGACGGGAAACCGGTTGTGGAGCGTTACGCCTGAAGAGAGTGAAGATTTTAATGTGCCAACACCTCTGATTGATGGGAATCATGTGATTGTGGCGACTGAGAACAATGGCTGCCGCGTTTATAAGATGCAGGATTTAGAAACAGGTCCACCAGAGTTGATTGGTCGCCAGCCGTTGTTAAACCCGGAAACTTCTACACCATTACTGGTCAGGGGGATGCTGTATGGCGTTTCTGAAGGGATGTTGTATTGTCTGAAAGTCCCTTCACTTGAGATCGTCTGGAAGAAAACCGCAACCGCATTTCACAGTCATGCCTCTTTGATGAGTGACGGAGAGAGGATTTATCTAGTAGCTGATGGTGAACTTTTTGTTTTTAAGGCCGCGTCAGATCGCTATCAGGAACTTGGGCATCAGGAATTGTATCGTCCGGGGACACCAATTTATTCTCACCCCGCCGTATATAAGAATCATCTATTTACCATTGGTAAAAATCAACTGCGCTGCTTTGATCTTACGGGAGCGGCAGATTGAATAATGCTCGGCGATGATCGCAGCTTATTGATTCTGCTGACAGGGCAACTTGCAGGAGACCGTTGTGCCTCGGCCAGGAACGGAGGCGACGTTCATGGTTCCTCCGAGTCGTTCGACAACTGTCCGTGCGAGAAAGATGCCCAGTCCCATCCCTTTCCCTGTGCCTTTGGTTGTAAAGAACGGTTCCCCGACACGGGAGAGAATGTGTTCTGGAATTCCTTCTCCCCGGTCTTCAACGGTCAGCTGAAGATTGTTGCCGCTCGAAACCATGTCGACCCGCACATGACTTTCAGGAGCAGAAGCTTCCAGTGCATTTTTGATCATACCACGTAGCGCCTGGGCAGTAACGTAGGGCTCAAGCATCATGCTGCACCTCTTTGCTGCTGGTGTGATTGTGACCGTGACACGATCCTGATCTTTTACTTCCTTAATGATCAGGTCGAGCAATTCTGCACCGGTGACGTTTATTTTCTTCTCGACGGAGCCTTCGCCAGCCTGAGCAGACATATGATTGAGAATTGCTCGACAGCGATCGAGTTCGGCACGAATAATGGTGACATCTTCGCGGATCTGAGGATCGATATCATGATTCTTGAATGCGTGTTGTAATTCCCCAACGATGACCGCAATCGTTCCGAGCGGCGTAGCCAATTCATGTGCTGCCCCGGCTGCGAGCGTTCCGAGGGCTTCGAGCTTTTCACCACGAATTCGTTGCGATTCGAGCAGCCTAAGGTCTTCATCCCGCTGGCGCAGTCGAGAAGTGACAAGTGTGGAAAAGGAGACGATCACTGAAGCGCAAGTGATGAAGGCGCAGAAGACACCATTGTGTACCAGAGTGATTTGACTCGTTTTACGAATTGCAGGAAGCAGCTGTTCCAGGCCTTGAACATCGAGTGACTGGTGATCAAATAATAAATAAGCAAAGCAGAAAACCGCAAGAAAATTGAGACACCAGGCTATCCCCGCTTTCAGTTCCACACCAGCCAGGCACAAGTTCACAAAGAAGAAAATCCAGAACGGATTGGTTGGCCCTCCACTGAAATACAACAGGCAGGTTAAGAGGATCAAATCCACGGCCATAACAATGGCCAGGACATAGTGCCAGAGACGAGAATGAGCAGGAGCCACCACCGTTCGACGATAGCTGAGATACCAGAACATCAATATGAGATTGCTGAATGCGGTCACTGCCACCGTAATTAACAGAGGCTCAACATTCAGGGGAACCTGGAACAGTTTCCAGACAGCAAGTATCGTGACAAACTGCCCCAGTACCGCTACCCACCTCAGATTGATAAACCAGTGGACACTGATTGCACCGGGAAAGCGGAAGGTCGCCAGAGAAACGTTACGCAGCGGGGCAGGAGCTTCGTGTGAATTTTGCTCGAATCGTTGCGGGCTCGAATTCAAAGACTCATCCTCTCTGAACAGCTGTGAAACAGAATTATTATCGAATGAAGTCGATCGTCGGTGATCATCAGATTAACAGAAGTTGAACGGAGCCGTGGGCTGCGGAGTGAAGTCGCTGAGTTTGCCCTTCAGGATTGTGCAGGAGCAAGTTCTATTTTTTGAGTGTCTCAATTGTCGAGAAATGAGTTTCGATTCTCGTGTCGAGAGGTCCGGGTTCGGCTCCCGGGGCTTGAATGAGTGGAATCAGGCAGTTCTTTCCAATCCACATCAGTTGCTGCTTGATTGGTTTCTTTGCACCAGCCCCATCATCGATTAAATTTTGAACCGTCTCTTCGATTTCTGGAACCACATCCTTTTTCATCGCCTGAATGGCTGCAGGATTGCTGGAACGTTGTTGCTGAATCTGGCCGTAAATTTCTTTGAAGCGTTGATAAATTGCTTCATCATTCGTGCCCCCAATCATCGAGGGCAGATAGAACAACGCGGCAACGAGCGCGATGGCCCCCAAGGCAATCATATGTTTGGGATCGATCGAGACATCTGGAGCGGAAACGCCACCAAACATTCCCCCAATTTTACTGAAGATCGATTCCCCTCCGCCGGATTTCACTTTAGGTTTAACCGGCATTGGGCGAGGCGGTGTCGGTGTGTAGGTCTGCTGGGGAGTTTGTGTCGGCACATATGAAGCGGCTGGC
>DOCI01000051.1:0-3739 GCA_003503535.1 Planctomycetaceae bacterium
AACCTGAACACCTCCTTCAACCTTCAACCTTCAACCTTCCGCCTTCAAAAATTCCCGACTTGCCAAAGACGCATCAACAAATCTACAATCTTTGTTATTGCAAGCGTTCTACATACAACTCCAGTTCAGGCGGGCAGCATGATGCGACGGGATGTGGCATTGATTTTGGCGGGTGGCAAGGGAAGCCGTCTGGAACCGTTGACGCGGGACCGAGCTAAGCCGGCGGTGCCGTTTGGAGGGAGTTATCGCATCATCGACTTCACGTTGTCGAACTGTCTGAACAGCGGGTTGCGACGAATTCTGGTTTTCACACAGTATAAAGCGGCCAGTCTCGACAGGCATATCAATCAGGCGTGGCGGTTTTTGTGCCGGGAACTGGATGAATATGTCGACATCCTTTCTCCTCAACAACGGCTCGACGAGCAATGGTATCAGGGGACAGCCGACGCGGTTTATCAGAACATTTATTCGATTGAAAAAACCCGGGCAGACAATGTGCTGATTCTTTCGGGCGATCACATTTACAAGATGGATTATTCCGAAATGCTCGATCGGCACGTCGAAGCCTCCGCTGCGGTTTCGATTGCCTGTCTGCCGGTTTCGCTGGAAGAGGGGCGGCAGTTTGGCGTGATGTCGGTCGATGATTGTGGTCGCGTGATCGACTTTCAGGAGAAGCCCGACAATCCACAGCCGTTGCCGAACGATCCGACAAAATGCCTGGCTTCGATGGGCGTGTATGCGTTTCAGTCTGATTTTCTGTACGAAGAACTCTGCCGCGATGCGACTCTCCGCGGGAGCAGTCACGACTTCGGAAAAGATATTATTCCCCGCATCATTCACGAACATCACGTGCAGGCGTTTCCGTTTCAGGATAAAAACACGGGGGAGTCGGCTTACTGGCGAGACGTCGGCACGATCGATTCCTATTATGCCGCCAATATGGATCTGATCTCCGTCGATCCACAATTGAATCTGTACGATCAAAGCTGGCCGATACGCAGCTATCAACCGTTGTTGCCGCCACCAAAATTTGTATTCGCTCAAAAGAATCAGGCCCCCCCACGCGTTGGAGAGGCAATTGACAGTCTGGTCTGCACAGGCTCAATTCTTTCCGGCGGCCGTGCAGAGGGCTCAATTATTTCGTCGAATGTGCGGATCAACAGTTGGGCGACGGTCGAAAATTCGATCCTGTTCGACAATGTGGTTGTCGGCAGACATGCTCACATTCGAAATGCGATCATCGATAAAGGCGTCGTCATCCCCGAGCATTTTCGAATTGGTTTTGACAGAGACGATGACCGTCGCAATGGATTCACAATCAGTGAAAATGGGATCGCAGTTATTGGAAAAATTGGCTCTCTGGCAGAACTTTCCACTTGAGAGAATTTCCTCTCATTCGCTTAATTTTCTCAATCGCGTCTCAAGAAATCCTTACAGACTACCCAGTCTCCCCGCTCTTCCGTACTGTCGAACATTAGGCAGAATGAATATGTTCGAGTTGCAGGCATTTTTCAGGAAAATTGGATTTCATCGGGCATAGGTCGATATACTAATAGGAGTTGAGAATTCTCGCATTTTTGCGACATTCTCCTCGGGTTGTCGATCAAGCACATCCTGATGAAATTGATGTCGATGGTTAATTGCGTCAGGCAGTGCCTGACCTATAGCATTGTAATCGTGGAATATAAAGATGCCGTTGAAAACCGAAGAAGTTGAAGAGCCGGTTCTCAACCTCACTCCGATGATCGATATTGTATTGTTACTGATCATCTTCTTCATGGTGGGGACGAAGTTCTCGGATGCGGAACGTCAATTCGAAATTGAATTGCCGACAGTTTCCGATGCGCTTCCGCTCACCGAATTACCAGACGAAGTTGTCGTGAGCGTAGCCAAAACGGGAGAGATGTTTCTTGGTGATAAACTTGTCACGATTATCGAACTCGAAGATCAACTCAAACTTGCCAAAAAACGCTATGCCGATCAGGGTGTTGTCGTGCGCGGCGATGCAGCTGGATCTTATCAGAATGTGATGGACATACTGGCGATTTGCCATCGTGTCGGGATTACGAATCTCTCACTCGCCAATCGCGTGGCTGAGGAGGACAATTCGTGAACGTCTCATTTCAGCAATTTTACCTCTGGTTAGCTAACCATTTCCAGGTTCCTGCAAACATTGTTGAACAATGGGTGTGGGGTGGAATTGTCCTTGGGTTTATTTTCGCAACCGTCCATTTGATTACCATGCTAGTCACCCGCTGGGGGGATCATCATGCTTCGTCAAAATCGCTTCTGTTTTCATTACTGGTTCATTTGGGATCAGGCGTGGGCGTGATCGCTCTGGCTCCAGAACCCGTCCGTGAAAAAGTTGTTCGCGATCTGGAACCGATTCGTATTCACGATGTCCAAATTGCAGGAGTGAGGCAAACTCGCACTGACGAGGCGGGCAATACACCAATCTGGGAATCGGTACCTCTGACGGAAACAAATCCTCTCTCACGCATGGAGCGTGAGCAGTTTCGACCGACTCCTTCAAGCATCCCGGAACGCAATCTGGAAGAGCCGATTAATCTCAGTGCGGTGATGCCGGAACCGGATCAAATCAAGCCCGCTCCTGTGGAGCAGCCGGAACTGGCGATGGCGACTCCCGCACCGCAGAATCGGGAAATCGCGGCGATTCCAGAAATTGAATCGCCTGAGATGCCCGCTCTTCCCGTTCCAACTCCTAATGGAACCGATCCCGAAGTTCCCGAGCGCAGTCGGAGTCAGTTGCCGCGCAGCATGACTCTTTCTGAAGATGTTCAACGGCCATCTCCCGGTGGAAGCGACAGTATCAGCCCTCAATTTAAGGATCAGGTTCAACTCCGTTCTCCGGATATTGAACGGGGTCCCCGGCCGGAACTTCCGAATAAGGGAATTGTCTCGGAAACGGTTGAACGTCGAAAAACTCCTGAGCAGGCGACCTCGGAGAATCTCATTGCTGGTGAAATGACACCCAATGGAGAGGGATCGTCGCAACCGAACTCCAGTGAAAATCGGGTCGTCACCCGTTCTCCTCGCGTGGGGAATGCACCCGCCAATGAAATGAATACGCCAACTCGCAACTCGGGTCCCGTACCAGAAACGAAGTTTGAACCGTCATTGGCGATGTCAATTCCGATGAAACAGGGCAGCGACGAAATTCCGCGCATGACAGGCTTCCCGGCTCCGAATTTTGATGCTGTCCGTCGAGATCAATCCGCGGAAATCCCAGCGACATATCGTCTGCGAGATTTAGAACGCCGCAAAGATATTGCCAGAAAATATGGCGGCACCGATGCCTCTGAAGAAGCTGTCGAACGAGCCTTGACCTGGCTGGTCAGTACACAGGAACCAGCTGGTTTTTGGGATGGATCCAAACAGGGTTCCGGACAAATTGAAATTGATGAAGCGGGGATCGATCGTCAAAAAGCGGGCATCAACGCCGACACCGGCCTGACCGCGTTGACGATTCTCGCATTCCTGGGAGCCGGTTACACGCAGGAAGAAGGCAAGTATACGGGAGCAGTCACTAAGGCGATCAACTGGTTGATTGACCAGCAGCGTGAAGATGGCTACCTCGGAGGAAATGCGACTCGTTATGCTGGCATGTATTGTCATGGTATGGCGACATATGCTCTAGCCGAAGCTTACGGAATGAGAAGCGACCGGACGATTAACGATAAACTGAGTCAGGCGGTTCTCAAAGGCGTTCAGTTCACAG
>DOCI01000051.1:3845-4229 GCA_003503535.1 Planctomycetaceae bacterium
GTCACAGTCGGAATGCAAAACAAAGAGGATGGTGGCTGGCGATACCTGCCGGATTGGTCGGGCGATATGAGCATGTTCGGCTGGCACATGATGGCTCTGAAAAGTGCAGAAATCGCAGGAATCAATATCCCCCAGGAATCTCGAACATTGATGGTCAAATTCCTGACGGACCGCAGTCTTGGAGATCGTAAAGGATTAGCCGCCTATCATCCTGAGTATGGTCCAGAGGTCACAGCGGCGATGACTGCCGAAGGACTTTTCTGCAAACAGATGATGGGCATTCGCCGCAGTAACCCGGCCAGTCAGGAAGCTGCTCAGTACTTACTGGCCGAGACGAATGCTCCCAAAGCCTCTACCCCCAACCTCTACTACTGGTACTACGGC
>DOCI01000051.1:4375-4653 GCA_003503535.1 Planctomycetaceae bacterium
ACCTCTACTACTGGTACTACGGCACACTGGCGATGTATCAGTTTGGTGGCGAAGAGTGGAATCAATGGAACGGGCAGGTCCGTGAATTGCTGATCGCCAAACAACGCAAGCAAGGTCCACTGGCAGGTTCCTGGAACCCCGACGGCCCCTGGGGCGGCTACGGCGGCCGCATCTATTCAACCGCTCTGGCGACGCTCTCGCTGGAAGTCTATTACCGCTTTTTGCCATTGTATCGGATTAATGATCAGTAGAATTTCTTAACCCGAAGCGTCAGTTTT
>DOCI01000291.1:0-14456 GCA_003503535.1 Planctomycetaceae bacterium
GCCGAGTCAGTTATGACTCGGGTTTTCTCATTATCAATGTGCATAATTTTCGAATGTCATGTCAATGATTACTCGAACCTACCCGTGCCATGACTGGCACGGCTCGCCTACTCTTATTTCCTACTTCGTCAAAAACAGCGGGCTCGTTACAACTTCTTCGAGAATTGTGCGGAAACCATAGTTCTGCTTCGCTGAAGCCGAGACGATTTTTTCGATATCATCGCGATCCGCGAAATCGACCGAAGCTCCTGTGCCACAGGTGATCATCTTTGCGGCAACATTGGCAGCCAGCTTTTCGGGCTGGGCAATTACGAGTCGTTGAAAATCTTCGAGTGTTTCGAATTTTCGTCCATCGACAAACTCAGCACTGGTATCAATCAATTTCGTGGAATCCGTTTTCTTTTTGGGTTTGCCGTAATTGTCCCGCCATTGCCCAGCCGGGTCGAAGTTTTCGAGAGCGAATCCGGGAGGATCAATTTTCACGTGACAACTCGCACAGGAAGGATCTGATTTATGCTTTTCCAGCATTTCCCGGATCGTGGTCGCTCCACGAACATCCGGTTCAATGGCGGGAACCCCTGCAGGAACAGGGGGAATCGGTTGCCCCAGAATGCGTTCGGAAATCCAGACACCCCGAACAACGGGTGAGGTCGTCGTTCCATTGGCGGTGATCTTCAAGATAGCCCCCTGAGTAATCAAACCGCCGCGATTACTTTTCGGATCGAGTTTGACGGGGACGAGTTCATCACTCAATTTCTGGTCGATGTTGTAATATCGAGCCAAACGACTGTTCAGATAAGTGGTCTCGGAATCAATCAATTGTGTGACCGGCAAGTTTTTCGATATGAGATTCTGCAAGAATGCCAGGGTTTCTTCGACCATCGATTGCTGAACCACAACATCGAACTTTGGAAACATCCGGCGGTCCGGTTCGGTGAAGTCGATCAAGCGCATGTCGAGCCATTCGTCTGCAAAATCACGAACAAAATCCTGACCTCGAGGATCATTGAGCATCCGATTGACCTGCTGCTTCAACTGATTTTTATTCGAGAGTTTCTTTTGAGCAGCCAGTTTCAGCAGTTGATCATCAGGCATCGTATTCCAGAGGAAATAACTGAGCCTGCTGGCAATTTCATAGTCGTCCAGTTGCCCCGGTTCTTCCTGCAGATAGACAAATCTTGGGGAACAGAGAATCGCTCGATAGCCAAAACGTAATGCATCCAGCAGATTGCCATCGTTCTTGTAAGCGTCCATCGCAATGTTGAAATACGGATCCAGCACACCTGGTTCGAGTGGGCGACGGAATGCTCGCGTCGCGAACGCTTCCATCAATTCCCGTAAATCGCCAGCAGGAGTTTTCGATTCGAGGACGATTCGCTTTTCAGTTTTATCCCAGCTTTTACCAAGTTTGCCGATGACAATCTGACGGCATTCGGCTGGTGAATAGTGCTTATGGAATTTTTCCATAACGATCGATTCCAGAGCAATCCCCGGCACATCCTGAGGATCCCCTTCCCCTGTTCCTACCTGACCTCCTGCAAAGCGACCTTTTTTGAGTGTATTATCACCAGGACGAATTTCGATCATCTCTCCACGGTTCAACCAAGCCTCAAACGTCCATTCCCGCATTTCCGGCGTCGCTTCAAAAGCACCTACCCATTTCTGGATGGGAGAACTGGAGACATGCTTTCCTGTTCGTACGGTACACCACACACCGGAATCTTCAGGCTGCTTGAGCGATTTCCCGCGAATGGTAAATCGATACCAGCCATCTTCTTTAGCCGTTGTTGCAGGCAAACGTCCATAAAAGACAAGACCAGACGACCAGGTGACGGCCAAGCCATCCAGCATTTCCGGTTCGCGTGTGCGCGACTTGGGACGCGTTCGTGAAATGGTGTTCGCATCGAGTGTTTTCGTCCAGGAATCGTCATCGTACAGGCCCTTTTGAAAAGCTTCATCCAGAGCCAGATCGACAACTTTCAGATGTTTTTCGAGCTGGAAATGGGACATCGTTTGTCCATCTGCAACCGAAGTAAAACCATCGACCATTTGTTCTTCAGGGAAATAGACCTTGAGTGGAATATCGACTCCCAGCAAATCGTGCAGTGAACGCTCCAGTTGCAGATTGTTAAGTCTGCGCCCACGAACGCGTCCCAACTCCGCAAATTGCTGAGTTCTCTGAGTCGTCAGCCAATTCGCGGTTTCGAGTAAGAATTGCTGACGTTCATTATCCGTCAATTCCGAGACATCCGCTGGCGGCATTTCGTGGGCAGCAACGCGATCATAGATCTGAACCCAGCGGTCGTATTCCGCGTTTTCAGAAAGGTCCCCCTGCAACTTCGAGGCATCAAAACCTCCTTCGGCAAAATCAGGATTGTGACAATCGGCACAATGTCGGCTGATAAAATTGGCTTTGGGTGAAAATTCGCTGGCGAATGCAGAAACATTCAAAATCCCGAAACTCCACACGCTGAGCATCAAAAAACAAATGCGAGTGGCATCTGCTTTAATACTTGCGATCAATGTGCGGAAAGTCACTTCAAGCATAGATGTTATTACCTTATGGAATCTGATGCACAGGAGAGCTCATGAAACAGGAGAGCTTATTAAAAGTGATCAAGCCAGTTGATCACATCAGCTGCTATGTGGGTAAATCAGGAGAGAAAATTTCAGGAGGGCTTCAATACTCACCCCCATTTCAAAAAGGGCATAAGCATTAATTTAATTGTACCATGAAATCTGACTTCTTCAAGAACAAAATACCAGCATGGGACTGTATTTTAAGGGGAGATCCCCCTTTTAAGCATTAACGGCTGGCAGCGGGAAGCCAGCTCATGAACCGAAATCGGTTTCTCTAAATAGCAAACCGCGCCCAGATCAATTAAATCGCGGGCGTGATCCCGTTGTGCCTGATTGATCAGACAGAGAAAATTCGCTTGCTGCTTCATCTTGCTGGCAATTTTAAGGGCAGTGACACTCGTATCGGGCAAACTTTCGAGATCGATGATTAACAGCTGACAGTTATTCAGAATCATTCCCTCTGTTTCAGAATCAATGGAATCCCGAAACAGCACCCGGACATTCTGCCCTGCCCATTCACGGCGCAGCCCGGACGTCACCCATGGAGTTGCTTCCAGAACGATTACCTGAGGTGTTGTCTGCATTTTTGATTATGTTTCAATTATCAGCGATAAGAACTTCAGCATTGACCTGGAAATACTTTATTCTTTTAGGTTCGATTATCTCAGGCTAGATCAGTATCCTATAATACTACGCATGATAATTGACGACTCTTTGAAAACGCAGCAGATCTATGGAACCTCCGCTTCTCGAATCGCAGAGAGCCTCGCTCGACGAGAAAACATTCGGTACAGATGATGACGCACGACTGGTCAAACGCCAAAGTGTCGAACTGTTCTCGACTGAAAATCCTCTTAAACTGGCTGGCGGTCAGGAAATTGGTCCGATTCGAGTCGCCTACGAAATGTATGGTACTCTTTCTCCTGCAAAAGATAACGCATTTTTCATTTGCCATGCTCTAACAGGCGATGCCCATGCTGCTGGTCGGTACAACCTCGATGATCGCAAACCGGGTTGGTGGGATGAGTTTATCGGCCCGGGACGTGGCATCGATACCGATCGATTCTGCGTCATTTGTGCAAATGTCCTGGGCGGATGCCAGGGAACAACGGGTCCGAGTTGTATCGATCCCAAAACGGGTGAACCTTACGGACTCAATTTTCCTTTTATCACCATTGCCGATATCGTCCACGTTCATAAAGAGCTTGTTTCCTATCTTGGGATCAAAAAACTGGCCGGTGCGATTGGAGGAAGTCTGGGCGGGATGCAGGTCCTGGAATGGATCGCCCAGGATCCCGATGCGATTGAAAATGCAATTGTATTAGCTTCTGCAGCAAACCGGTCTGCTCAGGGGATTGCCTTCAATGCCGTAGGACGTCGAGCCATATATGCAGACCCTCAATTTCACAACGGCGGCTATTACGATCGAGCAGAAGAAGTCTCAGTCGAAAGTGATCAACACCAAAACGCTCCTCAATCCACAGTATTGAAAAGTGGAAAGGGGCCACGTTTCGGCCTGGCATTGGCTCGAATGATTGCTCATATCACGTATCTGTCGGAATCATCGATTGAAAAGAAGTTTGGGCGACGACTGCAAAACAGTGAACAGCTGGCCTTCGACCTGATGCGGGAAACCGAATTTCAGATTGAAAGTTATCTGCATTATCAGGGGGAGCAATTCGTCGAACGTTTCGATGCCAACAGCTATCTGTACCTGACAAAAGCGATGGATTATTTCGACCTGGCGGAATCCTACCACGGCCTCAATAACGCTTTGGGGAACACTTCGGCAAGAACACTCGTCGCGTCATATACAACCGACTGGCTATTTCCGACAGCTCAGAGCCGAGAAATCGTTTCTGCTTTGATTTTAGCAGGAAAACACGCCAGTTTCTGTGAACTGGAAAGCCCGTATGGACATGACGCGTTCCTTGTCGAGGTTGAACAATTGACCGAACTCGTGCGTGCCTTCCTGAATTCATGACCAATCACAAAATTCAGGCAAGCCGAGTCAGTCATTTCCAGCTGTACGGAACTAAGAAAAAGTCTATGCCATTTGAAATTCCCAGACCTACTCTGTTCAAATCGTGTTTCGGTCGATACCCTTGCCGATTCACGCGCAGTCAGGACAAAGTGAGTTGAATATATGTAATCAAATTCAGCAGCCCTGATGCAGGCGGGTTTGAATCAACAGGAACCGAATTGACAATCGCAATCAGAAACAAACAGCACACATAGAAAATTGTGCAGGATCTTCAGGAATTGCTTAAGCCCGCATGGCCGCAATTTCAACTGATTGTCGTCATTCTCATTCGGTCTCCATTCCGAAGTTTTTGGAGGTGATGGTGTCGTTAGCCGACATGATGGAGTCTCAATTCCGGGCAGATGTCCGGTTTCGAGGGGCAGCATATTTACAATCGAGTCGCGTCAGTATTTCTCACATCACAGCAGACGATGTGTATGCTGTTGTGCGCGACGGGGCAGAACATCAAATTCATCTTCATCGCACGGAAGAGGCGTTGGAGATGTCGTGCAGTTCGGTAGCCGGCACTAAACGGCCGCCGACAACGAAATACGTCTGGGCGACGATTCTGCTCATTGATGAACAGGGTTATATGACGGGCACTCCCAAGCCAGGTCATATTCCGCCTTTCATTGCCGAAACAACTTCCTCAATTGATGACGACTGGGATTTCGAAGAGGGGGATGACGATCCGTACTTCCCGCCGATCAACATCTCAAAGAAAAGCTCAAAATCAGCCCAGAGTGCGACTCAGGTTGAACCGCGCAAACTGAACGAATGGCAGCAGAAACTGCGTGCCCTGCGCGATCGACTTCGCATTCGTGATGTCACAATTGAAACGAAACCATCTTCCTACGAAATCACCTATCAAATTGATGTGGCAGACAGTTGGAAGTCCGGACATTTGATGTTGCAGATTGTCGAATGTCAACGACGCTCGACAGGCGGCTGGGGAAAAATCAAACCTCTCAAACTCAAAGCAGGGGGACTTGAAAACCTGCCGGAAGCAGATGACCGCGCCATCCTCGCACATTTGCTCGGCGGGATCCAGGATCGATCGGGCACACAGACAATTGCCGGTAGCACGCTCAACCAGCACTTGCCGCACCGCTTTCACATGACTCATTCCCTCACATCGGCTTTGCTGCCGCGGATGTGTTCGACGGGGCGTTTACGCCTGCTTTTCGACGATGGAAAAATGTCGGATCCCATCACCTTCAGCGAAGAAGTCGAACCATGGGACTTGAGTTTGACAATGGAACCTTCCGCCGGTGGAAGCGAAGCCAAACAGGCTCAGTGGCAAATCAAACCGATTTTGATACGCGAGGAAGAGACACTCTCAATCGATGATGTTGAATTGATTGTCGAAGGGGGCTGGGTGGTTCGCGATCGGTCGATTGAACCGCTCGAAGATTTTGAAGTTTACGAATGGATCCGTTCCTATCGCAATCATGAACTGCCCTCCTTCCCGGAAACCGAAGGCAAAGATGTCATTCAGGAACTAATGACTCTTCCCAGTGTGCCCCGACTGGAATTGACCGACAAATGGGAAATCGAACAGAAGCATATTGTTCCCACACCCAGGTTGAAGCTCTTCACACCTTCGCTTAAAGGGAAAATGCCTCGCGATCGCATTCAGGCCGATCTCGAATTTGTTTACGACGAAATTCTCGTGCGTGGCTCCACACACAGTTGGGCCATTCCGCTGCCGGAAGAGCAGTCGTGCATCGTTCGCGATGCAAAACAGGAACAGGCCTTCTGAACCGAACTGCAAAGTCTGGGCATTCAACGCATTGATGATCGTGGTGGCAAGAAACACGATGTCATGGTCCCTCTTCGCGAGTTGACGACCATTCTGCGTTCACTGTTTGAGTCGGGCTGGGAAATCCTTTCGGATGACAAACCCTTCCGACAACCGGGCGAAGTTGCGTTTCGGGTGGAATCGGGCATTGACTGGTTCGATGTGACTGGCGAAGTCGACTACGGCACTGCCCGGGTTTCTGTGCCGGTTCTCCTCTCGGCTCTAGCCCGCGGAGACCGTACCGTCACTTTGTCTGATGGAAGTATTGGATTCGTTCCGGAAGAATGGAAAGAGCGATTTGGCGTGCTGCTGAGCATGGCCGATACTGAAGAAGACACGCTGCGATTTTCCAACTCCCAGGCGGCTCTGGTCGACGCGTTGCTCTCCACTCAAGACAATGTCGATTACGACGAAAAGTTTTCCGAATGGCGGGAAAAGCTGGCGAACTTCAATGGTGTTCAGCAGGTCAAAGAGACTAAAGAGTTCAAGGGCGAACTTCGCGATTACCAGCGTGAAGGTCTCGGCTGGCTGAAGTTCCTCGAAGAATTCCAGTTCGGCGGTTGCCTGGCCGATGACATGGGTCTGGGTAAAACCGTTCAGATTCTCGCCTTCCTTGCCCAGCGATATCACAGCAAGGAAATTCACGATCCAACTTTAATCGTCGTGCCGAAATCGTTGCTGTTCAACTGGCAGCGGGAAATCGTCAAGTTCACACCACAGCTCAAAGCTCTCGAATACTCGGGAACTTCACGCTCGGCTTTGCGATCCAAGTTTGGCAAACACGATATCATCCTGATGACTTACGCCACTTTGCGGCGGGACATCATGTCTCTTAAAGAAACTCAGTTTGACTGCATCGTGCTCGATGAAGCTCAGGCGATTAAGAACCCGGGTTCACAAATTGCCAAAGCGACACGATTGCTCAATGGACGTCAACGACTCGCCTTGAGTGGTACGCCGATCGAAAACCATCTCGGCGATATGTGGTCGATCTTCGAGTTCCTCAATCCAGGTTTGCTTGGGCGGAGTTCTGTCTTTAAGTCCCTCAGCACTGAAACCGATTCGTCTAAATTGACCGAGGCGGTTGCGGGAGGCTTGAAACCGTTTGTATTGCGTCGTACCAAGGAAAAGGTCGCAGCAGACTTGCCGGATCGCGTGGAAGAAACACTTTACTGTGAGCTTTCCAGCAGCGAGCAGAAACTCTACGACGAACTGCGGGATCATTACCGACAATCAATCTTTTCGATGGTTGATGAACAGGGGATGGGCAAAACTAAAATGCACGTTCTCGAAGCGCTGTTGCGACTTCGCCAAGCCGCCTGCCACCCTGCACTGCTCGATCGTGGTAAGATTGATGAGTCGTCAACGAAAATTGATGTTCTGGTCGATCACCTGAAAGAATTGATTTCCGAAGGTCATAAAACACTGGTCTTCTCTCAATTCACTTCACTGCTGTCGATCGTTAAAAATCATCTCGATAAAAACGATATCCCTTACGCTTACCTCGACGGTAGTACTAAAAATCGAGATGAAGTCGTGACCAAATTCCAGGATGACACGAAGACACCCGTCTTCCTCATCAGTTTGAAAGCGGGAGGCTTGGGTTTGAACCTGACAGCAGCTGGTTACGTCTTCCTGCTCGATCCGTGGTGGAATCCAGCCGTCGAAGCTCAGGCGATTGACCGGGCTCACCGTGTGGGACAAACCAAAAATGTGTTTGCCTATCGTCTGATCGCCCGGGGAACAATCGAGGAAAAAATTGCTGAATTGCAGCAGAACAAACGAAAACTGGCCGATGCGATCCTCTCAGAAAACAGCAGCCTGCTGAAGTCTCTGACCGCAGCAGACCTGCAAATGTTGTTCTCATAATGAACTGTAGGTCAGGCACTGCCTGACGAGATCTCCGGGTGGCTGGGGTCGAACGAAGTGAGCCCCCAGAGTTTTAGAAGACCCTGAGGGCTGTGCGTGATGAGTTTGGACGCCGAAATTTCTTCCTGTCAGGCAGTGCCTGACCTGCGGTTCTGTATAAGGTTCAGAAATGTCAGGAGTTGAAGGTCTAATTCTCGGCGAGGATGACCAATCTCGCTGCTGGTGGTGTGGGAGCGATCCTGAGTACATACGGTATCACGACGAAGAATGGGGCCGACCTGTTGCTGAGGATCGATTGCTGTTCGAAAAGATCTGCCTGGAAGGCTTTCAGGCTGGACTAAGCTGGTTGACAATACTTCGCAAGCGAAATGCGTTTCGTAAAGGGTTTGCGAAATTTCAGATCAAAAAAGTCGCCAAATTTGATCAAGCCGATGTTGAACGCCTCGTCGCCGATGCCGGGATTGTCCGGCATCGTGGCAAAATCGAGTCGACAATCAATAACGCCAACCGGGCATTGGAACTGATTGAAGAATTCGGCTCTCTTGCCCAATACTTTTGGCAATATGAACCAGACCAATCGAAGGTAATTCGCACTCAAGGCGACATTGTTGCTCAAATCCAGGAATCCAAAGCGATGAGCAAAGACCTCAAAAAACGAGGCTGGTCATTCGTTGGCCCAACCACGTGCTATGCCTTCATGCAATCAATGGGGATGGTGAATGATCATCTCGAAGATTGTAAAAGCTGGGCAACCATGGAGGAAATGCGTAAGTCATTCAAACGACCGTAATTTCAGACAATATATTGGCATCAAAAACAAAAGCCACTTCCAAGGTGAAGTGGCTATATGATTTCCTGGCGACAATATTTACGATTAAAGATTACTCTTGAACCTCGGTCAAAGTCGCTCCACCAGAAATACGAGAATGACGTTTCTTTGGGCCGCTCTCATAAGCGAATGGAGTCAGGTCGTAATCGAAATTGTAGAGCAGAGCCGTATTCTCGTCGGCACTTAAACGTCGTTCGGGTGTAAAGTCTGCGGTATAAACAGCCCCCTTCGAGACCCGGACCTCATCGATCCAACCCTGGAAGTAAGAGACTGGATTTCCTTTTCCATCAGTATCGGCCCCAATGTAGAAAGGCAAGCCATTGGTTCGTCGTTTCCACTTTGGATCAACCTCTGTTCGACCAACTTCTTTTCCATCCAGATACATGGTCACCGATTGACCATCGAATACGGAAGCGATGTGGTGCCACTCCCCGGTTGCGATAGTGACATCCGGTCTGACCGAACGATACTCTCCACCCAGGTGGACTGTCGTATCAGGATGTCCATTGGACATGAAGATAGAAAATTCACTGTTTTCCGTTTTCGCCAGAAATCCGACACGCGAACTGAATGCCTCAGCTTTAAACCAGGCTTCTACGGTAAATGGCCCCTGCCCCAGATTCAAATCTTTGGAAGCAACGGCAATCGTGTCATCAATTCCATCCAGCCTCAAGGCACGATTAACGAGGTTACCTTCCGGTGGAGCAAATTCATATTCGACGGTAACAGGAACGGTCAATGTTGGAATCGTGTAGCGAGTCGTTTCCGCCAGATAATCCTGATCGAGGATCAAATTCACTCCACGAAACGCCTCATCAATTTCACTTCCTGCATAACGGAATTGGAATTCAATTGATTTCGATTCTCCGGGCAGCAGACGATCGTGTGTGTGATCCGGCGTTATGATCCAGCGGTTGTCTTCACTTTCAGGAACGAGAGTGAATTCCACAGGACGATTGGTCGGATTAGTAAGGGTCGCTTTGATTTTCGAGGGTTCAGGTCCGGTTTTAGTATAAGAAATTCTTCCCTCAATCTTCGGAAGTTCTTTCGTCAGCGTCACCGTTTCGGCCTGTAATTCTCCGGTTAATTCACGCACATCCATCGCTTCCCCAACGGGAAACGCAGCCATGGCCACCTGTCGCGGGCGAACAGTAATCACATGATACTGATGCAGATAACCAGCCTCCGGCACAGTCCCCTGCTGACTTCCGCCAACAGTCGCCAGCGTCACATAATCAATTCCATCCTGTGGGTCGTAACGCATCCGGTGAATGTGACCGGCAAAGACAGCCGTCACGTTACCAGTATCCAACAACGTGGGGTGCACACGAGAAGTCCAGTCATCGCCATAATTCTCTCCCAACCAACGGGGATGATGCAGGAACAGAAACTGATGATCGCAATCTTTTCCTCGCTCAAGTGCATCCGATAAAAACTTGTACTGAGCATCACTGACTGTTTGAGCAGAAGGTTTTCCGAAAGTTTTCTCGCCAGTGACTGGATCCCCTTCATCTGAAAAGAGCACGATAAAGTTGCAGTTCTTATGCTCGAACGAATACCAAAGCGGACCAAAATGCATTTCGTAATGATCATCGTGCTGATTGAATGGCATATTCTTATCACTGAGCGGGCGCCAGTAGACATCGTGATTGCCTGCAACGGGAAACCAGGGACATAGCAGGTGATCCATAATGCCCTTAAACTCTCGCATCTGCTCCATCCATTGTTCGGTCTGATTATAACCGTTAATCAAATCGCCAACCGTCATCACCAGATCCGGCTCGAGTAGATTGACATCCCGCACGGCATCGGCCAGAACATTCACACCTTCGGCAGGGCCCCCGGTGCGATCTCCAAAGACTGCAAAGGTGAATGCTTCTTTTTCTTCCGGTAGCGGCAGTGTGATTCGACTTGAGCGTGTCGTGTAAAATCGATCCTGATGCGGAGCAACAGTCGGATGTTTCTCATTGTGTTGCAGCAGATGACGCGAATGAATCAGATTTTTCGATTCCGCTTCCGGCTCATCAGCATAAGAATGCTCCACTGAAGTGGAAATGCAATAGGTGAGAATTGAAAGTACGAAAAGTAGATAAATTTTGGGGCGTGGTGATTTCATAGTCTTTCAGGTGGGTCCTTCTGAGGGTACTGAAAAATTGTGGATTCAACTTTGAGTTAATACCTTACCGTTTATGAAACGATTTATTAAATCAGCAAGGAGTGAAATTCACGAAATGGGAGTTTAAATCACATTTATTATTTTTTGATTAATCCTGTTTGAATTTGGATCTAATGCATATGTCTGCCAGATCGCGAGATTTTCTCAGTGCATGCTCCGAGAAAACTTAGCGATCGCTTCCTTCCACTGCTGTTGAACAGCTGCAGAATACCCTTGAGTACCTCTTTCAGCGTATTGCCGAGGGAGCAAATCTTCCAGCGAATGAAGTGGTAGAGATCAGTAATCAGCAGGAAAAACGCGACAAAAATCGCTGCCACGATTTTCAGAAATAGCATCATTGGCAGAATCCTCAGAGGCTGACACGATCATCATAAAGGGTGATGGATCAGTGTAGCCCGTGGAATCCTGAAAAAACAATCGACTTAAGATGAAAACGGTTAGCCTGCTTTCACCAGAAATTTTTCCAGTTGTTGATGCCGATAGAATAACCCGTCTTCCATGTGCTCGATGATTCGATTTTCCGTAAGCATAATCCCGACAATGCCGCCGGGTGGCTCGAACTCAATATGGTCGATGATCCGAGTTTCGTTCTCAGAAACGGACACGAAATCATGCGTATGAATCCATTTCGGTAATGGCCCTTTGACAAGTTCTTCAATGAACTGGAGTGGACTGGCAAATTCTGTGATCCGATGCGTAATTTTCTGGACCATGCCGAATGTTTGCACTGCGAATTGAAACTCGACACCTGCCGAAAAACGATCGGGGGCATCTAGAAACCTTAAACCAGCCTCGGGTGGACTGATCCTGGATAGATTTTCCGGCTGCACCAGAAAGTCAAAAACCTGATCGATAGGAGCAGACAGAACAGTTTCATGAGAAAAATTGGGCATCGTCGACCAGGTACTTCCAGAAAATCAGCAATTCAGAGAAATTAATCAGGGCATTAAAACAGACGGTTATATCCATTCAAAGCGGCCACTCGATAAGCTTCCGCCATGGTTGGATAATTAAAAGTCGTATTCATGAAATACTTCAACGAATTGGCCGTTCCCTGTTGAGACATGATTGCCTGACCAATGTGAATAATTTCTGTTGCATTGAATCCAAAACAGTGAATTCCCAAAATTTCCAGAGTGTCTCGATGAAATAGAAGCTTCAGCATTCCAACCGTTTGCCCGGTTATCTGAGCACGGGCAATGCTCTTGAACATTGAATGTCCAACTTCATATGGAATACAGGCTTCCGTTAAATCGCGTTCTGTTTGTCCGAGCGAACTGATCTCCGGACTCGTATAAATCCCGGAAGGGATGTCGCGAATCATGGCCTTATCTGCATGACCATCAATCATATGACTGGCAGCATATCGTCCCTGAACATAAGCTGCGGAAGCCAAAGAAGGTGGTCCAATCACGTCGCCCACGGCATAAATATGCGGAAGCTTCGTCTGGAAATCCTCGTTCACTTCAATTTGTCCGCGTTTATTGGGCGCCAGATCAATCGTCTCCAGGCCCATTTCATTTGTGTTTCCCTGACGACCTGCGGCCCAGAGCAAACAATCGGTTTTTAACATTTTCCCGGATTGCAAATGCAAAATCGCTCCATCTTCTCGAGTCTCAACACGTTCGAACACTTCACGATGTCGAATCAACACACCGCGTTCACGCAGGTGATAACTGAGGGCATCGATAATTTCGTCGTCAAGAAATTCAAGAAGCTTATCGCGGCTGTTGACCAGATTGACTTTACATCCCAGGTTTCGAAACATGGACGCATATTCACAGCCAATCACACCTGCACCGTAAATAGTAACGGACGTTGGAGTGTGATTCATTTTCAGGATGGTGTCACTGTCGTAGACGCGGGGATCATTGAAATCGACTCCCGGAGGCTGGAAGGGGCGAGATCCCGTCGCGATCACGAATGAGGCTGCAGTGACTAGCTGACAACCACCATGCTCTTCGCACACTTCAATCGTATTTGCATCGACAAAACGAGCATGACCGAACAGGAGCGTGACTCGGTTCCGGTTGTAAAAACCCTGCCGCATATCGACCTGTTTGGCGATAACCGCTTCGGCACTGCGACGCATTTCCGGAAATCCGAGTTTGAGCGTCATGCCCAAATCTTTCGTGAAGCTGCTGGAATTAAATTCCGTCATGCGAAAAATCGAATGTCGCAATGCTTTACTGGGAATCGTTCCCCAATGTGTGCAACCTCCACCAATCTGTTTGTATTTCTCGACAACGCAAACATTTTTGCCTTCCTTCACCGCCTGCATGGCGGCCCCTTCTCCTCCGGGGCCTGTGCCGATAACAACGACATCATAATCGTACATGGAGTGCATCCTCTGAATTTATCACCGTCGTTTCCGACGTTCCGCAATGGTCTGGTTCATAATCATCCCTGCCTGAGTCGAGAACTTTGTCGTCTCGGCAGAATAGTTCGGCGCAGTGTCAGCTTAAGGGAAGAGCCGGGAATTCGACAAGAGACAAAGAGGGTTCTTGGAGATCCGAGAGTGGATTCTCTTAAATCAGTGATTCTTCATGCTTTTAACGCTGATAGATCGGCAGGTAGCGGTATTCAATTGCTAAAGCCAGAACTGACAAACTCGTCGAATAGACCTGCCCTACCCGACGTTCAGAAGCATTTTCAGAGGACCAGCTGCCGTCGGCATCCTGCTTTTCCAGCAACAAACTGAATAAATCTTTCCGAGTCTGCTCCCAGTATTTGCCTCCAATTTTGAACATCCCAACGGAACAGTAATAGACTCCATAAAAAAAGTAAGAATCGCGATAGTCCAGGGGATCCTTTAAAATATACTCTGCTCCACCGACTGCTTCGGGACTCTCGTGGACTCCACAGACTTCCATGCACAAAATTCCTGTGCCA
This sequence comes from Planctomycetaceae bacterium, assembly GCA_003503535.1. GTDB lineage: Bacteria > Planctomycetota > Planctomycetia > Planctomycetales > Planctomycetaceae > Rubinisphaera. The sequence continues at coordinate 14,171 of DOCI01000291.1, forward strand.
GTACGAGTTGCAGTTGGTCCGCCGCCGGGCTGATAGCCAAATCCTTTTTGATCACGCGTGGCACACATTTTGACATATTCGACTGCCAGATCGATCGATTCCGCCGGGACATCACACCCAATATCCTTGGCAGCTCGTAATGCCAGCAATTGCCATCCGGTCACACTCAAATCACTATCTCGGCTCGAAGGTTGATAACGCCATCCCCCACGCTGCCGTTCACTTTTGGGAACCGCCTGAGCCTCCAGAATGAGTCGGATGGCACGCTCAAGAGCCCGACGTGCAC
>DOCI01000291.1:14515-15372 GCA_003503535.1 Planctomycetaceae bacterium
ATACAACATCCCAACGACCTCAGCCAGCATCAAAGTACTGATACCGTGGCTGTACATCGGGCCATGGCTCGTTTTATGAATCAGCATACCGTTGGCTTCCTGATGATCGAGCACCCAGCGGATTCCTTTGTCGATCTGATCGCCATAGGGACCTTCTCCCGGCACATGCCCCCCCGCCAGAAACGCCATCACTGCCAGTGATGTCGAAGCTGTCGATTCTCCAATATTATCAATCTGCCAGGCCCCATTTGGGAGTTGTCGTTTTGAAAGATACTCCAGCGCATTTTCGATGGCGACATCGACATCCTTATCGCTCCATTCATCTGCCTGCACTAAGCATATTGGGCAAACGAAAATCGAACTGATTAATACCGTGGTTACGGCAACCGTTTTCAGAAACTGCATGGGTTACTTCTCCGACTTCTCTGGCGCTGAAAGTGATTTGAAGTAACTTTGAATCAACGGTGCATATTCCTGATCGATTGTCCGACGGCGAGCATCAGTCAAATCGGCCTCGAGTTCTCCCTGCTTCTTTCCCCAGTCTCGCATCAATGCAGAACGCATGACCGTTCCATCAGGTTGTTCATTCCCGGACATCAACGTCTGATTTCCCTGATTGGAATCGGCATCTTCAGAAGGATTCGAAGGGGAACCTTCTGCCTGAGCCTGCTGTTGAGACATGTTATTCGAATTCTGTTGCGGTGGTTGCAGGTTCTGATGAGCCTGATTCAAATCCTGAGCCGCCTGAGCTAACTGTTGTGCCAACTGCTGCAAGGCGGATTGCTCACTGGATGGCGTCGGTTGCCCCGATTGTGGAGTCTGCGAACTGTTCGCTTGTGATTGTGATTGTGATTGTG
>DOCI01000291.1:15587-16533 GCA_003503535.1 Planctomycetaceae bacterium
TGTTGTTGAGATTGTTCCTGCATCGCATTCTGCAGTGACTCTTTTGCCTGTTGCAACATTCTTGAAGCGTCAGCAGCTTCATCCCCTACATTTTCCGGAACCATAGTATCTCGTTTTGTATTGGCCAATTCAGAGGATTGTTTTGCCAGTTGCTGCAACTGCTGAGCCGCCTTCTGGGATGCCTGTCCGGATGATTGCAAATTCCCCTCCTGACTTTCCTGTAAGGACTGCTGCATATTCTCAGTCGCTTCCTGAGAGTCCTTTTGCAGGTTGGCCAGCTGTTCAGAATTTCTTCGCTCATCAATCGGTTTCGCCTGACTTTCTTCGGCCAGACGCTTGAATGCTTCTGCCAGTGCCTGCGTTTGCGCCTGAATCTCAGCCTGTGTCATTTCACGAGCCTGTTTTGAGGCCTGAGGGTTCTGAGCCAAAGCCTGCAATTGCTCGGCAACCTGCTGCTGTTGTTCGGCCAGTTGCTCCGCTGCGTGCTGGGCCGGTTCCGATTCCAAGCCTTCTTCTGTTGCTTGTGACAAATTCTCACTCGCTTGCGAAGCCTCAGAAGTCCCCTGCTGCAATTGACCATTTTTTAACTGCTCGCTCGCTTTTTGAGCCGCATTGGCAGCGTTCCGCAATTTTTCATTGGCTGATTTTTGATCAGGATTCATCGCTTCAGCCTGCTGCGCCAATTGCTCTGCCTGTTCGGCTATCCTTTGTTGAGTCGTCTGCAGTGCTTGCAGAGAATCACTGAGTTCCTGAGCAGAAGAAGTTTGCTCCGGCGGTGCTTCCGCTGGAGTAGGATTTTCCTCAGAAGTCTGAGCATCTGCATCAGGAGCCTGAGCCATTTCCTGTGATGTGGCAGATTTCGCTTGAGCAATTTTCCGATCAAGCTCTGCCAGTTTTTCCTGCAGGTCCTCAGCTAATTGCTTCGAATCTGCACTCGGAGTATTGG
>DOCI01000291.1:16622-17422 GCA_003503535.1 Planctomycetaceae bacterium
ATCGATTTGATCGATCGCCTGCTCCAGATTTTCCGCAGCTTGTTTTTGTGCCTGAGCCGCCTCTTCCGGTTTAGACTCCTGTAATGCTTCCGTCGCCTCTTTCTGAGCCTGCTGGGCATGCATACGCGGCAACGCAGCCGGGCTGCCTGTGAGACGTTTCGTTTGATCGGCGATCGCGCGCTGCTCGTTCGCCAGATTGCGAAGTTTGTCCTTCAGGTCCTTTTCTTTTTCAGGAGCACTGTTCTCGGCAATCGTTTGATTCGTCTTCTCATTCAACTTCTGCTGAGCCTCTGCCAGACGTTCCAATTCTTGCTTCACCTTCTCTGGAGAGATCTGATCTTTCGGGAAGCGAAGTTCTTTCAGTTCAGGTGGTAGATTGGCTTCGTTCCAGGCCTGTGGTTTCGATTTGCTGGCTGAGTTTTCTGCAGTGGAAGTATCATTTTGCGCTGCTGGCTTTTCACCATTTGAATTTTCCTGAGGAGCTGACTGATTATCATCGGCACTCTTTTCAGGATTTGCGGAACTCTCTGCTGGTTTCTCCGTTGCCTCAGCCTGTTGAGCCTGAGCCTGCTGCTCTTTCTCTTTCTGAGCCGCGTCTTTAATCGCCTGATTCAACTCGGCCAGTTGCTCCGCAAATTTCTGCTGAGTTTCAGCGGCTTTTTTCAGGTCGTTTTTCTTTAACTCCTCATTAGCCTGCAACCCGGTTTTAACCGCTTCTGCCAGTTTTTCTTCTTCGCCGACAGTATCGGTTCCGAGAGCGCTTCGAACTTGTTCGAGTTGACGTTTGGCTAATTCCAGGC
>DOCI01000291.1:17489-20266 GCA_003503535.1 Planctomycetaceae bacterium
TATGATTTGATTTATCTGCCGTCTCTTTAGCCAGTTGTTCGGCCTGATCCTGGAGAGGTTTCAACCGCTGATCAGTCATTTCAGCGCGTTTTTCAGGCTCTTTGATATTCCGTGCGAGATTTTCGAGATTACCGGCAGCATCTCGCAGGCGATCATCCGCCCGATCCGTTCTGGCAAGCAGTTCTTCAGACGATTCATCCATCTTCAAAAGTGCATCGCGTTTTTGAGGATGCAAGTTCGGTGGAACTTCGACCGCATCAGCCGCTTCCATTAATCCTGCCAACTGCTCGGCCAGTTTCTGCTTTTCATTATTGATTTTCTCGATGGCCTCGTCATTGGCTTGCCTTCGCTCGTTCAAATCGGCCTGCTGTTGCTCAGCTTCTTGATCGAGAACTTTATTCTTAAATTTGTTGTCAAAATTCTTCTGCTCCTGCTTGAGATGCCGATCCTGCTCGTCGAATCCTTTTTCTTTTTCATGATGGTCGTACATTTTCTGCGCCAGTTCACGGCTACGCTTCGCAATTTCATTGGCCGCTTGTTGAGCATCCTTGGGCAAGGCGACCGCCTGTTCTGATTGCTCCTGGAATCGTTCAAGGGCTGCTTTGGCTTTTTCGAGAAGATCGGAGGCTTTCCCGAGGTTTGTCGCTTCCTGCTCGTGGACCGCCTCTTTGGTTTTCGAGGGATCGAATAACGAAGCGGCTGTTTTCTGAGCCTCCTCAGCCGACTTGCTGGCCAATTCCTCCGCCAGTTCCGCAGTCTCTTTCAATTCTGCTGTGAGAGGTTGTTGCATTTCTGACTGCACCTGCTGATCAGCCTGCGTCGCCTCCGACAAAGCTGTCTGTTGTTTGGCCAGATCTTCTGCCACTTTCGCCGCTTCGGCAATTTCAGAGAGCAAAGAATTCTTAGCCGCCTGCTTGAGCTCGGGGCGACGATTCATCAACTGTTCCAGATCCTGCGTCAATGCCGCCCACTCGTTGTTCAATTTTTCCAGAGGTTGCTGTTCCAGAGACTCCGGCTGCTCTGTCTGCTCCTGCTCGACATTCTCTGCAGATGAGGATTCATTATCTTTCTGCTCAGTCTCATTCAACTGCCCGGCTTGTTCCGCGAGTTGCTTTGCGCGTCGAGCCAACTGTTGGAGCTCAGTCAATTCTTCTTCAATCCGCTCGGCATCTCGGAGTTGATTGAGCAAACGATCCAGTGAACGCTCCGCTTCGCGGACCTGCTGTTCATGCTTACGGATCAGTTCAATCGAATCGTTTTCATTCTTCGGTGCAAATTCTTCCAGCGTTCTCGCGGTTTCTTCAATCAATTCCTGAGCTGGTTTGACCTGCATTTGGGAAAGAGCGGTCGTTATGGGACGCGTCTCCAGTTTGCGGGCAAGATCTTCCAGCTGCAGTGAGAGAGACAATTTTGTCTGCATCCATTCGGGACGCTTTTCTTCAATTTTCTTGTCAGCATCCGTACGTGGTTTCGGATCGAGTTCGTGACGTTCCTTCTCGATTTCCTTGCGATGAGCGGCGATTTCATTCTTGACGATATCGGCATGACGACGCACATTGGCATAGAAGTCTTCGACTTCCTGACCAGCGATCGTTTTGACATCGTTGTCAATCATCAGCACCCGTCGCGATGTCCAGGTTTCGTTGGGACCGGGGACGGGTCGTCCATCTCGGGCGACTGCTCGATAGCCAATAATATCTCCCGCTTTCAATTCGAGACGAGACAGATCGATTTCATATTGTTCACTCAGTTGTCGAACTTCAGAACCGGTCTGTTCTGATTTCCAATCGATCAAAACCGCGTTGTTCTTGGCTGCTGAGAGATGTTCAACAAGCACGTGCACATCCATCAGACCAAAATCATCATCGGCCTGCAGTTCGATCGGAATCACATCGTTCATTTTCACTTTGACAGGATCGTTCGTGCCACCCATATCAATTCGAGGAGCACGATCGGGGACGATTTGAATCAGTCGATGAGGCTCGTCGATATTCTTCAGACCATTGGAACTCGCTACGGCAAACTGGAATTGATCGGATTGCGTGGCCAGAGTGCGAATCGTCGCTTTGAGTCCATCTTCCGATAACACGGCTGGTTCGCGTAAAGTCGCCAGCGTTGGCGATGTCGATTCATTCGGATCAATCAAATTTTCTGCAGGTCCTGCATCCGTTAAACGTTGTGTCTGCCAGACCCAGTCAGCCTCGGCAACGGGATGCTCGAACGTCAGTTCTGCGGTCAATTGGCTCCCTTCAATCACGCGAATCGTGCCAATCGCTCCTTCAACTATCGACTGCGGCACATTCGTGTAAGCGGGGGGATCGATAATCAGACGCACATCCACTATCCGCGGACGATCCGCCACTTCAATCGCATAAGTTCGAGAACGGGCACCGGTGCTCGACAGATTGTATGTGATGTTCGCCATCAATTGAGGGATCTTGCCGATATACGCATTTCGGCCAACATCATAAGACATCTCCCGCGACTGCGATTCTCCCCGCACATTGGTCCAGGTCAGGCGAATTTGTCGGGGAAGTGTTCCTTCGTGATATCGCCATTGAGGTTCGGCAACAATCAATGCATCGTTGCCCCGGGGAACGGTTCGATCTCCATTTTCGACAATGAACGTCAAATTGGTTGCTGAATCGAGATTCACCCACGGCGTAAGCAACCTCTGCCACAACAAGGAATACCCTTGAGCGTTCAGCAGGAATGGGAAGGCGGCAACGATAGTAAACAGCGTCGCTCCGACCAGCGCAATCGCCATGTAACGCAGG
>DOCI01000088.1:0-4265 GCA_003503535.1 Planctomycetaceae bacterium
CAAAAAGCGTCAGCGAGGGGACGGCGATCCCTCAAAATATTGGAGAAACTCAGCATTCACAGGGCTCTTTCGAGCTTTAAATGTCGCCCGATTATGTTATTCAGAGTCGAAAAAACACTGCTGATCAAGCTGACAGTAGCACCTCGCAGGTGACATTTAACGGTTAACTTTGCACTGCTGGTCTGTTCCAATTAAATATGAGGGTGGCACTGCCAGTGCATTGTAACTTCAGTGTTCGTCTCGACTTGCACTGGCGAAACCAGTGGCACACAACCCGAATTTTATATTGGGGCAATGCACTACAATTTTTATTAATTCGGGAGACACCATGTTCTGTATCAATGTCGTGCTGAGAGTCCATGAGGAATCTAAAGCCAATGAAATCACAGATTTGCTCCGCAAAGCGGGTCAGCTCTCCCGGTTAGAGCCCGGATGCCTGAGATTTGAAGTTTATCACGACAACAACGAGCCTCAGAACCTCCTGCTTTGTGAACACTGGGAGAACAGGGAGGCCTGGGAGGTTCACAAACTTGCCGAAGCCTTCACCACCATTTACCAGCCCCAGGTACTCCCTCACGTAGACCGCACCCCCTATTTCTGCAGTTTAGTCGAATAATGCGACGCTCTGGGGGGCTACGCTGCGCTCCGACCCCAGCCACCCAGGTAGGGATTTTCCCAATTTTTCCCTTTTCCGTGTCCCCTCAATCGTTCGGCTTTCGCTGTAAGAGTATGAGACATAACTGAATGTCAAAAACAAATACTTTTCAATATGAAAGCGAGCAAGACGATGAACACTCTCACAAGCACAACGGGAATGAAACTGGTTAAAGAAGTCAGCAAATTGCGATCTGCCAAGCAAGCTCCCCAGGGACGCTGCTGCAGCTCATGTCGATCTTGCCGTTCTTGCCGAAGCTGCCGCTCTTGCCGTAGCTGTAACAGCTGCCGTTCATGCCGCGGAGGCGGTTGCCACTAAATTAGAACCGAGACCATCATCTGTCTTGCACAGCCGGAAGGACAATTGCGTCTGACCGGCTGTTTTTGCGTCTGGCAACAAGCGAGGGTGAATCAACAAAGCGTAATATGAACTCCGCTGGAAACAAGGCCATCTTGACCTGAAATGCAGAATGCCCGATAGTCCGCGATTGAGACAATATTCTGCCAGCGAAGGGATTCAAGGCATGGAAATCTATTTTTCAGTCGGCGAGCCAAGTGGCGATGAACATGCCGCTGCGTTAATACGTGAAATCAAAAAACGGAACCCCTCCTGCCGTTGTGTCGGCTATGGGGGAGACGATATGCAGGCCGCGGGCTGCGAGGTCTTTTTTCCGCTCACCACAATGGCCGTCATGGGCATTATGCAGGTCCTTCCGCTCCTCCGAAAATTCTGGGGACTCGGGCAGGCTGCCAAGAAATACTTTCAAGAAAATCGACCCGATGCGGTCGTGCTGGTCGATTTCCCTGGATTCAACTGGTGGATTGCTCGTTATGCCAAGCAGGCGGGAATTCCCGTTTACTACTACATGCCTCCCCAATTGTGGGCCTGGGGTGGCTGGCGTGTGAAACGGATGCATAAGTATGTCGACCACGTGCTCTCCGGGCTCAATTTTGAGACGGAATGGTATCAGAAACAGGGTGTGAATGCTCAATTTGTCGGGCATCCCTTCTTTGAAGAAGTGGCTCAGCATCCCGTCAGTGCCAGTCAAATCAAGCAGTTACGTCAGAACCAGAAAAAAGTCATTGCCTTGCTTCCCGGTTCTCGCACGATGGAAGTGACGATGAACTGGCCTGCGATGATGGCGGTTGCGCAGCGGATCAATCATCAGCATCCGGAATGCAGCTTTCTGGTGGCCAGCTATAAACCACATCAGCGCGAATTCTGCGAAGAGGAACTGGCAAAATTCAATACTGACTTACCGATCGAATTTCATACGGGCAAAACCTCAGAAATTATTGCAGCCGCAGATTGTGCACTGATGGTCTCCGGTTCCGTCAGCCTCGAGCTGATGGCCCGTTGCCTCCCGGCAGTCGTGCTCTACAAGGGTGGTTATGTGATGGGCACGCTGGCGAAATATCTCGTCAAATGCAAATACATGACTCTGCCCAACCTGATTGCCGGCCGGGAAGTGATGCCCGAATTTCCTTATATGAACGGCGAGAATGAACGCGTGACCCAAATGGCCAGTATCATCAACGGATGGTTGAGGAACCCGCAGGAATTGGCCAGTGTACGCCAGGATCTCAAAGAGCTCTCGGAGGGAATTGCTGCCTCCAAAGCGTCGGTCACAACAGCCGAGTATTTGCTCGAATCGCTGGAAATTCAGCCTGAATTCAAGCAAGCCGCCTGATTTCAACAGCCCCTCATGCCGTTCATTCGACATGCCGACGATTCTCAGTTAAGTTGGAGTGTGACTATTGAATCACTCTCCAACTTAGATAATCGCAGGCTCACAATGTCATTAAAGAATCAGAATGTCGTCATTACAGGTGGTGGATCGGGAATTGGTGCAGCGACTGCCCGGGCTTTGGTCGATGCAGGAGCCAATGTCGTCATCGCTGGTCGAAATCTGGACAAACTCCAGGAAATTTGTAAGTACAAACCGGAATCCATGTTTGCGGTTTCTGCGGACGTGGCTGATCGATCGAGTGTTGACCAGTTATTTGCGGCAGCTCAAGAAAAGCTCGGCTCGATCGATATCCTGATCAACGCAGCCGGTATCAATGTTCCGAAACGCATGATGCACAATCTCGATCCCGCCGACTGGGATCGCATGATGGAAATCAATGCGACCGGCACCTTCAATTGCATGCGACTCGCGTTGCCGCAAATGCGGGAACGTAAAGCGGGAACGATTATCAACATCTCCTCCGTGGCTGGGATTCGAGCAGCCGCCTTAGGTGGAGTTGGTTATAACGCATCGAAATTTGCCGCAACCGCACTGGGGATTTCAGCCGGCGACGAAGAAAAAGAGCACGGGATCCGCATCACGAATATCTATCCCGGCGAAGTCGATACACCAATTCTGGATAATCGTCCGAGCCCTGTGACCGACGAACATCGCGCACGAATTCTGCAACCGGAAGACGTCGCGGCAACGATCATGCTGGTCCTGCAACTCCCTGCTCGTGCCCGAGTTCCCGAGTTAACCATCATCCCGACAACACAGTCATTCATCTAAAACTTGTGACAAATGAAAGCCGGATTTCCGTTCATGATATCCGAGTTCATCTGCGGTTCATTTTGTACGTTGGGTTAGCGGATCGCGTAACCCAACAACGCGGATTTCAATTCATCACCCGGCAGCTTCGCATCGACCTTTGCGATCTGCCACGAATTAATAAGGAAAATATTTAACCGGGTATTCCATCCTTAGTAAAGTAAAGTTCTTACATCTTATCCAGACATAATTGTCTCATAGGTTGCCCGCTCTAAGACGTTCCCACCCTGCGAAAAAGTAAACAAGCTTCTCATGTTCTGGCAAAACAAGAACCCTGCTGATCAATTCAGCAAGGCGAGTTCATGGAGTTTCCTGCTCGCCATTTGCATTTCTTTTACACAGTCCATCGGTTGCAGTAATGGCAATCCCAATGGTGTGAATGCGATTCCTGTATCCGGTGTGATTACCTGGAACGGCGAACCTCTGGCGAACGCCAATGTGGTATTTCGACCAGCAGAAACCGGTTGAAAATGGTCTGATGCAGGCGACCCGAGTCAGTTTTGACTCGGGTGATTTCCTGATCATTGAGCGCGAGTCACTGGTGTCGCAGCACCGCAAAGCCCCAGAACATTCATGGACTCTGCGTTGGACGATTTCGGTTGGTTTCTCTGAATTTGTACTTCATTGATCAAGTAAGTTTTGACCACTCTCTGGAGAGCGTGATTTCTGAGCCTGCTCATTAATTTCTTTCGACTCACTGCTCAAATCGCCCTCAGCTGCATTGCTTTGAGAATCTGGACTTTCCCCTGAGGGTTTCTTATTCGAGGCTTCAGTTTCTTTGAACTGCTGACTGGAAATCATGTGAACGGGAACACCATTGGGAAAGACCACTTCCCGGGCTTCATCCGGCATTGAAATGCCTGCTTCATCAAATGCCTGCTTGACTAATCGGATAATTGCGGAATTCACTTTTAGCGAGCTGTATTTTGCGATATCTATCCAGAAATAAATTCGCAAATTCACAGTTGAAGCCCCTAAGTTTTCAACGAGCACAAGCTTATCAAGCTCTTGAACGATGGCCGGATGCTTTGACAGAACCGACATGGCCAC
>DOCI01000088.1:4385-7768 GCA_003503535.1 Planctomycetaceae bacterium
CGAACCGACATGGCCACCGACTGAGCCTGCTCGATGGAATCGTCGTAACCAATTCCTATCGTAAAATCGAAGCGGGCACTTGGATTAGCCGTGAAGTTCGTGATTGTCTGTTTGTAGATTGTTGCATTGGGAATTTGAACGTGATTTCCCTCCAGTGTCATCAGTAAGGTCGAACGTGTGTTTACGCTTTGCACATATCCTGTATACCCAGCCACTTCGATCAAATCACCACTGGCGAAGGGATGCTGCATACTGATCAATATACTGGCCAGGAAGTTTTCTGCGATGTCGCGAAAAGCAAACCCCATCACCAGTCCGAGGATTCCTGTTCCCCCCAGAACAGTCATCGCCAGACGTGATAGTCCTGAAACCTTAAGGACCAGATAGAGTCCCAACAGAAAAACAGGAACCGCTATCGCTCGAGCGGTCACATCTCTCAACAGGCTGCTTTTCATCCGCCACTGCAACAAATAAGAAGCTGCATGAGAAGACCAGGACGTGACAAACCAGGTGACAATAATCAGGAGCAGGTTGACAGCAATTAATGGGCTGCTCTGTACTGTAGTTTTTCCCAAATCCCGCAGTTCTTCCCACGCTGGGGAAAGATCCCACATCGATCGTTCAATCAGCTGAATCCGATTGACAACGGCGACTACGTCCTGCGTATTGCCTGCCAATTGCCCTGCCCATTCTCTATGTGACTCACTTCGGGTTTGACCACTTAGAAAGACAACCCCCTGATCGACTTTCACGTCTGGTTGCTCAAACCACTGTGTTGCCTGCAGGATTCTCAAGAGTCGTGTAGAAATCTCTGGGTCCTGAGCAAGCGGCTCGACATCGACCTTATCAGGAATTGCCGGAGCAACTTTATCCGTCGCTTCTGCGGTATCGACTTCGTTGGGAGGATTCTGTGCATTTGCCACGTCTGAACGGACGAGGAAACCACATAAAATGGCGAGCCATACAGATTTCATCATTGAACAATTCAAATTGACTTTCCCGTGTCTTCCAGGGGGCAATAAATGATATTTATAGCAAATCCGCACATCAAATGAAGGAGAATTCTCGATACGGACTTACTCATCCAAGAGCAGGACTTATGGACAGGTCGGAGCCATACACATTGCAATGACCGAAATCAAAACACGATTCGATGATGGTTTTCCGCAAGGTGTTCCATTTCTATTTCACCACAAATTCTTGAATTGCAATACAGGAAATGTATTTTACCGATTCAAAATATTCGATGGAAACTGGAGTCAGAATCTCAAAATAGACTGAGACAATGACAGGTGGTGAGAAATGATTTCGTTGTGGAGGATCAGGTTTTGATCGAGCATAATCAGTGACTCTGTGCCTGGAGGTTCAACACCAAAAATCAACACGATCAATCACTGCTGACAATCGGTCTCATTTGCATCGATAACGGGAATGAGTATCCTGTGTATTAATGTTTCGCAGAACACTCTACCCACTCACTCACAATCGAGCTCTCATGCCAGATAAGCCACTCGCACCCAAATCGAAAGTTCCTTTCATCGACTGGCTGCTGTTCGTTACCAACTTCACGTGGGCCTTCGGCATCTACCGGCTCATGATGCATCCGGCTGCCAATCCCGAAGAACGTATCGCTCAGCAAAACCTGGTCTGGTTCGGACTGATCGCGACCGTCATCGTCTTCGGTATCAGGATTTATCTGAAACGAAATACCAAAACCAGCTGAGGGAACTCTGCAATCAAACAACCGTCGACGGATCGATCAGCAGTTGGCTCAGCGGAAAACGGCATTCCCGATACGCAGCATTCGGAACCCAGACCGTTTGCCAGCGTGGCGAACGCTGCTTCATCACCTGGCGATAATCGTCGACCCACACTCCGTAGAAGTCGTAGCGTTTTTTGCGAAACTGGAGGAACGATTTCGATTCCGGATGTTCTGCATCAACTGCTGATTCATAAGCAAATACCAGCAGACTTCGAAAGTCCGCTCCAAACACATCCTGCCATTTGATCAGAGCCGAGATATCTTCAACGGTCACCCAGTTTTCCCACTTCCGACCGCCTGTCCGTTTGCGACCCTTCACATCAATCAGCAGATTCTGCGAACCAGCCGAATAGACGATAAAATCCATCGATTTGAGCGAGACATCAGCCATCAAAGCCCGCCGGGTCTCATCGACCGCAACATAAGCCGTCCGCTGCTCACGCAGATAAGCTTCAAAGGCAGCTTCATATTGATTGGAGCGGATCATTGGACTTACTTTCACAAACAGGTCATGAACAATTGATCCTATCGGCTCCCTCCAAACCTGTCAATTAGTATAGCGCATTACTCCTTGATCGCCTGCCGCAACCCCTCACGAATTGTCGGGAACTGCAGGGACTGTATGAGTTCATCATGCATCCGATTGTTTATGCAGCGTTTGTTGAATCCACGATCCCCTTTGGGGTCCGGTTTGTCAGCCGTGAAGACCGGAGCCGCAGCCTCAAGCAATTCGGCCAGCAGTGTATAATAAGCCCGACGAGTGATCGGTTCGTCATCGACGATCAAAAACTTTTGATGTAACAATTCATTCACGCCCGCAGCCAGTACCGCCTGCACGGCATCCTCGACATGAATCAGATTCAGCCACGCCTCAGGATTCCCCGCTATAGGCTCGGACTGCTGACGTTCTTTCATACGAGCCAGCAGTCGATCCGGGCCATAGATTCCGGCAAGTCGCAAAACTGTCCCCGAGCATTCCGCATTCAGAACCAGTTGCTCAGCTTCCAGGCAAATCTGTCCATTCTCCCGCGTCGGCTCACAAACCGACTCCTCATCAACCACCGATCCATCCATCTGGCCGTAAACGGATGTACTGGAAATGTGGATCATACGACTGATCCGCTGCTCCAGTTCGGTCAACACATTTCGCAATCCATCCACATAAACTGCACGCATCGAATCCCCAGCCTTCCGATCGAGCCCCACCGCATGCAGAACGACGTCCGCATCTGGCAAACTCTGCAAACTGGTGGCATCCATTACATTACAGACAATCGGCTGCAACCCCTGCTCGGCAAACTTTTGCGCCCGCTCTTCCGAACGAGTCGTCACCGCCACCGAAAACCCCTGCTCCTGCCACGCCCGCGCAGCCCGGGAACCAAGATAACCGCAGCCAATAATGAGACGATTGTAGGACATGGGCAGTTAGGGTTTGGGGTTTAGGGTTTAATTCTTCTGAAAGCTTGATGCGATCTTTTATTCAGTCAAGTTTGGCATCGCAAATTTCTACATTTACTGTGCAAATTTGGATTTCCAATTTCAACCTCGACAAAGAATCTTCAGTTTACACACGACTCAGACAGTCTTTGAGGATACAATTCAACCTTCAACCTTCAACCTT
>DOCI01000011.1:0-2637 GCA_003503535.1 Planctomycetaceae bacterium
CTTTTGCGGTTTTGGAATCGGGATCCGGTGAAACGAATTTCAGAAGATGCGAGTTCTGGAAACTTTCAACATCAAAAGAATCGGGATCGGACTCAGCCACTTCCTGAGAATCAAAGCTGAATAATCGCTGCCGGGTTTGAGGCTCGAAGTAGCCGTGCTCGTCTTTCATGACCAGTTGACGATGATCTGAAAGCATTTCCAGCTGTTCAAATGCCCGCCCAGGTTCCTGAAGATATTTTTGAACTAACTTCAGACTGCGACTGAGTTGCTGCTGTGTCGCTCCTGCCTGCATCAATTCGGAAAGGCGGCGGGCAGTTGTTACTTCCTGATAAGAAAAATAAGGCAGCCGAAAGATCTTCTTCTCGGCTCGAATCAGGCCTGCACGTTCCCAGCTGCGAATCACCTGCACAGGGATTTTGAGCAGCTGACTGAGCATTGCCGGGGTGTAGAGACGTTTAACATCGACATTTTCTACAGAAAGCTGCAGCATCTGCAACCAGTCGGATTCGCTCACGACTCGAATGGGAAACCCTTCGTGTATCAGAGACTCAGCCTGCTGAAGTTTGACCGAGGGCTTGCCGTCCTCTTCGAGTGGCCAGCCTTCTTCACCGACGATCAGCAATGTCGTGTGACGAGAAATATGGTGGACAGGCTGCCCACCATATTCGGAAATTTGCAAATAGGCCTGTTCATGCGTCATCGAAGCCAGTGTCCCTGTTATCGTGACAATTTCACCCGATAAAACCGGTGTATTGTCGCCAGAGACTTCTTCAGAAGCCTCTACAGGTTTCAGGCCCGATTGATTGAAGTCGGTCATTCGAATTGTGTGTCCGACATCGTCCATGGCAGAATAAAAATCCCTGATAAAATTTTCTCAACAGCCAGAAATTATAGCGGAGCATCTTTCGACAAATGACTTTCCGTCCGTTGGCATTTCGAGCTTGATCTGAGTATAAATCATTTGAAGTTTGATTTCCTGCCAATTCCGCTAAGATTTCATACAGGGATTGAACTCCATGACATTGATTCACAAAAGTCGCAGGTCATTCTGAAAACATAACGTCGAAGGAATCCGGCCTTCGGCCACCTTCTCCCCAGGGAGAAGGAAAGAGTTTGAGCTTGTTCTACGGGTTACACATCAGCCAACACCGATCATTAAACAACCGCTGGAAAAACAAATGCTTGATAACGTCGCCAGTCGATTTTCTGCTCTTCAACAGCAGGATGCCGAGATTTTTCAGTCCCTTGAACAGGAAATGGGACGACAAAAAGAAGGTCTGGAACTGATTGCGTCCGAGAACTACACCTCGGCTGCGATTCAGGAAATCGTCGGCAGTGTCCTGACGAATAAATATGCCGAAGGATATCCCGGCCGCCGTTATTACGGAGGCTGTGAATTTGTCGATGATGCCGAAACATTGGCTATCGAACGAGCGAAAAAATTGTTTGGTGCCGAGCATGTGAACGTGCAGCCCCATGCGGGTTCGCAAGCCAATATGGCCGTATTTATGTCCATCCTGAAACCTGGAGATACATTCCTGGCTATGGACCTGGCTCACGGTGGCCACCTGACACACGGGATGCATCTGAATTTCTCCGGTATCCTCTACAATCCCGTGCATTATGGCGTTCGGGAGTCAGATCATCGGATTGATTACGATCAGGTTGCCAAACTGGCCAAAGAGCACAAACCGAAGATGATTATTGCCGGTGCCAGTGCTTATCCACGAGAAATTGATCACGCCAAATTCGCTGAGATCGCACGCGATGTCGGCGCAAAACTGATGGTCGATATGGCTCACTATGCGGGACTGGTAGCCGGGGGAATTCATAACAGTCCGGTTCCACATGCCGATTTCGTCACCTCAACTTCACACAAAACATTACGCGGTCCTCGTTCCGGTTTTGTGATGTGCAAAGAGGAATACGCCAAAGATCTGAATCGAACAGTTTTCCCTGGACTACAGGGAGGCCCCTTGATGCACGTAGTTGCGGCAAAAGCGGTTTGCTTTGGTGAAGCCCTGCAACCGGATTTCAAAACTTATGCACAGCAAATCGTCAACAACGCTCAAGCCCTCGCTGATGTGTTAATGGCAGGTGGACTGAAACTCGCTTCCGGCGGAACTGAAAACCATCTGATGCTCGTCGATGTCACGTCCATCGGCACCACGGGCAAAGTGGCTGAAAAGGCTTTGGATCGTGCTGGAATCACAGTGAATAAGAATATGATTCCGTACGATCCCCGTAAGCCTCTCGACCCGAGTGGAGTTCGCATCGGCACAGCTGCTCTCACGACGCGCGGCATGACTGAAGACGACATGAAGAAAGTTGGCGGGTGGATTGTCGATGTGCTTAAGCATGTCGATGACGATGATGCCATCGCTGGCATCCACGAACAGGTAAAAGATTTCGCCGTTGAATTTCCAGTTCCGGGAATTTAGACGAGACCACGAATGCAGAGCAGATCATTGACTGGAAATTGAGGGTTCAAGCCATCAATAGACCACTTAAGTATACTGCAAGCTGCAGTAGATCGCTGATTTGTAAATTTGACCAACGTTTTGCAATTGTCATGTCAATTGCAGCTTGATAGTATCCGCCCTCTTGATTGGCATTACCAATCCACTTCAAGCATGT
>DOCI01000011.1:2732-3596 GCA_003503535.1 Planctomycetaceae bacterium
GCTCAAGCATGTGCTGAAGACATGGATGTCCTTGTTTCGGCTGTTTGAACTCATTAAATCCAGGAGCATCTCTGTGCTGCATCTCGATTTAGAGGTAGGCAAGTCGATTGAAATCGACGGCTACACGGTTACTGTTCTCGACATCCAGGATGACGAGGTTTTCTTTCAAATCGACGATCCGTCAACAGAAGACCAGGTCGCCCTCACTGACGATTATGTCCGTCTTCCACGTTGATTTCAGAAATTCTCATCGATCCACAAGCACGAATCGCAATTGAGTGTATTGATAAGTAAATGCACACTCGATTGCGATTCGTGCTTGAAATCGTATTGGATGCTTGCGTCGCAAATTACTCGATAAGCCGCAGCTCGACCTTCTTCTGCATTTCTTCACCGTCACGCAGAAAATGAAGCGTGACAGAATCGCCGATTTCTTTTTTATCAAGCGCGGCAAACAAATCGGCCTGAGTTTCAATTGGTGTCTCATCGACAGCGATAATCAAGTCACCAAGAATTAACTCGCCCTCTTCATCATACTTTGTGCCCCGCAAGCCGACCTCCGAGGCTGCACTGTTGGGAGCAACATCGCGAATCAGGACACCTGTTCGCTGCAGTCGCCGACGCACAGTCGCATCATCGAAGATAAACACTCCCAGTCCCGGTCGACTGACTTTTCCATTCTGAATCAACTGCGGCACAATACGATTGAGAATATCTGCTGGAACAGCAAACCCAATTCCTGCGGAAGTCCCTGTTGGACTGAATATTGCAGTATTGACCCCAATTAATCGCCCTGCACTGTCCAATAATGGGCCGCCGGAATTGCCGGGATTAATTGCGGCATCGGTTTGAATCACATCGCGG
>DOCI01000011.1:3724-3980 GCA_003503535.1 Planctomycetaceae bacterium
CATCGGTTTGAATCACATCGCGGATCACACGACCATTGATTGCCTGAATTTCCCGGCCCAACCCGCTGATTACTCCTGTCGTTAAAGTTTGATCCAATCCAAATGGACTTCCGATTGCAAACACTTTTTGTCCGACCTGCAATCCAGACGATTGTCCCAATTTGATCGAATGCAAATTGAGACGTCGGGAATCAATCCGCAAAACGGCAATATCGTGTGACGGTTCCCCCCCGACAAGAACGGCATTATGCGTCGT
>DOCI01000011.1:4066-13973 GCA_003503535.1 Planctomycetaceae bacterium
CAGCATTATGAATGACGTGATAATTCGTAACGATGTAGCCATTATTGTCCCAGATGAACCCAGTCCCTGACCCCAGAGGAGTTTCCTGAATATTGAAATTCGCTTGATTGGCTGCCAGATCAGCCGTCATGATATGCACGACGGCTCGGGAAGCATCATTGAATATTTCAATGGTCGTCTGCTCATCGGCTGCCAGATCGCCACGTGGCGTTATCGGTAAGGACTCTGCATCTGGATTAAACAGGGGCAGCGGATTGGGATAGAACTCCCGTACAATAAACACAGCCCCACAAACCAGCAGTGCAATCACCAGCCAGCCATTGACCATCGGCCCGGTTTGAGCATCACGTCGTTGTGAAAATTCACCAGATCTGTTACTGGCATCAGAAGAAGTTTCATTCATGACTTTCACTCCTTCTGAATGGGCTGAGGGATTCAGGGTTTAAGCGAAGATACAGAGAGTCCAGATTAATCGCGGCGTTTGATTACGCGAGCCAGATCATCGTACATATCCCATAATTCGTTGATTAACTCTGGAGATAGTGAATTATAGTCCTCTTCAGAGAGTTCTGAAAGCTGTTGCTGACTTCGACGGAGGTTATTAACGACCCGCTTGACGATTCTCTGTGGAGTTTCTGCTTCAGCAACACCGCTCGATCTCGATGAGACGGGCTCGGATTGAGAATCATCGCCAGTGTATTCACCACGAGCATCTTTACGGTATGGAGAATAGGGAGTCTGTTCGCCTTCACCTGATGAGGATCGTGATCCGGTTGCTTCAAAAGGGACATCGCTTACCCCTGCACCAGCGAAATCACCTGGCTCGCGAACTGATGCGGGCGCAAAGTCGAGGAGTTGCAAACCAAGAGGGTCTGCATCGGTGGTTAAGTCTTCCCCATGGACCGAACGTCTCCAGGCACGCATTTCGGCAACTGTCGCTTCATTTTCAAGGGCCCAGCTCAGGCATTCCGCTGAATCGTCCCAGTTAATCGCCACGTAAAAGTGAGACCATTTCAATGTGGCATATTCTTCGCGGACATCATGGAAAGACTCCCAGACGCGACGACGCTGAAAAATCTGATCAGCCGAGAGACCAATCTGAGCGCCAAAATCACCATCTGTCCGCCCTCGGGCATATTTTTCTGTCCAGCGAGCTGCACATTCACCAATGACCCAGTTGCAGCTCGATAAGGCACCTCGGGCGCGTTCGATCAGTTTTTCTTCTGTTTCAGAACCATCGGAAACACTGGGGTTATTCTCAGCATCTATCATTTTTTATAATTTCATCAGTTGGAATAGGGATTCAGGAAACTTGCCCTCGATGGAGGGCATTTTTGAATCTATGTAAATACGGACCGTTTTGATCCTACCCAGATTCGCAGTGTATTTCCAATAACGACTCCCGAGATCAATTTCGGATTTGAACATCAACCCGAAAAGTCATTTCAGATTGCTTGCTTTACCCAAAATGGCTGTGCTATAACTCGAATACTTGAGTGAAATTTAAAGAAAATATGATTTCAGTTATTCTGCGAGAACCTTTTGAAATGGCTGATGTCAAATCAAATTGTTGCCGATTTAATTGGTACCTCAAAGTGAGGAAAACTAAAAAACTTCAAACTCAAGCAGATCAGGAAACAATACCACGGTGCGGTAGCCAAGTGGCCTAAGGCGATGGATTGCAAATCCATTATTCGCGGGTTCGAATCCCGCTCGCACCTCTTTTTTCTCAACACGCACTCATTAAAGCCTCGGATTTTTCCGAGGCTTTTTGCATTACGAATTCCACTCTGAAGTCGTATTGTAAAAAATAAGCAGACCGAGTCACGGAAAACTCGGCCTGCTTCAGTAGTCAATTTGCTTCGTTTTGCTTGATCACGTTAAGCCTCAGGATCCTGCTCGGGATTATCAGATTCAGACTCCGGCTCTGGAACATCTGAACCTCCTGAAACCTCTGGAGTAGTTTCTGTGACAGGTTGCTCCTGAGCGGGATCTGCAACAACCGTATCTTCCGCCCCATCCACCGCAATCAATGCAGGAATTCGAGCCAGAGCCGCCAGTTGATCCCCTTCGGAGAGTCGCATGATGCGAACTCCCTGAGTGTTTCGACCAACCTGGCTGATATCGGCAGCTCTAAGACGCTGGATTTTTCCGCCCGTGCTGATGATCAGGACATCGTCGTCATCATCAACTGCCAGAATGCCAATCACGTTGCCATTTCGTTCCGTGGTACGAATGTCGCGAAGGCCTTTTCCACCCCGTCGCTGACGACGATATCGCATACTGCTACGCAGATCTGGCTCTTTCGATTCGTCGGAATTATCATCTCCCGATGCTTCCGCCTCCACGGCATCCTCTTCTGGCAATTCGCTGGATTCTCCGTTCCCTTCTGGAGCCTCTTCGCTTTCGCTGCTATCCGCAATCCCAAATGGAGTGCGTTTTCCATACCCGTTTTCACATGCCGTCAAAAGACAAAGGTTCTCCTCTGCCACGACCATGCCAATGATATGATCCCCCTTTGAGAGAGAAATTCCTTTCACACCACGCGTATTTCGGCCCATCGCGCGGGCATCTTCGTGATGAAAACGAATCAGCATCCCTTTTGAAGTCGAGAGGACAACATCGTCGTCAGGAGAAACTTTGACCACTTCGATCAACTGATCATCATCATCGAGCTTGATCGCAATGATGCCCCCCCGCATTGGTCGACTGTAAGCAGTCAGGGATGTTTTCTTAACGATCCCTTTTTTGGTGGCCATCATCAGAAATCGTTCGTCATCGAATTCACGAACATCTACACAATTCGCAACATACTCACCCTCTGCCAAAGAAAGCAGATTGACGAGAGCCCGTCCCTTAGCCGTTCTGTTTTGCAATGGTAAATCGTAGACCTTTTGCCAATAAACCTTCCCGAGATTTGTAAAGAACAAGAGATAGGAATGCGTACTGGCGACAAAGACGTGCTGGATGGGATCCTCGTCATCCTGCTTGGCACCCGTAATGCCCTTACCACCGCGATTCTGAGCTTTGTAGGTCGTTAACTCTGTTCGCTTGATATAGCCGCGACGGGTGAGAGTCACGACCATCGGGGCTTCAGTGATCAGGGCATCTTTATCGACATCGCCAAGTTCTTCATCGGTAATTTCCGTACGGCGTTTATCGGGATACTTTTTCTGCAACTCGTCCATCTCATCGCGGACAGCCTGACGGATATTGGCTTCGTCCGAGAGCAGATGCAGGCATTCCATAATCTCATCGAGCAGAGTGCTGTGTTCATCCCCCAGCTTTTCCCGTTCGAGATTGGCCAGAGAACCGAGCTGCATCGAAACAATCGCTTCGGCCTGATTGAGCGACAGCGAATAATCTTCCTGCACTCCCTGCTCGCGAGTGAACTCGGTAAAACCTCGCTCTCCCAGGGCACGGGCAATCATTTCTCCCGGAACCTTAATATCCCGTAAGCGAAGTTTGGCCTCTGCCCGGGATGGTGATTTGCGAATCGTATCGATCACCTCATCGATATTGAGCTGAGCGATCAACATCCCTTCAACCGTATGTTTGCGTTTGCGAGCTTCCGAGAGCATGAACTCGGTGCGTCGTCGGATAACGGAAACACGATGCCGAATAAATTCGAGCAGCATATCTTTAACCGACATCAATTTCGGACGGTTACCGACTAACGCCAGCAGAATAACACTGAATGTCGTCTGCAGCGTCGAATACTTGAGCAATTGAGCCAGCACGACATCCTTGTCCGCATCCCGTTTCAGCACGATATGCAGCCGAACCTGCCAACTTGGAATTTTACGATCGGTCAAATCGACAACGCGTGAAATCCCTTTGACTCGCTCATCTTTGACAAGTGCTTCGAGTTTTTCACGGATGCGATCCCGAGTTTCCATATAAGGAATTTCTGTGACCACGATGACATCAGAATTTTTCTCCGTTTCGAAATGAGTCCGTGCACGCAGTGTAATTGTCGATCGTCCAGTCAAATAGCCCTGACGAATTCCGAATCGGCCGCAAATGACACCACCGGTTGGAAAATCGGGACCGGGAAGAACTTGAATCAAATCGTCGACACTGCACTCTGGATCATCGATCATCAATTTGACCGCTTCGGAGACCTCATTCAAATTGTGAGGCGGAATACTGGTCGCCATGCCGACCGCAATTCCGTTCGATCCATTCACTAATAAATTCGGAAAACGAGCAGGCAAGACCGTCGGCTCGACTCGTACCTGATCGTATGTCGGAATGAAATCGACCGTATCCCGATTGATATCCGCGAGCATATCAGCCGCCACATTCGACAGCTTAGCTTCCGTATATCGATGTGCAGCAGGCGGCAAGCCGGCCAATGAGCCGAAATTTCCCTGTTTATCGACCAATGTCTCCCGCATCGCCCAGTTTTGAGCCATGCGAACCAGTGTCGAATAGATTGCGGCATCACCGTGGGGATGGTAATTGCCCATCGTTTCCCCAGTGATCTTCGAACATTTCGTTCGACTTGCATTCGGCCCGAGGTTCAAATCGTTCATGGCGACCAGAATGCGGCGTTGAGAAGGCTTCAGACCATCTCGAACATCCGGCAATGCTCGACTGACAATTACGCTCATTGCGTAGGTCAGATAGCTGTTCCGCATTTCATCCTGAATATCGAGCTGGGTAATTCGATCATCACCAGGCGCGGCAAATTTGCCAGTAGGGAGGTTGCCGTCGTCATCATTTCCGTTACTCAAGGGGTGCTCCTGCAGACTCTAAACGCGTTGAAATGGACTCAATCTGGTATACCCTGCGGCATTCACAGTGATCAGAGGTCCTCTCGTGTGAGAACTCCTGACCAACCACACAAAATCGCCGTAATCACTTATTAAACAATAAGTTACAGCGAATTAATTTCATTATTCCGGACGAAATCCTCTGTATTAATTCAGAGTGAAATTCCGAAGAAAATTCTTGGCGTCAGTTTACCAAAACCAGCCCTGGAGAGCAATTGAGCGGCTCCGACTTTCCTGCACCTATCCTCCACAATGGCAAGCACTTACGAATAATAATGAATTCGGTTTCCGAAAAAGTTATTCCAGACGGAATCTGCGTGATACTTAAGCTAAAATATGCTTGTCTTCACCCTCGAATGAAAATGAATCAAGAATTAAGATTTTTCCATCCGTTACACCTTTACCGATTCTATTTCATTTTCTTCTCTCAATATCAATCATTTGCTGTCAGGAACGACCTCAAGTTAGTTTTCACCCTATTCTACACGTATACACACCTAGAATAGAAATCGAATGATGATTGCAATCCAAGACACAGTTGACGATCTCGAATTCAGCGAAGAGCATCTGCAAATGCTGCTCGACTTGAACAACATGATTGTAACCCCTGAAAAGGAAAAGAGTTACAGTTTACACCAAGGTGTACATGTAGGCAAAATCGATCAACATAAGTTCATGGAATGACTAAGGTAAACTCCTTCAGTCATTGTGCCGATATCCTTATAAGCACTTAAACATCTACGACACGCTCAGACACGCTCAGCTATCGAATCACGTTTCAGTGGCATCAGGGGATTTCTCCCTTCCATCCACAAACAATTTGAGAGATAACGAATTCATGACCAAGTTGCGTGTGCTTAAACAAAATATGTTCTTCGGAGTTTTTTATGCAGGGTCGATCACGGATACTCGTCATTGAAGACGACCCGATGTTTCGCAGCCTTGTGGTTTCGTTTCTCCGCAAAGACTATCTGGTTGCTGTCGCAGCTGATGGCAAAACTGGATTAGATAAAGCAATCATTCATCGACCCGATTTAGTCGTTATCGACTTTCAGATGCCAGGCTGGGATGGCATCACGACGTTGCAGGAATTCCGCAGGCTTCCGAATTTTTCATCAACAAAATTCGTCATGCTCACCTCCGATGCCTCGAAGAAAACTGTTGTCTCTGCCATTCATGCTGGCACAGATGACTACATCATTAAGACAACATTCAATAAAGATTTGTTTACCGCCAAGATCCACAAACTTCTTGCACCGGTTGTGGCAAAACCAGTAATTTTGAGTTCCTATCAGGAGGAGCCTCAGAATTTGAAATATGCAGAGATCAGTTCGCTGCCCAAAAATACCGTGTCAGATTCGCACACCATTTCAAAATCTGTTGCAGTCACATCACGTCCCTCCAGAGCAACAAAGACAGACACTGCAGATCACAATATCGCATTAACTTCAAATTCGAACGCAAAGCCCCAGGCACCGAATGTTGAAGAGATGGAAATTGAGCTCATTATGGACGAATGGGATTAGAGCAATTCCAGCGGCATTTGCTCAAGCAGAACTTGACCTCATAGATGCCTCTTATCGGCCCTCGCCTTTTCAGTTCTTAGATTTGGGCCCCAAGTAACGGCAACGCACCCCGTTCAAAATTTCAGCACGAGCACGGAAGCATCATCGTTTTCGGAATCTCCCATTTGGTGAGATTTCACCCCCGACCAGATCCCCTGAAAAATACTCTTTGCTGAATGATTCAGTCGTGGCTGAGCAGCGGCTACAATGCCATCCTGACGGAACTGGCGGTGCTCCCGATTGAGTGCCTCGCTGATCCCATCGGTATAAAACACCAATGCTTCACCAGCCTCATAATTGATTTCCGACTCGGAATAATAGGCATCACCATCAACACCCATTATCAGACCATTCGATGCCAGATATTCGACTTTTTCTGGTTGAATATGAATGGGTTGTGGGTGACCGGCATTGCAATATCGAAAAGTGCGTGTCGTCAAATCGACGAGCCCACAAACGAACGTCATGAATTGATGAGCTCCTGTGAGATCATCCAGCATCTGATTCAAACGACCTACGAATTCAGCAGGTTGAAATTTCTCGATCGATTCTGCTCGAATCTGGTACAGCATGGCATAAATGGCTCCACGCACTGCGGTCATCACCATCGCAGCTGGCAAACTATTCCCAGACGCATCCCCCATGGCGACAAAAAACTGACTTTCACTCATCGGGAAAATCTCACACAAATCCCCACCAACGTCATATCGACTCATACAACAGCCATGAGCATCAACAGAACCCGTCCGATCTGAAAAAAGGATTTGACGGGCCGGTTGAGTTAAAGCTGCTAATTTTAATTCCGTCCTCATTCGACGATGATCAGTATTTTGTTGATCACGCAAACGCTCTTCAAGATCTGCTCCCAATTGAGCCGCAATGGACTGCACGACATGCAATTCCCGATCGTACACCTCCCGATTTCGCCGATCAAACACCCAAACGGTTCCGATCGCTCCCGTGGTAAAGCGAACCGAAACGCAAATGCCTGTCATCACATCAGATGGTAACCAGACACGCCCCTGGGTGTGATTTCCTCGACAAACCCCATAGCCTTCGAGCATCGCCAGTCGGTCAATGTTTGAATCCGCCAGTTTTCGCTCGGGAAAGGGTAACGGATTTAATGACTGATGCACATAAGACTTCAATCGCAGTTCCTGACCAGAGTCATTCAACATCAAAAAGGCGGCACCGCGATAATTCGTCAACTTGAGTATCGACTCCAGGCTAGCATCAATCGAACGATTCACAGCCAGGGGGGCATCGGCGTTTTGATCTGCAGCTTTTTTCGTCGAATACTTCCTGACGTCCTTTGAACTGATTCGAGAATCATCTGGGGCCGAGAGCACTCGCGGAGATTCCGCCAGATGAACCAGGTGATCTGCAAAGTGGCACAACTTCAGTACCCTTTGATCCGCAGTCTGAGCAGAATCAATACGGATTCGCATCACACCTTCCCGCCCTGGCTCCAAATGCACTTCCCGTTGCCAGATGACTTCAGAACCATCCCAAAGTTGTCTCGAACATTCATTAGACTCAGATGTGATTGGATAATACTCCAACCGCATACGATCACCTGACATGCGCTGACAAGCATTTCGCAACCAATTTTCCGTCACATTTCCCTGGCCCGATGACGACATTTCTCTTCATTCAATAAATATTATTCCTGTAGAACGGTATTCATTTCATCGTCATGTTCAGCCTTTTACACCGCTTTGACTCGATGACATTGCTTGTTTTTTTCAGAACTGCACGACAGCAATATCCGACAGTTCGATAATCGGTATAATCGATAGAACGTGGTCAATCATTAAACCTCTCACAACAGATGCAGCTTAAAGATCCATAACATGAGCACTCCTCTGAATCATCATCCTCGACTCGCAGTCACCATGGGAGACCCTGCGGGAGTGGGACCGGAATTATGCCTGCAATTGTTAAATCTCAAGCAAGTCACATCCATTTGCCAGCCATTGATTTATGGGGATGCTTCCATTCTCAAGCGAGTTTCTGCACAACTCTCAAAGTCACCAGCAGATGCGTTTTCAATAACTGTCCCAGTGGTTTCATGGGATCAGTTTCAGCAGAATCCAATGGAGTTCTCCCAACCCGCAATCATCGACATGGGTTGCGAAAACCTGCACAGCCTGTCGCCTGGTGAAGTTTCAGCCCCCGCCGGGCAAGCCGCTTTTTGCTATCTGAATCGAGCAATCCATACTTGCCTGAATAAGTGGACGGATGCCTTGGTGACGGCTCCCCTCCATAAAGAAGCTTTGCATCAGGCGGGATATCCTTACCCTGGCCATACAGAAATTCTGGCCGAGAAAACGGGAGCAGATCCTATTGTCATGATGCTGACCAGCCCGGAAATCACCTGCAGTCTCGTGACGACACATGTCGGCCTGAGCGAAGTTTCCTCCCTGCTGAGCACTGAGCGGATCTGTGAAACGATTCAACTGACACATGCTGCGATGAAACAGATTCGTGGCCTCACTCCGCAACTAACCATCTGTGGGTTAAACCCGCATGCGGGAGAACACGGCTTGTTTGGCCTGCAGGAAGAAGAGAGAATCATTCAGCCTGCGATTGAATGGGCCAGAGAACAAGGCATTCTGATTGAAGGTCCCTTTCCGCCTGATACGGCTTTCATGAAACGCCGTCGGGAAGTGACCGACGCCTACATTTGCATGTATCACGACCAGGGATTGATCCCCCTGAAAGCCCTCGCTTTTGATGACGCTGTCAATGTCACGCTCGGACTTCCCATCGTTCGGACCTCCGTCGATCACGGCACCGCATTCGACATCGCCTGGCAAGGCAAAGCCAATGTCAACAGCCTCATTCAAGCGGTTGAACTCGCGATAAAACTCACAGGCGACAGGCATTAGGCGTAGGGGAATCAAACTTCGGCTTTTCCGCTCTCCCCCTTCCGCTTTTGCGACTACTTATTCAATATTAGCTTTCCATTTCGGGTTAATCGCAACCGGTACAACTGACCTTCATGCTCAAGGAGAACTTCGCGTTTTCCCCGTGACAATTCAGAAAAAGAAATGCGATCCTTTTCGGTAGAAGACGCATTATTCTGAGGGGATTGTGGAGGAAGATCATTGTCATTCGACATGGTAGGAATCCGTTATTCAGGGGGGATCGTACTGGAACGACCTGGCTGGCAAAAAATAACAGAAATTTTGGCTGCAAGGGCTTGCTGAGTCGTTGAACGACCGCTACTATATTGAGACTGAGTCTCAATTTCAACTCATCTCCCGAAGTTTTGACTCTCCAGCCAGCCACTTGAAAAAGAGCCAGCCAACTTTTGAGTGATTCTCTGATGTCGGAAATCACTCTCGGTTAATTTGCCGAAAGAAAGCTGAACTCTTTTTCAAGGAGGCATCCTATGTGCCACGTTTCCCACCCCCTTCGTCGAGCTTTCACTTTAATTGAATTGCTTGTCGTCATCGCGATCATCGCTATTTTGGTCGCATTACTATTGCCAGCCGTCCAGCAAGCCCGAGAAGCAGCCCGGCGAACAAGCTGCAAAAACAATCTGAAACAGATCGGACT
>DOCI01000011.1:14109-14605 GCA_003503535.1 Planctomycetaceae bacterium
AATCTGAAACAGATCGGACTGGCTATTCACAATTATCATGACATTTACACTGCATTTCCGAACGCGAATGCCAACAGTGAATTAAGCGGCGGGAGCCTGTTCACATCAATTCTGCCCCTGGTTGATCAAGGGAACATCTTCGATCATTACGATTTCAACCTCACAAATTCCGATCCGTACAATGTCGTTGTTACCAGCCAGACGATTTCTTCTTACATGTGCCCTTCTGCCCCCATCCGGCGCCAGGTCCCCAGTTGCGATTCTGATTCTGGACGAGCCGCAGGTACCTATGCCGTCAATATTGGAAGTCGAGATTACAATCAATACTGGCCCTATTACGGCTTGCCTGCTCCCTCTCTGGATGGCCCAATTGTTTACACCGGTTCTCAGGATGGTTCGACGCGATTTCGTGACATGACTGATGGCACGACAACAACCCTGCTCATCGGAGAAACCGCTTTCAATCTTCCCGACTATAAATTTTCATCCGGAAGCT